>JAVEQP010000035.1:0-33409 GCA_034007585.1 Lentimicrobium sp. | reverse complement strand
TTTATCCCAGCATCTGAAGGTCGTGCAGGCGTTTATATACCCCGCCTTTTGCCATCAGTTCACTGTGATTGCCCCTTTCGGCAATGATACCGTGCTGCATTACGATAATTTCATCGGCAAACTGTATGGTCGAAAGCCGGTGGGCAATAACCAGAGAAGTGCGGTTCTGCATCAGGTTGATGAGCGCATCCTGAACCAGTCGTTCCGATTCGGTATCGAGGGCCGAAGTAGCCTCATCAAGAATGAGAATTGGCGGGTTCCGGAGTACCGCGCGGGCAATACTTAGCCGCTGACGCTGCCCTCCCGACATCTTAACGCCCCGGTCCCCGATATTGGTCTGATAACCTTCAGGCATCTGAATAATAAATTCATGGGCATTGGCCACTTTCGCCGCTTCGGTTACCGCTTCGGGTGTGGCATCGGTAAGTCCAAAGGCAATATTTTCAGCTACCGTGCCATTAAACAAAATGGTTTCCTGGGAAACAATACCCATAAGTCCACGTACATCAGAGATTACCAGATCACGAATCGGAACGTCATCTATGAGAATTTCACCTCCGGTAACGTCGTAAAACCGGGGCAACAAATCAGCCATAGTAGATTTCCCGCTGCCTGAAGCACCCACCAGAGCAATGGTTTTTCCTTTCGGGATGATGAGGTTCACCTTGTGCAGCACTTCTTCCTGCAGGTAACTGAAACATACATCCCGATATTCAATCTGCTTATTAAAAGAGTTAATAGGTAGGGCATCGGATTTTTGAGTAATTACTTCACTTGCATTGAGTACCTGATTGATACGATCGACAGAAGCACCTCCTTTTTGCACATTATACAGTGCGGTAGAAAGCGATTTTATGGGATTAATAATCTGAGAAAAGAAGGCAACATACGCGATGAAAATAGCTGCATCCATACCCGAATCACCGGAAAGAATTATTTTACCGCCATACCAAATAACAAAAGCCGAAACTGCAATCCCCAGAAATTCGCTTAAAGGCGAAGCCAGGTCACGTTTGCGGTAAAGCTGAATCATTAGCTGGGCATAGCGATGATTGATGCCTTTAAAATTCTCAGCAGCCCAATCAATGGCATTAAATGCTTTGATGATGCGTAATCCGCTTAACGATTCTTCGATAACCGAAAGCAGTTCACCCATTTTTTGCTGCCCTTTTGTTGAAGTGCGCTTAAGGCTGCGACCAATCCGCCCGATGAGCAGTCCGCTTACCGGCAGCAATACAAGGACCATCAGGGTAAGCTCTGCATTCATGATGAAAAGGGTGACAAGGTAAACAACGATGGTAATGGGATCGCGAAAAAGCATCTCCAGTGAACTCATCACCGACCATTCTACTTCCTGCACATCGGCTGTCATACGCGAAATGATATCCCCCTTTTTCTGTTCGGAATAATAGCCCAACGGCAAAATCATGGCTTTGTGATACAGGGCATCACGCATATCGCGAACCACCCCATTACGTACTACCGCAATGTAATACATGGCCAGATACCTGAACAGGTTTTTAAAGAAGAAAGCGGCTATCAAGCCCACGCATATATATGCAAGGGCACGCAATTCGCCATAATTGGCAACAAATTCGCCTACCTGATAATAGAGGTTATCCTTAATCGCATCAAAGCTTAAAGATAAGGGTGGAGGGCTGCTAACACCGGCATCGCGCTGGAACAAAATATTCAGTAAGGGAATGACTGCCGCCAGAGAGAATACTGAGAAAATAACACCAAGAATGTTAAACAGCACATTTAAGAGGGCGTATCCCCAATAGGGATAGGCATAACGAATTACTTTTATCAGGTTGCGCATAAAGGCCGGCACTTTATTAAAAAACAAAGCCGCCGCAAATATACAGGTTATTATACAGCAGAAGTCAATCTGTAGGTTATAAATTGAAGTGTGCAGTGAGGGATTATGCAACCGTTAACTGACTTTCTGTATGGCTGAATAATAACTATCTTTGCAAAATGGAAAGCAAAAGACAACAGAAAATAGCCCGTCTGCTCCAAAAAGAGCTTGGGGAAATCATGCGTATCTATGCCAGCGAACACCTGCATGGTTACCTGATTACAGTGACTAAGGTGAATATAACACCCGACCTCTCCCTGGCCAGAACCTACCTCAGCCTTTTCGGCCCTGCCAAACGGGATGATGTTTTCGATCGCATCCAGAACTCCAACAAGGAAATCAGGCATCAACTTGCGTTGCGGATAGGCAAGCAAATGCGGATAGTGCCGGAACTGGCTTTTTATGTGGATGATTCCCTCGATTACATTGAGAACATTGACAATCTGCTAAAGTCATAATTTGAAATCCTTAAAATGCATTCCGGGTGAAACTGCCGATCTTTATTGCATGGAGGTATCTTAAGTCTAAAAAATCACACAATGCCATTAACATAATTTCGGGCATTTCGGTGGCAGGCATTACCATTGGTACCATGGCGCTTATTGTGGTGCTTTCCGTATTTAATGGCTTTGAATCATTGGTCATATCCCTGTACAATACATTTGATCCACAAATAAAAGTTTACCCGGCCACGGGAAAAACTTTTGACCAAAACACCTATCCCTGGGAAAAAATCCGGGAGATACCGGGCATTAAAGCCCAAACCGGGGTGATTGAAGAAAAGGTATTGCTGCGTTATGGCAGCAATCAATACCTGGCTACTTTAAAAGGGGTGGATGACAGTTACCTGGATTGGACCGGCCTGGACAGCATGATGTCGGAAGGCAGCCTGATGCTGAAGTTTAACGATCGTCCGCTGGCCATTGCAGGACAGGGCGTTGCCTATTACCTGAATCTAAAACTGGATAATTATAGCCGCGAAATAGAAGTTTACGCCCCGCGGCGGTCCGGTCCGGTGAGTGCACGAGCCGATCAGGCATTCCATCGCATGGACATCAGGCCCGCCGGGATTTTTTCAGTACAACAGGATTTTGATTCCAAATACATGATTGTACCTTTATCTTTTGCTGCTGAGGTGCTTGAATCGCCCAATCAATTGTCGGCAGTGGAAATTGCTCTGAAACCCGGAGGGAATATGAATGCCGTTCAGGAACAGATTGGCACAATTACAGGAAATGCATTTGTAGTTAAAAACCGTTTTCAACAACAGGCCACCCTATATCAGGTTATGCAAACTGAAAAATGGGCTATATTTATGATTCTGGGATTTATTTTATTCATTGCTACTTTCAATGTAATCGGATCTTTATCCATGCTTATCCTCGATAAGAAAAGGGATATTGCCATATTGCGTAGTATGGGAGCTTCCACCAGGCTGATACGGAGAATATTTTTAACGGAAGGCATATTGGTTACCCTGAGCGGTGCCATGGCCGGATTACTGTTGGGTGGCATCATCAGTTGGCTGCAACAGCAATTCGGATTGATAAAAATAAATACCCAGGGCGGATCCTTTTTAATTGATGCTTATCCGGTGCAGATGCAACTATTTGATTTTATTAACGTTTTTATTATAATTTCAGCCATCGGCCTGATTGCAGCCTGGATTCCGGCACGCACTTTAACCAGGACCGGAAAGGACAATGCCGCGCTAAAAATCCATTGATTATCTGATTTTCGGACAACCCTGCGATTTCTGTATTTATATTGTCAGTTTTTAAAATATTTTAAAAAGCAGGGTCGTTGCAATGCAAAAAACACCTCATTTGTGATATTATTTTTTTTATCTATCTATAAATCAGCGTTATAATCTAATTTATTTTTTTATTAAAAAAGCGCAATTGTGCTTAATTATATATAGTTTTGTGGACGCTTAATTTTTATCTGGGATAACTCTTTTTTTTCTTAATTTTTTCATTATATGAAACAATTATTACGCTTTTGGCTTAGCTTATCGCTGGTCACTATTCTTGGTTTGTTTTTTACCATTCAGGCTGATGCACAAGTGGTGCTGAATCCGGATGTAAACACCCGGCTGAGTCTCGAACAGAATGCTTTCAGTCAAATTGTGGTTCACAATACCTTCTCCACGTTTGACCACTTTACAGTAAATACTACCGAAGGTCAGTTTACTGAATTTATGGCAGAAGGTTATAGTTTTACTGACAAGGAAGGCTTTCCCAAACTTCCGGTAATGCGTCAGCTTATCGAAATTCCGGTAGGTGCTGAACTGGAAGTAAAGGTTATTTCCTCCACTGTACGCGAATTCGCCCTGAGTGACCTCGGCATTATAAATCCGATAATGCCTGTACAACCGCCCATGCCAAAAAGCGCAGATCAACCGGGCAAATTTTCAATCAACCGCCTGGTTTATCAACGCAATGCCTACCAAAACCAGCCGTTGGCCTCGGCTGAAATTCTCGGCTTCCTGCGTGGCAGTCGCATTGCCCGCCTCGACATTTCTCCGGTGGATTACAATCCGGTTACCGGCACCATCAGGATATATGAAGACCTGGTGATTGAAGTAAAATTTACCGGCGGTAATTATGGTGCTACCGCTGAATTGCAGGAGCGTACCCGCTCTCCCTATTTCGGAATTAACCAAAAAACATTTCTAAATGCTTTACCCACAGGCACCGGCATGCGTGACCCCATGACGCGCTACCCGGTAAAAATGGTCATCGTTTCTGCACCAATGTTCCACGATGCCCTTCAACCCTACATTGACTGGAAAACCCGCAAAGGTTTTACCATTATTGAAGCTTACACCGATAATCCGGAAGTAGGCACTACCACCGCTTCTATTAAAGATTACCTTACCGGCCTTTACAACGCCGGTACTCCGGAAGATCCCGCACCTTCCTTTGTTTTATTTGTAGGGGATGTAGCTCAGATTCCGGCATTCAGCCAGAGTGGACATGTTACCGATCTCTATTATTGTGAATATACCGGGGATTATTTCCCGGATGTATATTACGGCCGTTTCTCCGCTACCACTGTCGCTCAATTGCAGCCTCAGATCGACAAAACCCTCATGTATGAGCAGTACACTTTCCCTGATCCCTCCTTTTTAGGTGAAAGTTTAATGGTTTCAGGCGTAGATGCCAGTTTTGCCCCCATTCATGGCAATGGACAAATCAACTATGGCACAACCAACTACTTTAATGAAGCCCACGGTTTTTTAAGTCACAACTATCTTTATCCGGCTTCAGGCAGTTCCTCCTCGGCCATTATTCAAAATGTAAGTAATGGAGTTGCTTATGGGAACTATACTGCCCACGGCAGTTCAAGTGGTTGGGGCAATCCCTCCTTCGTAATTTCAGACATACCCGGTTTGCAAAATGCCGGCAAATATCCCCTGTTGGTAGGCAACTGCTGTCTTACCAGTACGTATAACGTCAATTGTTTTGGTGAGGAATTACTCCGGGCTCAGGATAAAGGTGCCATTGGATATATAGGTGCTTCAAACAGCACCTATTGGGACGAAGATTTTTATTTTGGAGTGGGCGTAGGACCCATTGTATTACATCCCACTTACGAATCCACTACCCTGGGCACCTACGACCGTGCATTCCACGATCATGGAGAAACTTTTGCTGACTGGTACGTTACTCAGGGCCAGATGTTCGTTGCCGGGAATCTTGCCGTTACCCAGGGCTCTCCAGGTATGGCGCTGTATTACTGGCAGGTTTACTGTCTGATGGGCGATCCCTCATTGATGATCTACTGGGGTGTACCTGCGGCAATGTCGGTAAATTATGAACCGCTGATGCCTTTACAATCAGATGAATTTACAGTGAATGCAGCACCTTATGCTTATGTAGCCATCTCAAAAGATGGAATTTTGCATGGCAGCGCCCTTGCCGATGAAACCGGCACTGCCCTGGTGAGCTTATCACCCATATCTGTGCCCGGTGAAGCCGAAATTATTGTTACTGCTCAAAATCTGCAACCATTCATAGGTACGGTTATGGTGGCTTCCCCGGAAGGACCATACATTATGCTGCAATCGCAAATGGTAAACGATGCCTCAGCCAACAACAACCAATTGCCGGAGTTCGGTGAAGAATTTGGATTCAACATGGCCCTGAAAAATGTAGGCAATACCGCCGGCCAGACGCTGAGTGTCGAAATAAGCTCTTCCAGTCCCTCCATAGAAATTTTGAAAGGTCAGGAAAACTGGCCCGACATTCAACCAGGAGAAATTGTTATGGTTGAAGCCGCATTTAATGTAAAAGCTGCAGACTTTCTTCCCGACCAGCACAGTGCTGAATTTATGGTAAATGTTACCAATGGCATTGAAATCTGGACTTCAGGTTTCACCCTGAAACTCAATGCTCCCAAGCTCCAGGCAAGTGATTTGCTCGTAGACGATTATTTTAATGGTATCGGCAATGGCAATCGTCGCATGGATCCGGGCGAAAATGTGGTTTTGTCAATTCCGGTAATCAATGTAGGTCATTGTCCTGCCGCAAACACCATCTCACATCTGTTTACCGATAGTGAAGGCATTGACATTAAATTTATTCAATATGTGAATGGCAACATTGGTGCTACGAATACTAAAAGCGCAATATATAATGTAGCCATCAGTCCGGATATACCCATTGGAACGCGAATTGAACTATTTTTTGTAACAGAATCAGGACTGTACACTGATACCCGCATTTTCAATCCTTCGGTTGGTTTAATTATCGAAGACTTTGAAAAAGGCGACTTTTCTGCTTTTGAATGGGAAAACAACAGCCCCAAACCCTGGACAATAACCAATTTAGGCACATATGCAGGTAATTTTTCAGCCCGCAGTGGTGCCATTGGCAACAACACTTCCACCGACCTTCAAATTTCTATAAATCTGGAGTCTGAGGATAACATCTCCTTCGCACGTTCTGTTTCCAGTGAAAGCGGATACGACTTTCTAAAGTTTTACATTGATGGCGTTGAGAAAGGCTCCTGGTCGGGCAGCGCAGATTGGGAAGTAGTTAGCTTCCCGGTAAATGCCGGTAATCATACCTTTAAATGGACTTACAAGAAAGACCAGAGCGCAACCGGTGGACAAGATGCTGCATTTATTGATGATATTCTTTTTCCTTCAGGCGCTTCTTCCGGACATACTACAGATTTAAATGCAGTGGCTTTTTCTTATCCCCAGGCAATTTGTGCCGGCGATGAAGCCCGTTTGTATGCTTTTGTGCGCAACGCCAATAGCTCTGTAAATTACGCATGGACACCTACTGACCTGATTTCAAACCCTGAAATCTTTAATCCGGTTGCCGTTCTCAATGATACCACTACTTTCACTGTTCAGGTAAGTACATTTCTTCAAACTGCCGATACTACGCTGTTACTGCCAGCCATTCCTGCCCCGGAAACCCCGACAATTGAAATAGTTGGGAATGTTCTCATCTCCAGCGCTATTGCCGGCAACCAATGGTACAATCCTCAGGGACCGATAGAAAATGCCATTTATCAACAGTTTGAGCCTCAGGAAACCGATTACTATCATGTAGTGGTCACCGCTCCGCTCGAATGTGGCGAGGCATCTTCTGATGAACTCTATGTTACTGTGGTGGATGCGCATTCAAGCCAACTGGAGAAGCAATTCATCATCTATCCCAATCCGGTAGCCAAAGAAGTAAACCTCATCATTAACCTGCTTTCAACGGAAGCACTCAATATTAGTTTATTGGATGTTACGGGCCAGGAGATACGGCAGCTTCACAAGGGTCAGCTTGGCTCAGGCAACCATACCCTTTCATTCAATGTTGAAGACATTGCTCCGGGCATTTACCTTATAAGGGTTGAAACTTCAACGACTTCACAATTAAGTAAACTCATAATTACAAAATAAATAAACACATCACGATGAAAATCAAACAAACATTCATTGCTTTACTATTATTGATTGGCTTTGCACCTGTTTATGCCCAGAACTGGATAGACCTGGGGGCGGCTCAGCCCACAGGAGTAACTACTACCCTGATTTCGGGAAGTGAAAACCATTCGGTGATTTCTGTGCAGATACCCGGCTTTAACCTGATCCCTTTACAAACACCGCGGGGCGAAGCTTTCAGCATTCAGGTGGATGGCACCACTCCCCTTTTGGAAAAAGGCATGCCTGACCTGCCCAAAGTAACTACCTCACTGCTTATTCCCGACCAGGCAAACATGGAGGTAAGGATTGTCTCTTCTTCTTATGTTGATTATCCTTTCATGGAGATAGCTCCTTCAAAGGGCAATTTCACCCGCGATATTGATCCTGCCACAGTTGCTTATACCTACAGCAGCATATACAGCCGCGATGCATTTTTCCCTGAATCCCAGGCCTGGTTAAGGCAACCCTATATTTTCCGCGATTATCGTGGTCAGGCTTTGGTTATTAATCCATTCGTGTACAATGCGGTAACCAAAACTTTAAGGGTTTATTACCAGATGGAACTCGAAGTTTATGCCAACGGTATTTCCACGACAAATGTCCGCAGCGCTTCAACCGCCTCAGAGGGTATCATTGATGCCGACTTCAGTAAAGTTTATTCACGTCATTTCTTAAATTACAACAATGGCTCGCGTTATACGCCTTTGGAAGAACAAGGTAATATGCTCATCATCAGTCATGGTCCTTTTATGGATGCCATGGAAGATTTTGTCGCCTGGAAAAAAACCATAGGTGTGCCGGTTGAAATGGTGGATGTCTCTGCCATCGGAGTCAATTCCGCAGCCATTAAAGCCTTTGTAGCTGATTATTACGCCACCAACGGACTGACCTTCCTTTTGCTGGTGGGCGATCATGCTCAGGTGCCAACCATTACCTCGGGCAACCTTGGCGGACCTTCAGACCCGGCCTATGGTTACCTTGAAGGCAACGACCATTATGCCGAGGTTTTTGTGGGACGCTTTTCCGCTGAAAATGTAGCTCAGGTAGAAACACAGGTGATCCGCTCCATTGAATATGAAAAAAATCCGGATGTTACCAACGATTGGTTTTCAAAAGGACTTGGAATTGCTTCGAGCGAAGGCACGGGAGACAATGGTGAATATGACTGGGAACACATACGCAATATTCGCACCGACCTGATGGACTTTACTTATACAGCAGTGAGTGAACTTTACGATGGAAGCCGTGGTGGAGAAGACCTGCCGGGAAATCCAACTTCATCAATGGTTTCTACGGAAGTTAATGCCGGTCGCAGTATCATCAATTACACCGGTCACGGCAGTCAAACTTCCTGGGGAACCACCGGTTTTTCAAATTCAGGTGTCAATGGACTTACCAACAATCACATGTGGCCTTTTATTATTTCAGTTGCCTGTGTAAATGGTGACTTCCTTAATGCCACCTGCTTTGCAGAAGCCTGGCTCAGGGCCGGCAATGCCAACGGACCTACCGGTGCTGTGGCAACATTTATGTCAACCGTTAACCAAAGCTGGAATCCTCCCATGCGCGGACAGGATGAAATGGTTGACATTTTATGTGAACTTAAAGAAGGAAATATCAAGCGCTCTTTTGGAGGTATCGCTGTAAATGGTTGCCTTCAAATGAACGATTCTTACGGCTCTGCCGGAGCCGACATGACAGATACCTGGCTTATTTTTGGCGATCCTTCACTCATGGTCCGCACGGCTGCTCCCACAAATCTTGTGGTGAATCATTCACCGGTTGCATTTATTGGATCTGATGTTTTTGAAGTAAATTGCAGTGTGGATGGCGCCTTTGCCGCTCTTACCCTCAATGGAGAAATTTTGGGAACAGCTACCGTTAATAATGGTTCAGCCCTTATTTCCATACCCACCCTAACCGAAGTAGGGAGTATGAAACTGGCAGTTACTGCCTTTAACCGCACCCCATACATCACGGATATTGATATTATGCCGCTCGAAGGACCTTACGTAGTTTATGGCACGCAAACCATTAATGATGCTGCCGGCAACAACAATGGGCAGCTCGATTACGGAGAGTCTGTGCTGTTGACCCTCGGACTAAAAAACGTAGGTACCGAAGATATCGCTGACGTAACGGTTACCCTGAGCAGCACTGATCCCTATATTTCCCTTATCGATACTACCGAAATATATCCTTTAATTGAAGCAGGACAAACCGCCGAGATGGCCGATGCATTCGCAATCAGCGTAAGTTCAGACGTGCCAGATAAATACCGGGGGCTTGTAAATTATACCGCTATTTCGGGAGACCATACCTGGAGTGGAAGTTTTGAGCTTGTTGCACATTCGGTTACCTTACTGTACAGCGGATCTACTCTTTCTGACGAAAGTGGAAACAACAATGGCAAAGCCGATCCGGGTGAAACTTTTCAGCTCAATCTTTCTATCCTCAATGCAGGTACCGCTCCCGCTTATAATGTAACCGGACTGCTTTCATCATCCGACCCGTATATTATGATTAATGTTGACAGCATCAACTATGGCAGTATAGATGGTTATGAAACACAGGCAGCAGGATTTACCGTTACGGCTTTGCCTGCAACACCCCCCGGGCACAAGGTTGATTTTACCTTTGAAATGTCATCGGACAGCGGTTTCTACGCCACAAGCAACTTCTCTGTGGTCGTCGGTCAAATTCCTGTGCTTATCATTGACCTCGACAAAAACCATAACTCCGGTACCGTAATCAGGCAATCTCTTGCCAATCTTGAAATCTCCGCTGATTATATTACTTCCTGGCCCTTGGTTTTAGGCTCTTATCAGTCGATTTTTGTTTGTCTGGGTGTTTACTCCAACAATGCCGTGCTCACCAATCCGCAGGGTCAGGCACTGGCCAACTTCCTGAATGGAGGCGGTAAGATATACATGGAAGGTGGCGATACCTGGGTGTTTAATACAGCGACACCTGTGCATCCCATGTTTAATATTGAAGGATTAGACGATGGAAGTAACGATCTTAAAGTACTTTCAGGTATTGACAGCACCATGACTGCCGGCCTTACCTTTAGTTACAGTGGTGACAATAAATACATCGATCGTCTGGCACCCATAGGTAATGCTGTATCCTTATTCCAGAATTCTGTTCCCGAATACATAAGTGCCATAGCCTATGATGGTGGCACTTACAAAACCATTGGCAGCTCTTTTGAATTCTCAGGACTCAGAAATGGGGAAGGGCGTTCGGTAAAAGACTCACTCATGGCCATTTATGTAAATTACTTTGGTCTGAGCAATCATGCACCCCTACTTGCAAACTTCCTGGCTTCCCAGGTAAGGGTCTGTGAAAACGAAGAAATCACATTCACTGACTTCTCTGCCGGTGCAATTAATTCATGGCAATGGAGCTTCCCGGGTGGTACTCCAGAAACCTCGAATGAACAAAATCCGGTGGTAAGTTACCGCGAGCCCGGCACCTATGATGTTACCCTTACGGTGGCTGACGGTCTGCTTCAGAGCACAACGGTCAAATCGGCCTATATTGCAGTGGATTATTGTATGAATACAGCATTTAATAACCGCGAAAGCATTAATGTGTATCCCAATCCGTCAAACAGTAGTTTTACGGCTGACATCCAGGGGTTAACGGGAAAAATTATCCTTACCGTGTACGATTATACCGGTAAATTGTGCCAAAATGCACAGGTAACCGCACCCACCGCAGTGTCCATCGACATGAGCCACTTTAACCCCGGAATTTATATACTTAAGATACAAAACAACACAGAAATCAAGACCATTAAGTTGGTACTGACCAAATAATTCCAAAATCAGGGGAGTACAAAAAGAGCGGCCATATCCGCTCTTTTTGCATTTAAGGCCGGGGAATTACAAAGGCCAAAAGCTATTTCAGGATTTTTGGTATCGCCCGTTCAGGCATACAGTAATAACTTTTCCATGTAGTTAACCTGTATCGCCTGAACTTATTCGTAATTATAAATGTTTATAGATAATACAGGTTAAAGAAAAAACATTTGCCTTAGAATAATCTGAAAGCCATCAGACGTTTTCCTTCAGCATGCATTTCTTTAAGAACCTGAATCAGCCGGGAATTAATCATTGGGAATCTAAATACATCACCGTTAAGTCCTGGCTGCGAAAGACAAAAACAATAAAAAAGGGATAATTTGCATTAATTAACACTTTTTATCAATAGTTAAGTGCCATTTTTAGCTGTGTTTGTCTATTTTTGTAATTGAATGTTGTTTTGAATAGCTAAAAATGCAATACCTGAATTAAACATTTCATAAATCTTATTTATTATTAACTAATTTATTTATCATTTTCCATGAACGACACAAATAAAATGGTGAAGATCGGCGTATTTTACGACGGTAATTATTTTCTTCATGTAAGTAACTACTACTATTACGAACATGAACGTAACGCGAGGATAAGCATTGAGGGATTGCACAATTTTATCCGTTATCGCGTTGCCAAGGAAGAAGGCGTAGACCAGCGGTTATGCCACATTGTAGATTCACATTACTTCAGAGGAAGATTAAGCGCATTTGAAGCTCAGAGCAGCGAAAACAAGCTGTATGCCGAACGCATTTTCGATGATATCCTGATGGGTGAAAAAGTGATTACCCATTATCTTCCGCTGCGCATGCGTGGCGGCAAGCGGGAAGAAAAAGGTATTGACGTCTGGCTGGCACTAGAAGCATATGAGCTTACCATGTTCAAAAAATTTGATGTACTGGTTTTGGTAGCTTCCGATGGCGACTATGTGCCCTTAGTACGTAAACTGAACACCCTTGGTACCCGCGTAATGTTGCTGGGTTGGGATTTCCGCTATCAGGACATGAATGGCCGCGAGAGTGTTACCCGCACTTCCCAGGAACTCCTCGAAGAGGTAACCTACCCTGTAGCCATGCACGAACTCATCGAAAACAGGCTGAACAAGAACGATTCGGTCATCTCTAACCTATTTGACAAACAGGACGATAACCGGCTGAAATTCATTAACAAACCAGTGCCCGAAGGCGTTCAGCGCAGCCGCACACTCAACATGAAGAGTGGTTATGGTTTCATTTCTTTCCCACCTAACAATCTGTTCTTCCATTACGAAGATGTGATGGATGGCAACTTTAACGACATCATGGATGGCGATATGGTTGAATTTGAGATCAGACGGAACGAAAGAGGTGAAGAGGTAGCCTACAACGTGCGTAAACTCGAGCCAGGACTCCAGGAATAATAATAATGGTTTAATTATTAAAAACCAGACAGGTCAGCTTATGACCCTGTCTGGTTTTTGTCTTTTTTTAAGCCGGGGGTGGGCCATCATTACAGCGTTATTTGTTTGCCTCTAAGATAGTACAGCCTGTTCAGCCTGGGTTTGTAAAAGAAAACAAAGGAAACTCCTCAAAGCTGGTAAAATGCATTAATGATCAATGCGTCGCTGAACTGACCGTGACCCCAGAACCGCCATACATCGCCGGTTACCCGGTTTTTTCGCAACGAAAAGAGAGAGTTTTCTGTGCGCAGACCAATGCTGATTCTATCGGTGACCTTTACCAATAAACCTCCCGTGAAGCAGATGTTCTGTTTATTAAAAGGAGAATAAGTAACCTCATAACCATTAAAACTTTCACCTGAATGGATCAGGAAGTTCATGGAAAACCCGCCTTCAAATCCCAGATAATTATTGTATTGATATCGGAAAATAAGAGGAAGGTTAATGTAACCTAAACGCATAATATAGGTATCATAACGCCCTTTTTCCTGATCGGGATTCTCGCGGCTGCCTTTTTGTATGTACCCCAACTCCATTTGCAGATAGGACTTTGCTCCCAGGGGCAGGCTTACCCATCCACCGGCATTCACTCCGGCCTTATTGTATCCGGAATAGTTGTCACCCGCCACCTGGCTTCCAACCAATCCCAGATGGACACCACCCATAAACTGCTGGCCTAACGCCAGTTGATGAGACATAACGAGTATAAAGAGCGCAGGCAATATTTTTCTTAACATCTGTTGTAAGGATTAAAACCAGCCCCTAAAGATACAAACAAATACTTTAATGCAACAGTCGGGGTGCTCCTGCCTCATCAGTCAGCTCACCGAACCAGATTACCGCATACCCCCGGCAAATGCCAATACCCATGGCTTTCCAGTCCACATTACGCCATTTACCACGATTTATAATGATGTCATTGTGGCCCCGGCTCGTTTTCCAGCCATTAAGCGCCATTTCGGCCAGTAATTTGTCTGGAGTTGTTTCATCGCTGGTGTAAAAAGCAATTTCAAAACCATCGCCGGCGTAAAGGGTAAGTTCACGGGGTTTATCCCACATACAAGCTGCTGACTTATGGTCAGGCGTATAACAACAAGAGCTCCAGTAAGGGCTTTTTGACCAGGTGTGCAGATTGCAGCGTCCGCCAAAACTGAAATTTTCGGAAAGATCAATAGCATGTATCCTTGCCACCAGTGACAGGGCAGCAGAAAAAGGCACAGGGGGCAGGTTTTTAGATTGCCGATAGCTATTGATCATGCGGCCAAGATCTTCTTCCGCATGGGTCAGCCTCAGTGTGTCGCAACTATATGGAAGGGTGGTTTTTAAAGGCGGTATCTGAGCATGTAAAGCAAAGGATAACAATGAAAAAGTAAGCAAAAGAAATATTTTGTTCATAGCACTAAATTTCAGCAGTAAAACATAAACGGGAATGTTGCCATTTCATTGTTTCCAGGGGGCGTTTTTTAATAACCATTGGGTTATAGGCCTTTATTTATTACTTTTGAATCGATTATCGCAATTTATCCTATCTGCATATCCGATCATGGAAAATCCGGAATACACCATTCTACTAATTGATGACGAAGCCGATGTACTTGAATTTTTAAGTTACAATCTGAGCAGAGAGGGTTACCGGGTGCTGAAAGCCCACGATGGTACAGAGGGCTTGAGGCTGGCTCGTAAACATCGGCCTCATCTGATAATCCTTGATGTGACGATGCCGCAAATGGATGGAATGGAAACCTGCAGAGCCATCCGAAAAATAAACGCTTTAAGAAATACCATTGTTATTTTCTTAACCGCCAGGAGCGAAGATTATTCACAGATTACCGGGTTTGAGGCCGGTGCCGATGATTATATTGCCAAACCGATAAAACCAAGAGTGCTCATCAGTCGCATACAGGCCTTGCTGCGTCGGTACGTGGAAAGTAGCGCAACCACTTATGAAGATGACCTGATAATTGACCGGGAGAAATACATGGTTAACAAAAGCGGCCGGGAGTTTATATTGCCCCGCAAAGAGTTTGAACTGTTGATATTACTTTCATCAAGACCAAACAAAGTATTTACCCGTGAAGAGATTTTCAGTGAAGTGTGGGGCGACGATGTAATCGTGGGCGATCGCACTATTGATGTACATGTGCGTAAAATTCGCGAAAAAATTGGCATTGACAGTATAAAAACCATTAAAGGCGTTGGTTACACCTACAAACCCACTGCTGTATAAAAAACACATTCTATGAAAACTGATTATTCAAATCCCCGCAAACTGGCCCTTATCAATGCTCTTTTTATTTTTATTGCCTCGGTAGCGGCCGGATTATTTTATACCTTACTGATGGAACACTGGCCGGTCTGGCTTAAAGTATTCACCACAGGTATCGTGCTGGCTGCCCTCGCTTATTTTTTGTTTCACTATACCCTGGACCGCTTTATTTATTCAAAGGTCCGTCTCATCTATAAAAGCATACGTAGCCAAAAAATACCCAGTAAGGAAAAAGAGCGGCGGCCTACCCGGACCGACACCCTGGATCATGTGTATCAGGAAGTTGAGGACTGGAATAAGACTAAGAGTCTGGAAATTGCTGAACTCCGCCGTATGGCCGACTATAGGCGCGAATTTCTGGGGAACATATCTCATGAACTCAAAGCGCCTATTTTCAATATCCAGGGATATGTACTCACCCTGCTTGATGGCGGACTCGAGGATCCCAGCATCAATAAGGATTACCTGTTGCGCACGGAGACCAGTATTAACCGCCTGATCGCCATTGTAGAAGACCTGGAAACCATCTCAAAACTTGAAGCCGGTGAGCTTAAGCTAAATCTCGTAAAACTTGATGTGGCTGCGCTGGCCCGTGAAGTGGTGGATTTTCTGGAAATAAAAGCAAAAAAGCGAAAAAATACCTTGTTTTTCAATCAGCAATATGAAAAACCAATTCTAATTATTGCGGATAAAGACCAGCTCCGGCAGGTGTTTATCAACCTGATTGACAATGCCATGAAATATGGCCATCCTCAAAAAGGAAGCACCAAAATCAGCTTTTTCGACATGGATGAACACATACTGGCTGAAGTTACCGACAATGGTACCGGCATGGAAACGGCTGAGCTTATGCGTATATTCGAACGCTTTTATCGCACCGATAAAGGGCGCTCCCGTGAACAGGGAGGAACCGGCCTGGGTCTGGCCATTGTAAAGCACATCATCGAAGCACATGAACAAACCATCAACGTACGCAGCACTCCGGGGGTAGGCACTACCTTTGCGTTTACATTGAAAAAAGCCTGATATTATTTATTTCCTACGCTCGGTAGTGTATATAACCAGTTGTTCCAGTGAATTCCGGTATATATTTTCGGGGAAAGTATGCAGCAAATCAATCGCCTGTTTGCGATAATCCATCATCCGCTTTTCGGCATAGGCAATTCCCCCCTTTGCTTTTACCATTTCAATGAGTTCGGTTACTTTTTCGGGATGATCCTTCTGGTTATTTATGGTATGAATGATGCGGCGTTTCTCCATCCAGCCCGACTGCTGCAATAAATAAATAATGGGCAGGGTGAGCTTTTTTTCACGCAGATCAATGCCTGCAGGTTTGCCGGTGTCGGCATTTTTATTGTAGTCGAACAGGTCGTCCTTAATCTGAAAGGCAATGCCGGTAAGTTCACCAAATTCATGAAACTTCTTCACCATGTCGGGGCTACAGCCGGATGATGCGGCACCTGAGGCACAACAGGATGCTATGAGTGAGGCTGTCTTTTTGCGAATAATCTCAAAATATACGGACTCTTCAATATCCAGCCGACGCGCCTTTTCAATCTGAAGCAATTCCCCCTCACTCATTTCGCGGGTAGCATTGGAAACGATGCGCAGCAATTCATAATCGTTGTTGTCCATAGAAAGCAACAAGCCTTTCGATAGCAGAAAATCACCCACCAATACCGAAATTTTATTTTTCCACAGTGCATTTAGTGAAAAAGTTCCCCGCCGCTCATTGGAATCATCCACCACATCATCGTGAATGAGTGTAGCGGTATGCAGCAACTCAATAAGGGTAGCTGCCCGCTGTGTGGCTGCATTGATGGTACCCGCGGCTCCTGCGGAAAGAAACACAAAAAGTGGCCTGATTTGCTTACCCTTGCGCTTCACCATAAAACGGGTAATGCGGTCGAGCAAAGGCACATTGCTTTTCAGGCTTTGCCTGAAGGCCGATTCAAATTCGACCAGATGGGCCTCAACAGGAATTTTTATTTCATCCAACGCTTTCATCCGCAGTCATGGTAGTTTAAGTATTGCAAATATACCCAATTACGGGCGAAGCCACACAGCTATTGTTTAGCCCGTGTATAACACTCAGACTATATCGCAATAGCAGAGATGCCTGGTATTCATTCCGATAATCGTCATGAAAAAAATCAGCCATACGCCTTCAGTTAAAAATCCCCCGGAGTAAACCTTGAATTATTTTTCTTTTGAAGTTCTTCATACTTCTGGCAGTTAATTTCTACGGAGAGTGGTCTATCCGGCGGTTCGAAATCACCTTGTGAAACTTCAAGTTTTTTATCGTTGTAAACACGTTTCATGTATAACGCCCAAATAGGCAGCGCCATGTTTGCGCCCTGCCCCAGGGTTATGGTTCTGAAGCGTACACTTCGGTCTTCACCTCCCACCCATACGCCGGTAACCAGGTCGGGTGTAATGCCCATAAACCAGCCATCTGAATTATTTTGAGTCGTTCCGGTTTTACCGGCAACCGGATTGGTAATTCCATATCTATAACGCAGCCTCACCCCGGTGCCACTTTCAACCACTCCTTTCATCAGTTGCAACATCAGGTAAGCAGTCTCTTCGCTCATCGCTTCTTCCTGACGCGGCATAAATCTGGCCAGTTCGTTGCCATTCTTATCTTCGATACGGGTCACAAACAGCGGTTCAATATACACTCCCTTAGCTGCAAAAGTATTCATGGCTCCAACCATCTCGTATAGCGTAAGGTCGGGGGTGCCCAGTGCAATGGAAGGCACCGCAGTAATCGGACTGGTGACACCCATTTTGCGGGCAATTTTAATCACAGCCATGGGCGAATACCGCTTAATGAGAAAGGCGGATATCCAGTTTATGGAGTTGGCAAGTGCCTCTTTAAGGGTCACCATCTCTCCCTTCTTAAAATCATTGGCATTTCGGGGTTCCCATTTGCCACCTTCCGGCAATTCAATGCTGTATTGGATGTTGGCAATCTTGGTACAAGGTGAGAAGTCGCCTTCCTGCATGGCCAGCGTGTAAACAAAAGGCTTAAAGGTTGAACCTACCTGTCGCCTGGCCATGGTGGCATGGTCAAACTGAAAATGACTATAATTGATGCCCCCCACATAAGCCCGCACAAACCCCGTTTGAGGCTCTATAGACATCAGTCCGGCCTGAAGGAAGAACTTATTGTACCGTATTGAGTCCCAGGGAGTCATAACAGTATCCTTGTCTCCCTTCCAGGCAAACACTGTCATTGGTACTTTGGTATGAAAGGCAAGCTTAATGGAATCCTCACTAATTCCGGCAGCTTTCATTTTTCGGTAACGATCACTGCGTTTCATTGAAGCAGTGAGTAGCTTTTCGGCTTCCTGTTTTACCTGATTGCGGGGAAAATCGAAAGGTGCTTCCTCGCGACCTTTCCAGTGTTTAAAGAAGGCAGGCTGTATGTCACCTGACATGTGCCCGGTTACGGCTTCTTCGGCATACTGTTGCATGCGTGAGTTAATGGTGGTGAATATGCGCAATCCATCACGGTATAAATTATAATTGGTACCATCCGGCTTTGGATTTTTTTCAATCCAGCCATAAAGGGGACTGTTGATCCATCTTAATGAATCTTCACTGAACTGAACCATATCCACATACCGCTTACGCACGGGTTTTTTGGCATTCATCATCATCCGCAAATACTCCCTGAAGTAAGTGGCCTCACCCGATCGGTGGTCCTGCATCCGATAGGAAGTCATGTCAAGCGGAATTACCCTTATAGAATCATAAGTGTGTTCATTGATGTATCCATATTTTTCCATTTGATGTAAGACCACTTCCCGCCGTTTTGATGCCCTTTCAGGATTACGGGCCGGCGAGAACCAAGTGGGTGCTTTCAGCATACCCACCAGCATGGCCGACTCTTCAATGTTCAGCTCTTTTGGTGACTTATTGAAAAAAGTTTTTGCGGCCGATTTAATGCCGAAAGAGTTGCTGCCAAAATCTACGGTGTTAAAATACATAGCAATGATTTCCTGCTTGGTATAATTACGTTCCAGTTTAACGGCAGTAACCCATTCCTTGAGCTTAAGAAATGCCGTTTGAAAGAAGTTGCGGTTTTCACCCCTGGGGAAAAGGTTTTTGGCCAATTGCTGGGTTATGGTTGAACCTCCGCCTTTGTGACTGCCGGTAAGTACGCCATAAGTTACCCGGAACAAAGCCTTGACATCCACCCCCGAATGCTTCTCAAAGCGGGCATCCTCTGTGGCGATAATGGCCTCTACAAGCTTGGGGGAAAGGTCGGTGTAATGAATATTCGACCGGTTTTCAATGTAATACTTTCCCAGTAGTTCCTGATCAGCAGAGATTACCTCGGAAGCCAGATTGCTTTTGGGATTTTCAAGCTCCTCAAAAGAAGGCATAAAACCCAGCCATCCCATTGAAATGAAAGTAAAAAGCAATACCACAAAGAGTAGCACACCAATATATACTTTCCAAAACCTTTGCTTCCAGGTTTTTATACCCGGCTGGCCTTGATTTGCATTCTTTTTCTTAGGCATTTTATTTTAACAAAAAGTGATTCAATATTATACCTTTTTCTCCAGTACTCATTATTCCTGCTTCTCCAGTCGTATGCCGGCTTCTGAAATCCCTTCAAGCACCTCATGACGCATGGCCTGATTAAGACGAAAGGTAAAAGTTCCCTTTTGTGGAAAGATGATGTTTTCACGGATAAAAATCCGGTTATCCCGGTATTTCCCGCTGCCTTTACCCAACCACCTGCCATCGCGGGCAGCCAGCGAACATTCAATGGTATCACGCGCCAGGCCTCCATCGGGAAATTCAGTGGTAAGAAAAAAATAGATGTTGTTGTATTCGTAAGAAGTACTGTTGCGTATATTGATAAAAAATCGGTAAGCGCTGTTGGTGTCGGCAATATCCACTTTAAAGGAGAGGGTTTCGTCTTTGGGCCACTGATCGGCTTTCAGGCTCAGGCTTTCATCATAAAAAGCAGGACGGCTGCAGGCCAGCATAACTATGGCTGTCAGTACCAATAACGGAAAGGGCTTAAAGATTCGAATTTTCATCATTACATTTAATCAAACGATGTGCACACCGGAATATTTTAAGACAGGTAACTAAATGGGATTAATGTTTCTTATCAAACCGGGTCAGATCGTCCTGACCAACCACGTTATCGTACTCGGGCTTTTTCTCCTGCTTTTGAACATAATCTTCGAGCTTTTCCACCGACTTCCCTTTTTTATTCAATTCGATGATCTCTTTAACCTTATCTACCGCAATTGACAACAGGGCATTGGGGTCACTTTTATAGGCAAACCAGATGATACCGGCAAACACGTCGATTTTATGCGTAAAAGCATCCCCTTTCTTAGTTTGCAGTACCGTATCGTCGGGTGGAAAATTTTTGAGGGCTTCCTGATAGGCTGAGAATTCATAATTCAGGCAACATTTGAGCTTGCCGCATTGTCCGGCAAGTTTTTGCGGGTTGAGTGAAAGTTGCTGAATGCGGGCAGCATTAGTGCTTACCGTATTGAAGTTACCCAGCCAGGTGGAACAGCAGAGTTCACGTCCGCAGGTGCCAATACCGCCCAGGCGTGAAGCCTCCTGCCGGGCCCCAATCTGACGCATCTCAATCCTTACTTTAAAATCCTCCGCAAGTAACTTTATCAGCTCCCGAAAGTCAACACGTTCATCTGCCGTATAGTAGAAAATCGCTTTGGTATCATCGCCCTGATATTCAACATCGTTGATTTTCATTTTAAGATTTAGCCGATTGGCTATCTCGCGGGACCGGAACATAGTATTGTCTTCCTTTTCCACGGCAGTAATCCATTTTTCAATATCGCTCAACCTTGCCCTGCGATAAAGTTTACGCACGCCCTCCTTATTGGGATCAACATTTTTACGCTTCATCTGCAAACGCACTATTTCACCCACCAGGGTCACTATGCCAATGTCATGGCCGGGATTGGCCTCCACTGCAACAATATCACTAACGTGTACCTCGGTATCTGAACTGGTTCTGAAGAAATCTTTGCGATTATTCTTAAACCTCACTTCCACACAATCAAAAGGAATACGGGCACCAGGCATGGGCATCTGCTTCAGCCAGTCATAAGCATCAAATTTGCTACAACTGTGCCTGAAAATATCATCGTTTTTATGGATAAGGCTGGGTTGCCGGCAACAACCTCTGGAAATGAAATGATTTGGTTCGGGGACTATTTTTTCGGGTTCTTCCATGTGATTTGCTTTAAAATAAAAAGATCACCGTTCATTGAACAGTGATGTATATAATGAGTCACGGTCAACATTAAAGATGGCCGAAGATGGTACAAATTTACAATAAAAGCAATAAAACCGTCTAAAATATTTGGAACTCGCTTTTGGAACTGATTTTGAGGGTTGGCGGTTATCCCGCTCAGGTTGGTGTTGATGAAGAGCCCCACCCTAACTCATCTTCTGATTCAGAAAGTGTAATGCTCTCCATGTCAATAGTCAAAATGCTTTCATTATTTTCAACTATTCTTCCTGTCCATCGGTAATTCAATAAACTGCAGACTCAAGGTATCTGCTGTTTGGTACATATTTTAAACCGCGGTTTACGTAACTCTTAGCTAAAGATTTACTTCCTTTAATGGAATAGTGAACTGCTGCAATCCTGTAGGCACTTTCAACCGATGTGCTTAGCCATTGATTTTTAATAGGAAGCGTGCAATTAATCTCAAACTCCTGTAAATATTTTTCTCCGGCTGACATTTTCTTTTCTTCAAAAAGGGCACTTGCTATTTTTAAGTAAGCCATTAACTTATACTCCTTTAAGAGAAGTGCTATCACCTCATCATTGTACCTTGACTCCATTTGGTTTATTGTATCCATAAGTGTGTAAGCGTTAGAGATACCAAAAAGCTTTCTACGCAGGTGGTTTTCCATTATCACGTTGGCATCGTAATGATTACCTTTCACTACCAGAGCCTTTGAAATATATTTTTCAACTTTATCAGAATTTTGATAGCGATAACTCATCTGTAGATTGTAAGTGAAATTAATTTCATCTTTTAATCTTTTATCCGTTATCTGTGATATCAGTCTTGCATTCAATGAATCACAAAAAGCTTCCTTATCTGTGTATTGAAGGTGATGATACAGAATGTTATTAAATATTCCTACAACGGTGCTTACATCTATATCCTCGAATCTGGAAAGTTGTGCCAGATAGTCTATATCCGACACCTGGTCAAAATTACATTTCTCAATGTGAAAAAGTAGCGTTGTATAAAGCAGTGATTTTACCTGAAAATCCGGATAAAAGAAATATGCTTTCTGACTAAGTTTTAACGCTGCTTCAGTTTCATTGTTTTGCAGTTTGGTGATGGCTTTGTTGTAATACTGGAGCCCGGGAAGATTGTTAAATTCTACATCCCTTACTTCCTTAAATTTTTCTTCAAATATCTCTTCAACCGACTTGTTTTTATACTCTGATTCACTGATGAGCTTAGATGTTCTTAAATAATTTACATATTGTTGCTTAAAGTCTCCATTGAATATTTTTTGCTCAAAACCCGGATTTGTAGTCTCTATAACAATAGAATTGGGGCCAGGATTTGCTACTAAATAAACATGGTCGGAAGAAGCCTTAACTTTATAGGGGATGTTACTGTTACTAAAGACCATCGCATACAGCATTGAAGCTGATACACAATTGTAAGTTCCGGTTTCAAAAATTTCGGGAAAGTATTCATTGTCATTATACTTTGTTAGAAATCTCTTATGAACATTAGAATAAATAAATTTAATCTTTTTATTAATATTCCTGGAGTCTATTTTTTTATCCGCCAAATCTTTGAAAATGCTTAGATAGATATCCTTTTTTATGTTGGCCTCATTTTCAGTTATATTTTCATCTATGGCGAGAAATAGATTAAACGTATCACGATTATGCAACATGAAATTCTCCAAGGCAATCTTTTCAAGATCGGAATGATAATGCAAATCTGAGTAGCGAATTAATGAATCAGACTGTGCAAAAAGTGGCACAGAAAATGAAATTAAAAAAATCAATACCGGAATAAGTGTCGTTTTTCTATTCATCTTTTCTATAATTTATTCGATGATTTTTATATTTACACCAAACAATTGAGCCCCAACGTACCTTCCTGTAGGCTGTCGGGCATTGCTAAAGGCTCAGTGTTCAAATTGCCAGAATAGTTTGTCGAAATTAAGGATTTTTATATTCCCGTCTGATAACTTTCAAAAAAATCGAAATATTTTTGGAATCCGAAAATACCGATATTGATTTTTTTTATCTTTTAGCAATTCTTCTATCTAAAGTTCTATATAATGCCAGCAGTGCTTTCCCCTTTCCTTAAAAAGGTAAATCGAATTTGTCGTTATCCGTTTTTTCCTTTTCGATTTCTGAATTTATTTTATCCCACTCTTCATGAGTCAATCCATAAGGTACCCCGTTAGAAGTGTATCCAACTATAAACCCGATGTACTCATCACTTTCAATCACCGATTCCGTATCAGGTTTTCCCTTTTTAGATTTATTTTTGTTTCGTTTCTTGCTCATTATATTATTGATACCGGGGGATATGTTCAGAATAATTTAAGAAGATTGTTCTAAAATTTGTTTATTAGAATCATCAGTAAATCCACTGTTATGCTTCTCATCTTATAAAGGATCAACATCAATCACAATTTTTACGGTTTTAAAATTTGGTCCGGATAAAAAATTCCGGGTCAATTGTTGTAATGCTGCCTTCATCTGGCGGGTTTCGGGTCCCCGTTTCAATTTCAGCAACAGATTTTTTATGAAATAATTTTTCACCCGGTTCACCATAGGATATTCAGGCCCCAGTAAGGCTTTGCCAAACTGCTTTCGCAGCATAACGGCATAAGCGTTAGCAGCCTCATCGAGCACCATCTGGCTTTTGTGACGCATGGATATACGCAGCAGCCGGGTATAAGGCGGATAACTGAACTTATACCTGTCGCGCAACTGGTTTTCAAAAAGCTGTAAATAATCATCGTCTTTTACCCATTGCAATAAGGGATGATCCGGGTTATTGGTCTGAATCATTACCACACCCTGTTTGGTTTTTCGCCCGGAACGCCCGCTCACCTGAGCCAGCAACTGGTAACTACGTTCCAAAGCCCTGAAATCGGGGTAGCTCATCATGCCATCGGCACTGAGCACGCCAACCAGGCTCACATTCTCAAAATTCAGTCCTTTGGTTACCATCTGGGTGCCTACCAACACATTTACCTTGCCCGTTTCAAAATCACCAATCAGTGACTGGTAGGCATTTTTTGTCCGGGTAGTATCGAGATCCATACGGGCAATCTTTGCCTCAGGAAAAAGCAAACCGAGTTCTTCTTCCACCTTTTCGGTGCCAAACCCACGCATAAGTATGGAGGAACTCTTACATTCCGGACAAACCGGAGGTACGGGCATGGTGTAGCCACAATAGTGACACTTAAGCAGGTTGATGTGTTTGTGATAGGTTAGCGTTACATCGCAATTTACGCAGCCCGGTATGTGATGACATACTTCACATTCGAGCCGCAATGAAAAGCCCCGGCGGTTTTGAAACAGTATGACTTGTTCTCCTGCCTGAAGGGCTGCACCGATTGCTTCGAATAGCGGGCCGGAAAAATGC
Organism: Lentimicrobium sp.; assembly: GCA_034007585.1. GTDB lineage: Bacteria > Bacteroidota > Bacteroidia > Bacteroidales > Lentimicrobiaceae > Lentimicrobium. The sequence continues at coordinate 8,387 of JAVEQP010000035.1, read as the reverse complement.
GACTTCATGCGTTTAAGCCGGATTTCATTGCGCGTATCAATCATACGTATATCGGGCATTTTCACGCCACCATATCGTTCATTAAGTTCTACCAGATTGTATTTCCCTGTTCTGGCATGATAATAACTTTCTAGAGAGGGCGTTGCTGAGCCCAGCAATACCGGAGCCTGGTGCAATTGGCCGAGCATTAGCGCGGTGTCGCGGGCATTGTAACGTGGAGCGGGATCATGCTGCTTATAGCTGGTATCGTGCTCTTCATCTACTATTATTAACCCCAGTCCGGTAAACGGCAGAAACAAGGCCGAACGTGCACCGAGTAATATTTTATAGGGCTGCTCTTCGCGGTGGTCGGAAAGTGGAGCGTTGGCTTTATTCCAGATTTCAATGCGCTCAAATTCATTGTGTTTGGAATGGTAAACGCCTACCCAATCTCCAAAATATTTCTGTAAACGCACAATGATCTGCGTGGTAAGTGCGATTTCAGGAAGCAGATACAATACCTGCTTCCCCTGTTTGATCACTTCATCAATCAACCGGATGTATAGTTCTGTTTTGCCACTAGAGGTTACGCCCTTTAGTAAGGTGGTTTTCCCTGCTTCCACGACAGGTAACATTGAATTAAAAGCATATTGTTGGGCAGGGGTGAGCTCGATAGAGGCCGGTTTAGCTGTGGCCGGCAAATGCATCAGCCGGCTTGATTGCCGCTGATATTGCTCCAGAATACCTTTTTTAATCAGACCATCAAGCTGGGCTGCAGAAGCTCCGGGCCGCGACAGCAAAGCAGCACGGGTTACTTCACGGGGTTCACCGGTAAATGGCCGTGCAATCTGTATGAAATGCATCAGTATTTCCAGTTGCTTATAGGCTCTTTTCTGCAGACTGTCCATGGCAGATTGCAGCTTCTGTTCATCCTGGAAAGCATCGGATAGCATGATGCATTTTTCAAAACGTGGCTTATATTTCTCCGATAATTCTTCTTCTACACGGACAATCCCCTTATCAATCATGGTTTTTACCATCGGGATTACCTTAATCACATCCACAATGCGGCTGACTTCGGTAAGGGTAAGTACTTTATTCAAATCAAGGGCCTCCACAATCAAAAATTCCCGGTCATTAAGCATCTGACTGTCATGAATATACTCCGGATCGAGTATTACTCTTGTTTCACTGGCCAGCTTATAGGCAGAAGGCAAGGCTGCATTCATTACCTCCCCTTCGGTACACAGATAATAATCCGCCATCCATTCCCAAAGTGCAAATTGCTTTTCATTCACCACCGGAAAATCGTCGACCAGGCCAAGCAAATATTTAATAGCGGCCTGTTTAGGCGGCAGCTCATGTATGCGACGAATGAGCCCGGTATAAAACTTTTTTGCACCAAACTGAACTACGGCGCGCAGGCCAGGCTGTACCAGGCCATTCAACTCCTGAGGAACCCGGTAGGTGAAATAGCCCTTGAGGGGAAGTGGGAGCAAAATATCGGCAAACAGCGTTTTATATTCTTCTTGTGGCAAAATAAGCGTGTTTAATTGGGCGGCTCAAAGGTAAGGATTTTGGAGCGAGGATTTTGGATTGCGGATTTGAAAAAGGGACGGGGGGACTTGGCGACGGGGCGACGGGGCGATAGAGCGACGGGGCGACGGGGCGATAGAGCGACGGGGAGATGGGGCGATAGAGCGACGGGGAGATAGAGCGAAGGGGCGACGGGGAGATAGAGCGACGGGGAGTTGGGGCGATAGAGCGACGGGGAGATGGGGAGTTAGAGCGTCGGGGCGACGGGGCGATAGAGCGACGAGGCGATGGGGAGATAGAGCGAAGGGGCGACGGGGCGATAGAGCGACGAGGCGATGGGGAGACTAAAGACCAAAAGCCAAAGACCAAAGACCAAAAGCCAAAGACCAAAGCCCAATAGCCAAAGACCAAAAGCCAAAGACCAAAGAGACGGGGAGAGGGGGAGAAGGGGTGAATGGGCGACGGGGTGATAGGGAGATGGTGAGACTTGAGGACAAGGAGACGGGGCGACGGGGAGACAAGGGGAACCAAAACCCAGAACCCAGAACCCAGAACCCAGAACCCAAAGACCAATAACCAAAGACTAAAAGCTAAAGACCAAAAGCCAAAGACCAAAGAGACGGGGAGAGGGGGAGAAGGGGTGAATGGGAGAAGGGGAGATGGGGAGACTTGAGGACAAGGAGACGGGGCGACGGGGAGACAAGGGGAACCAAAACCCAGAACCCAGAACCCAGAACCCAGAACCCAGAACCCAAAGACCAATAGCCAAAGACTAAAAGCTAAAGACCAAAAGCCAAAGACCAAAGACCAAAAGCCAAAGACCAAAGCCCAAAAGCCACTTGTCTCGGGAGAGCGAAGCGATAACGAGAAAGACCAAAGCCCAAAAGCCAAAGACCAAAAGCCACTTGTCTCGGGAGAGCGAAGCGATAACGAGAAAGACCAAAGACCAAAAGCCAAAGACCAAAGCCCAATAGCCAAAGACCAATAGCCAAAGACCAATAGCTAAAGACTAAATTGAGCGTAGCGATTCGGGAGACCAAAACCCAGAACCCAAAACCCAGAACCCAGAACCCAAAACCCAGAACCCAGAACCCAAAACCCAAAACCCCTTCTTCAGAAAAAAACTTTCCCTCAAAATAAAACAATAAGCCCCTTAATTGTTATCTTTGAAACACATTTCTAAAATACTTATAATCATGCGCTGGACCGGAAGACGAGGAAGCTCAAATGTAGAAGACCGCCGCGGCATGTCGGGCGGCAAAATGGCCGTTGGTGGCGGAATAGGAACCATTGTTATAGCATTGATTGTCTGGTTTATGGGTGGAGATCCCAGTCAACTGCTCAACCAGATGGATACAGGCGGACAGTCAGAAACCTATGAGGCAAGTGCCGAAGAAGAGCAAATGGCGCAGTTCGTATCGGTGGTACTGGCCGATACCGAAGAGGTATGGAAAGCACTGTTTGCACAGTCCGGAGAAACTTACCGGGAACCCACGCTCGTTCTATTCCGCAATCAAGTGGAGTCGGCCTGCGGGTATGCCAGCGCCGCTAGTGGACCATTCTACTGCCCTGGAGATGAGAAAATTTATATTGACCTTAGTTTTTGTGACGATCTGCGCACCCGCTTTGGCGCTCAGGGCGACTTTGCAATTGCCTATGTAATTGCTCACGAGGTGGGCCACCATGTGCAAAAACAATTGGGCATACTTGATGAAGTCCACAACCGCCGTAGTTCACTGAGTACCAATGCAGCCAATGCCCTCACCGTAAAGCTTGAACTTCAGGCAGATTTTTTTGCCGGCATGTGGGCACACCACGCCGAACGCATGCTTCAAATACTTGAATCCGGAGATATTGACGAAGCACTTAATGCCGCCGCAGCCGTTGGCGATGATAACATTCAGATGAAATCCCAGGGACGTATAGTGCCGGACAACTTCACCCACGGCACTTCTAAACAGCGCATGTACTGGTTCCGCAAGGGCTGGGAAACCGGCGATATGAATCAGGGCGATACCTTTAAAAGAGGCGCAGTATAAGATTGCGCAGGGCAAATGATTTTAAAACCTGTGATCGACCTATGCTAACCCAAAATACAAATCTATTTTTGTATGGGGAGTCAGGGTGCGACTCAAAGTCGCGCCCAGTCGCGCCCTGACTTGCGGCCCATAGGAGGAAGATATAAAGAGGGAAAAGTTACTAAGCAATTAAAGTAATAGAGTTTTGAACAAAAAATATTATTTTTCAAAACTGTGTAAATCTGTTTTGTGAATTATTCAGTTTAGATGGTTTTAAATTAATTACATTATTTTCAGCCAGTTAGCGTGCAATCCATTGTTACAGGTATTTTCTGATGATTTTTTTGTAAAAATTTTACAGTTTTTTTTTAGTTCCGCTGAATTATGTTGTATATTTGACCTGATCTCCCGGACAGATTTTGGGTTTGCTATGTTACACATAAGGAAACCCCACTATTATTTTAGGCTCTCCCTACTCCCCTTCCTCGTAATATTGAATCAGGCATTTTTACCTTAACCGTAAATAATACAACATATTTCAACTTATAATTCAACGCAAATGAAAAAGACAATTTTCTGGTCATTGGCTGCGGCCTTTATGATGATGAATACGCAAGTTCAGGCTGCCGATTTTCGATTAAACAATGAAAAAAACAGGATTACCATTATCCCATCTGGTTTTAAGGGTGTGGGGATTCAGGCGACGATAGCCCAACTGAGTTTCAGCGATGTGGTTACCCCCGAAGGCACTTTTACGATGCTGGGAGTGGAAGGCTTCGGCAAACGCGTAAAAGAAGGCGAACCTGCCTTGCCGGTTTATACTAAATTAGTGGAAGTGCCGCTTAACGCGGAGTTCACTTACAAAATCAAGCGACAGCAGTACCGGGAACTAAACCTGAAGGAACTCGGAATAGATCATTTGCTGTTCCCGGCACAGCCCCCCATGTCGAAAAGCGACGACCCGGATCAGGTTCCTTTCGTTTTCAATAAAGCAACTTACACCACCGATCGTTTTGTGGGTGATGATTTGATCAGTGTGGAGATGGTGGGAACCATGCGCGCGGTCACGCTGGCGCGGATTCAGGTATCCCCATTTCTGTATAATCCGGTCACTGGCGTCCTTAAAGTGCTTGAAAATATTGAGATTGAGATTGCTTTTAACCATGCCGACATAGGTGCCACTATGGAACTAAAGCGGTCGAAAGCTTCACCCTATTTCAACAGCCTTTACAGCCAGGTTGAAAATCATGAAACTTCCGGGCTGGAAGAGGGGTTGATTGCCCCGGCACCCGCTACCTATGTAATAGTGTCCGATCCAATGTTTCAAACCGCCCTGCAGCCCTTCGTATCCTGGAAAAGCAAAAAAGGCTTCAGGGTGATTGAAGCTTACACCAATAACCCGGCGGTAGGCACGACTACTACATCCATAAAAGCTTATTTACAAGGCCTTTACAATTCACCTCCTGCCGGATATAATGCGCCAAGTTTTGTGTTGTTTGTCGGCGATGTAGCTCAGATTCCCGCCTGGAGTGGTTCAGCCGGCTCACATGTTACCGATTTGCGCTATTGCGAATATACCGGGGATAATTTGCCCGAAGTATTTTATGGCCGATTTTCGGCAACCAATCTTGCCCAGTTACAGCCACAGATTGACAAAACCCTTCAATATGAGCAATATACTATGCCCGATCCCTCTTTTCTGGGCGAGGTAGTCATGGTGGCCGGTGCCGATGCCAGCTACCAGACCTGGGGAAACGGCCAGATTAATTACGGCACGGAAACCTATTTTAATGTAGCCCACAATATCCTGTCACATACCTATCTTCAACCTGAGCCTTCGGGTGGAAACTACTCGCAGAACATTCGGAACAACGTATCAAACGGCGTGGCCTATGGCAATTATACCGCCCATTGCAGCGAAAGTGGCTGGGCCGATCCTTCGTTTACCATTTCGAACATTCCGGCATTGACCAACGATGGAAAATATGGCCTGCTGGTAGGCAACTGCTGCCTTTCGGGGAAGTTTAACTCCACTTGTTTTGGTGAAGAGATTTTGAGGGCAGCCAATAAAGGCGCGGTTGGCTACATCGGGGGATCAAACAGTACCTATTGGGACGAAGATTACTTTTGGGGCGTAGGCTTTAAAACCGTTGCCCTGCACCCAACCTACAATGCCGCCCACCGCGGTGCATATGATGGCGCTTTCCACGATCATGGTGAAGCCACCAGTCAGTGGTTCATTACTCAGGGTCAGATGGTAGTAAGCGGTAACTACGCAGTAGAAGAATCAAATTCATCAAGGAAGACCTATTACTGGGAAATTTATCACCTGTTTGGTGATCCTTCGCTGATGATCTATTACTCCGTGCCACCACCGATTGTTGCTTCCTATCCGTCAACGCTGCTTATCGGCATGAGCTCCGTTTCGGTAAATACCACGCCTTATGCCACGGTGGCGCTTTCGCGGAATGGCACACTGATTACTGCCCTGGTGGCGGATGCAACCGGCTCGGCAAACCTTACCTTTGATCCACTTACCCAGGTGGGCCTGATGGATATGGTGATTACAGCTCAAAACCGGCAGCCCCACATCGGTACCATAGATGTAATACCTGCCGAAGGGCCTTATGTAGTGTTCAGCAGTTGCACGGTCAGCGATGCACCGCCCTTCGGCAATGGCAACGGGCAGTTGGATTATGATGAAACTCCTGCACTGAACATTACCCTCCAGAATGTGGGCGTTGAGACAGCCGTAAATGTTACGGCCACCCTGAGCAGCAGCGATGCTTACCTGACCATTACCGACAATAATGCGGCTTACGGCAATATTGCCGCCGGACAGTCGGTAACCATTCCGGGCGGCTTCACTGTTTTGGTGGCCAACAATATTCCCGATCAGCACCAGGTGGATTTCCAGCTTTCAGCAACCGATGGCAGTGAAGCCTGGAACTCTTCTTTCAGCCTTACAGCCAACGCACCTGAACTGGCCATCGGAGCCATGACTATTCTGGACAATGGCCCGGGATGCAACAACGATGGCATTCTTGACCCCGGTGAAACGGCTGAAATTCAATTTATTTGTCTGAACAACGGACACAGCTCCTTAACCAATGTGCTGGCACAACTTTCCATTGCTGGAGGTTCAAATCCATACCTTACACTTCATACAAATACCTTTACTATTGGTACTTTAGGGATTTCCGGACAGCTTTTGGCCTCTTTCAGTGCTACAGCAGATGCCTCAGCACCACTGGGCACACCGGTTGATCTGTTGCTTGACCTGAGTGGTGGTCTTGCCGGCCAGTATTCGGTTCAACAAACCAAAGAATTGGTTATCGGACTAATTCCTGAGTATAATATGGCCAATGGATCAATTACGGCATGTACCGGTTTGTTTTATGATTCCGGCGGAGCAACCGGCGCCTATCAAAGCAGCGAAAACCTCACCCAAACCTTTTATCCCGGCTCTTCTGGCAAAATGGCCCGAATGGTTTTTACCTCCTTCAATACTGAAACAAACTATGATAAGCTTTACATCTATAACGGTAGCAACGTTTCAGCACCGTTGATTGGCACCTATTCCGGAACCACATCACCGGGAACGGTCACCGCTAATAATGTAGAAGGGGCACTTACTTTTAATTTCATCTCTGATTACAGCGTAACCCGCGATGGATGGTCGGCTACCCTGAGTTGTTATGATGTGCAAGTGCCACCTGAGGCTGATTTCACAGCATCTACCACTTCGCCCGCTGTAAACAGTACCGTAATATTCACCGATATTTCAGAAAATGTGCCCACCTCCTGGTTGTGGAGTTTTAGCCCGGATAATGTGACCTTTGTAAATGGCACCTCTGCCACCTCCCAACATCCGGAAGTGCTGTTTATTACCCTGGGCCAATATTCGGTTTCACTCACGGTGACCAATGCATATGGCGCTGATACAGAAACAAAGTTGAATTTCATCAATGTTGCTAACTGTACTTATTGCACGACAAGTTACTCCAATTTGACCGACGATTACATTAGCCAGGTGCAGTTGAACACCTTCAATAAAACAAGTGGCTCAACCAGCTACTCGGATTTCACGGCTGTTTCAACGGAACTTATCCCCGGGCAAACTTATCCGCTAAGGGTGAGTGTAACAGTAAACGGCAACTGGACACAACACGCCTTTGCCTGGATTGACTGGAACAACAACTGCAGTCTTACCGATGCCGGCGAATCCGTTGACCTGGGAAATACTCCGGGAACTTCAGGTACGCACCTGCTTACAGCAAATGTTGTTGTACCGGCAGCAGTGTCGGCCGGGTCCTACCGGATGCGGGTGGCAGAGCGTTATAGCCAGGATCCTACTCCCTGCTATGTAGGCTCTTATGGCGAAGCCGAAGATTATACCATCGTTATCCCTTCCCAAACCAAAACACTTCAGTTAACATTCTTCCTTGAAGGTTTGTATAATGGTGGCGGAACCATGCGCAAAGCGAAGAATGAAACTGGTTTCCAGTTTCCGGGTGATATTGCCGACAGGGTTACCATCGAATTGCGTGATGCTGCCAACTACGACAATATAGTCCATACCATTCCGGATGTTGCGCTCAATACTTCCGGGCTTTTAGAAACGGAAGTTCCCGGCACATTCAGTAATAACTACTACATCACCATTCGCCACCGCAACAGCCTGAGCACCTGCACCGCTCAACCGGTCGCCTTTAACAGCCCCACGGTTGTTTACGCTTTTGACACCCCACAAAAAGCTTTTGGAAGCAATATGTGTATGATGGCCGATGGCTATTGCGCCATTTACGCCGGTGATGTAAACCAGAACGGCATCATTGACACCGGTGATATGAC
>JAVEQP010000139.1:0-6962 GCA_034007585.1 Lentimicrobium sp. | reverse complement strand
GTTTATTTGAAAATATGCATTAATTTTGCAGTCCCAATTAAGGGAAAAGTATTCCTTCTTAGCTCAGTTGGTTAGAGCATCTGACTGTTAATCAGAGGGTCGCTGGTTCAAGTCCAGCAGAGGGAGCTTCAAAATCAGCCACTTACATTAAGTTGTGAGTGGCTTTTTTTATTTACTACTAACATTTTGACAAACATTTACTCTTATACACTTACTGACATCTCGATACGCATAACCAAAAAAAGCAGAAAAGCCCCCATTAAGCTTTTTCAGTTTGTTGTTGCTATTCATTTATACATACCGAACCATATGCCTTATAGAAGTGTTCTAATAGTGACTTATATAAAATATTTTACCCTCAATAGCTCATTATTAGGTCGAATTAGCTACTTTTACCTGAATAAATGACTACCAACCAATGGCAAAAAAGAAAACGCACACCAGACAAGTAACTTCTAATCCGTTTTTAAAAACGGTTCAGGAAATGTTTTTAAACAACCCTTTTAAGGGTTTTAATTTCAGACAGGTGGCCAAAGAACTTGGCATTACCGACAATTACAGCAAAGATCTGATTAAAAACATACTTGAACAACTGGTTAAAAATGAAACGATTATAGAACTTAACCGGGGCAAGTTCAAATACAATCCCGATCTGCTGGCAGATAAGATCATTCATACCACCGTGGTGGGAAAGGTTGATATGAAGTCCACCGGTAAAGCCTATATCATGACAGCAGATTTATCCGAAGATGTTTTTATCGCGGCCAACAATACCGGTCACGCACTGAATGGCGACAAGGTGAGGGTACACTTGTTTCCCATGCGCAAAGGCCGTCAAACAGAGGGTGAAATTATTGAAGTGCTGGAGCGCGGCAAATCGCAGTTTGTTGGATTGGTGCAGATTTCTGGTAAAATTGCGTTTCTTGTTCCCGATGATGCCTCTACGCCGGTAGAAATTTTTATTCCAAAAGAATCGCTTAACAAGGCCAGTCATGGCGAAAAGGCCATTGCCCGCATCACCGACTGGCCGGAAAAATCGAAAAATCCTTTCGGAGAAATCATCACCGTATTGGGCAAACCGGGCGATAATAATGTGGAGATGCAATCCATCCTCGCTTCATTTGAATTCCCTCTCGAGTTTAAGCCCTCCACCCGCAAGGATGCTGAGCGCATTCCAACAGAGATCACCACCGCCGAAATCAACAGTCGTCGCGACTTCCGCAACGTATGGACCTGTACCATAGATCCGGCAGATGCCAAGGATTTTGATGATGCGCTATCACTAAGAAAACTGGAGAACGGACAATGGGAAGTTGGCGTTCATATTGCAGATGTATCGCACTACGTAAAAACAGGTTCCGCCCTGAACGAAGAAGCTTACGAGCGGGGAACCTCTGTCTATCTTGTTGACCGCACCATCCCCATGCTGCCTGAAATATTGTCGAACAACGTTTGTTCATTGCGTCCCAATGAGGATAAATTGTGCTTCTCGGCCGTGTTTGAGATGAACGATGAAGGCAAAATCAGCAGCGAATGGTTTGGCAAAACCATCATCAACAGCGACAGACGATACAATTACGAAGAGGTGCAGGCCATGCTCGAAGGCGCAGAAGGTGACTATTCCACTGAACTGCTTCAATTGCATAAGATGGCCACTGCCCTGAGGGAAGTCCGGTTCCAAAATGGCGCCATTGCCTTTAATTCACAGGAAGTAAAATTTATACTTGATGAAAAGGGCAAACCCATTGATACATACGTGAAAGTGCAGAAGGAATCCAATATGTTGATTGAGGACTTTATGCTGCTGGCCAACCGTAAGGTAGCCGAAAAGATTGGTTTGAAAAAAAGTCAAAGTAAACCCAAAACCTTCGTTTACCGGGTGCACGACGAACCAAATCCTGAAAAGCTCCAAAAATTTGCTGAGCTGGTTACCAAACTTGGCTACCGCATGAAACTGGGTTCACGCAAAGGGGTTGCCAGTTCGTTCAATCATTTGTTTGATGAAATTGCGGGCAAGGGTGAAGAAACCATGATTGAAACCCTGGCGGTGCGTACCATGTCGAAGGCAGAGTACAGTACAGAGAATGTAGGCCATTACGGACTGGCCTTCACCTACTATACCCACTTCACTTCCCCCATCCGACGTTATCCCGATTTAATGGTACACCGTCTGCTCGAAAAATACATGGCAGGGAAGCCTGCTGTAAACAAGGATGAGTATGAAGAATATTGCATACATTGCTCAGAAATGGAGCGCAAAGCCGTTGAAGCTGAACGTGCATCGGTAAAATACAAGCAAGCCGAATTCCTGCAGGATAAAATTGGCGAAAGCTTTACCGGTTTAATTTCAGGTGTAAGCAAATATGGCCTGTATGTTGAACTTGACGGCAGCAAATGCGAAGGCATGGTTTCACTGCGCACCATGGATGATGATTTTTATTATCTGGATGAAGACAATTACAAGGTAATCGGACAGCATTATGGCCGGGAGTTCAGGCTGGGTGATCATGTAAAGGTGAAGGTAAAACATGTGGACATGCAGCGCAAACAAATGGATTTTGTTTTTGACGAGTTGCCTGCACTCAAAAATCCAAAGCCTCAGAAACCAACCTACGGCAAGAAAAGGTAAATTATGCTCCTGATTTTATACATTGTTTTAAGTGTACTATGGGTAGATTGTTCGGAAAAAAACCAGCACCGGTCAAAAAAATACGTGGACCTGTAACTCGCGAAAGCCTCGCCGCCAACCGGATGATTCCGGGATATGAAGAATCTCCTGAAAATGGGGATGAATCCTCAGAAGCCTTACCGCAACCGGAATTCCGGCAGGAAGAACCCCGCAGGAAAACAAGAAAAAGAGCATGGTTCCACCGCTCCCCGAAGCGTTTGGAGGAAGCTCCCGCTATTCAGATCAACAAACCGACTCCCGAACCTAAATATAGAGTCCTGAAACAAGAGATTAAACCTCTTTTTAATTCTTTGGGATGGTTTATCCTTGCGTATCTGACCATCTATCTCCTTTATCAGGGGGTTACCATTCTGGCTGCCGGAACTTACAACATCGATTCGGTGCTGTACTATTATGAAGTATATTTCCCTGTAGGTAATAGCAGTCCTTTATGGAACCGCTTTAACATCATTGTAATTACCTTTATCGGGCCCTTTATTTCACTCATTGCAGCCATCATCCTGCTCAGGGGGATATTACCGATGAAAAAGCCGGGATTGCGCAGCCGCCTCTATTTTATCTGGGTGGCCTGGTTTGGAATTGCCCATTTTTTGGGGGCTTTTGTAGGAGGAATCATCACCAACCTTGGTTTTGGCTATGTAGCCAATTGGTTGTATATGAATGTATGGTTTAAGATACTGGTTTCGCTCATCTTTTTATTTATTATGGCAGCTATAGGTTACTATAGCGCCCGCTTTACGCATGAAACCATAGCTCCGGCCCATCGTGCAAAGCGCTCACGGCTGCGCTGGGCATTGGCTTCAAGATTTATTGCTCCTGTAATTCTGGGTACCTTGCTGTTGATAGCAGTAAAAATACCTGACCAGATGCCTCAGCATGAGAATATTCAGGTGTATGATGCAGTAATCATCAGCTCCATGATTTTTATGGCTGTGCCCGCATTCTTTAACCGAAGGGCAAGTGGAAGGACTTTCCTGAACAAAACACAATGGATTAAAAGACCGCCGGGTATAGCCACCTTTATCCTCGCGCTGTTGCTGTTGGCCGGATTCAGGCTGCTACTCAGCCAGGGACTTTATTTTTTAATCCGTTTTACCTTTGAAATGGGCCTCTACCAGGGATAACCGCCCCCGATTTAGAAATCGCCGTTCAGGGTAACCATACCAACACCAACGGTATTGTTGGTGGCTTCATCAATAATGATCATAGATCCGGTACGACGGTTCTGCCCGTAATCATCTACAAACAAAGGATTGGTGGTACGCATGGTGACGCAGGCAATGTCGTTCAATCCTACCTCGCCATCCTCTTTAATACGCTCCAAAGTATTGACATTCACTTTGTACTCTACCGATTTTATGATGCAGCGTACATCGCGGGTAGTATGCTTAATGGCATATTTCCCGTTTATTTGCAATGGCTTTTCGTTCATCCAGCACAACATCACCTTCAGGTCCTGGGTAACCACAGGCATATTGTCCGGTTTCACCAGCATATCTCCCCTACTGACATCTATGTCGTCTTCAAGTGTAAAGGTAACCGACATGGGTGCCCATACCTCCTCAAGTTGAGTAGTATAACTCTCTATGGTTTTGATCTTACTCTTAAACATTGATGGCAGTGCAACCACTTCATCGCCGGGCCTAAACACCCCACCGGCTACCCTGCCGGCATAACCCCGGTAATCGTGGAACTGATCAGAAAGTGGCCGGATAACATATTGAACCGGGAAACGGCCATCCTCCATATTGTGGTCATTCCCTACCGGGATAGTTTCCAAAACCTGAAGCAAGGTTCCCCCTTCATACCAGGGCATGTTCACTGATGGCTCCACCACGTTATCGCCATGCAGCGCACTGATAGGCACATACGAAAGATTAGGAATATGCAGTTGCTTCGAAAAGGCAGTAAAATCTTCTTTTATCTTAGAAAAACGCTGTTCAGCATAATCCACCAGGTCCATCTTGTTGATGCAGATGATTACATGAGGAATTTGCAGCAGTGAAGCGATATAGCTGTGCCTGCAGGTCTGCTCGGTGACCCCGTTACGGGCATCAATCAGGATAATTGCCGCATCGGCGGTGGATGCACCGGTAACCATATTGCGCGTGTACTGAATGTGACCGGGCGTATCGGCAATGATGAATTTACGCTTAGGTGTAGCAAAATAGCGGTAAGCCACATCAATGGTAATGCCCTGTTCGCGTTCAGCACGCAATCCATCGGTAACCAGCGCCAGGTCAAGGTGCTCGGTTCCCCGTCTTAAACTGGCGCGCTTCACGGCCTCAAGCTGATCTTCAAAAATAGATTTACTGTCATACAACAGCCGCCCGATCAGGGTGCTTTTTCCGTCATCAACACTGCCGGCGGTAGTAAACCGCAGCAATTCCATATCGAGATATCCTTTGGATGAAAATTCACTCATTTTTCTGTACTAATTAATCGGTAAATCGTAATGTGCATTGTTGATATTAAAAATAGCCCTCTTTTTTCCGGTCTTCCATGGCAGCTTCCGAACGCTTATCATCTGCACGGCCTCCCCTTTCGGTAACCCGGGTGGCAGCTATTTCCTGAATGATTTCTTCCAGGGAATTGGCTGTGGATAAGGTTAATCCGGTACAGGAAACATCGCCTATGGTGCGGCACCTTACGGTTTTCGTTTCATAAAATTCACCCTCTTTCAGGGTCATAAACGGGTATTTGGCCAGCCATACCCCGTCGCGGTTAAACACTTCGCGCTGATGCGTAAAATAGAGTTCAGGCAATTCAATATTTTCCTTCAGGATATATTGCCACACATCCATTTCAGTCCAGTTGCTTATGGGGAAAACCCTGAAGTGTTCGCCCATGTTTTTCTTCCCGTTAAAGATGTTCCACAACTCCGGCCGCTGATTCTTGGGATCCCACTGTCCGAACTCATCGCGGTGGGAAAAGAATCGCTCTTTGGCCCGTGCTTTCTCTTCATCGCGGCGTCCCCCGCCAATGGCTGCATCAAACTTGTATTGCTCAATGGTATCGAGCAAGGTGGTGGTTTGCAGTATGTTGCGGCTGGCAGTGGCCCCTTTTTCTTCTACCACCCTGCCCTGATCAATGCTTTGTTGCACACTGCCCACAATAAGTGTGGCTCCCAGCTTTTTTACCAGATTATCACGGTAAACGATGGTTTCCTCAAAATTATGACCGGTATCTATATGAAATAGTGGAAAAGGAAAGGGCCCGGGATAAAAGGCTTTCATCGCAATGTGTACCATTACAATAGAATCTTTTCCTCCGGAAAAGAGCAATGCCGGCCGCTCGAACTGAGCTGCTACCTCACGCATTACATACATTGATTCATACTCGAGTTCTTCGAGGTGGGTCAGGTTGTATTTTGAATTCATGTGCTTTTTGATATTAACGGTAATACGTATTCAAGCAGTTGTTGAACATTGTTCTCAGGGGTATTCAGGTGGGTATTTATTTCAACATCAGGCTCAACCGGATTATCAAAAGGTGCGCTAACTCCCGTAAAATTGCTGAGTTCTCCGCGCCGTGCTTTTGCATACATGCCTTTAACATCGCGCGCTTCACACACCTCTACCGGTGAGTTCACATATACCTGAATAAGTTTATCGCTACCAATAATCTCCTGGGCCAGCTCGCGTAATTCAAGTGTTGGCGTGATAAAAGCGTTGATGGTTATGATGCCCGTTTCAATAAAGAGTTTCGACACTTCAGCCACCCGGCGTATATTTTCGTTGCGATCAGCATCACTAAAACCCAGATTATTACATAATCCGCGACGGGTAATATCTCCATCAAGCATGCGCACCATAAAGCCCAGCTTTAGCAGTGCCTTGTAAAGCCCAATGCCCAAGGTAGTCTTGCCCGAACAGGGCAATCCCGTAAGCCAGATCACCTTTGCGTTTTGCTCAAACTTTTGCTCCATCAATCATTCATTTATCTCCGGGTAAATCAACTTATTCACTATGCTTGCAGCGGGTGCAAAGCTAATATAAATTTCCTTTGCGGACAGCGTAATCCCTTTTTCGATGGGCAGGGTTATGTAATTAATTATGTGTAGAAGCGTCTGTTTACACAGTCTGGATTCCGAAAATATTTATTGAACGGGACTTTAAAAAGAAAGAAGCTGCCAACTGACAGCTCCCTTCTTATCACACACTATGGGATATCCGGCACAAACCGGATAAGGTTAACCGTACCCCCGATTGTGGGATCGGGCCAAACGATTAATATCATTTGCACTAAGATTATCTATCAAATGCTGTGCCTT
>JAVEQP010000034.1:0-33780 GCA_034007585.1 Lentimicrobium sp. | reverse complement strand
CAAGAACCCCGAACCAAGAACCAAGAACCCCGAACCCCGAACCAAGAACCAAGAACCCCGAACCAAGAACCCCGAACCAAGAACCAAGAACCCCGAACCAAGAACCAAGAACCCCGAACCAATCACCAATCACCAATCACCAAATTAGCTGAACATTTTAAACTGGAATTAAGTTTATGATTCAACGACAATTTATATAAGTTACAATATTCGGATAAATGGCACATAAACACATTTCTATCTATGGTGCATTGGTTGCCAACATCGCTATTGCCGTAATGAAGTTTGTTGCTGCTGCCTTTACGGGCAGTTCAGCCATGCTTTCTGAAGGAATACACAGCTCGGTAGACTCCATAAACCAGTTGCTGCTGCTATTCGGTATTCATCGAAGTGCGAAACCTGCTAATTTGAGTCATCCTTTCGGGCATGGAAAGGAAATTTATTTTTGGTCGCTGATTGTTTCTATTCTCATTTTTGGTTTGGGTGGCGGGATGTCTATTTATGAAGGCATCAAGCATATTCAACATCCTGAAAAACTCACCAATATTAACTGGAACTATGCGGTACTTGGTGGCGCTTTCCTTTTTGAAGGCGTTTCTTTTATCATTGCCATCAGGAGTTTAAACAAAGAAAAAAATGTTAGGGGAACTTTCTTTCAGCGCGTTCACATTAGTAAAGATCCCAGCCACTTTGTTGTTATATATGAAGATGGTGCCGCTCTGGGAGGCTTGCTCATTGCAGGAATAGGTGTATTTATAGGCAGCCATTTTAATCTGCCGGTAGCTGATGGAATTGCGTCCATCGTCATTGGATTGCTGCTGGCCTTTGTGGCGGTGTTGCTTACCATTGAAAGCCGCGACCTGCTTCTGGGCGAAAGCATGCAATCCTATGAAGTGGACAACATCATGAAAATTGTAAAGCAGGAAAAAAATGTTGTGGAT
Source organism: Lentimicrobium sp. (assembly GCA_034007585.1). Lineage (GTDB taxonomy): Bacteria > Bacteroidota > Bacteroidia > Bacteroidales > Lentimicrobiaceae > Lentimicrobium. Next base: position 32,839 of record JAVEQP010000034.1, on the reverse strand, counting down.
TTACTTCGCCCATTATCCATGCACATGTCACCCAACGATATCCTGCTTGCCCTTGATGTTCAGTTTAATCCGGCAATAAACAGCACTGAATTGTTAAAAACCATAAAGCGCCTCGAAAATTCCATTCAGAAAGTTTATCCTGCAATAAAACGAATCTACGTTGAGGCTACAAACCTGACGGAGGAAGTTCCAAAGAGTGATTTGGAATAATCTGATTGGACCTTACAATGATTTGGATTCTTTAATGAAATGTATAATTCCTTAATAGAAATAAAGATGAGTATAAAAGAGCTTCTGGAAGTTTATTATCAAGCATTTTCTGCCAAATCAGATTTTGGGAGTGTACTTGCTGATGATTTTGAATATACCGGTGGTGATATGTCAAACCCCCGGCCTCTTGTCGGAAAGGCTGCATACATCGAAGAATCAACCGATTTTCACAGCTGTTTAAATCAATGAAAGTTGAAAAAATGATCATTCAGAAAGAAAGTGCCTGTGTGATCGGTAATTACGACTTTATTTTCCCAAACGGAAAGCATATCAATGGAAATGTCGCTGAGATATGGGCGGCAGAGAATGGAAAATTAAAATCACTGACCATTTATTTTGACACCTTAACCTTCGCCAACAATAGCAAGAATTAAAAGATGAGTTTTAGTTTAAAATTAGCTGAAAGGGTCAGGGACCGACTTTCAGGCTTCCCTGATATCAAAATTCAGGAGAAGAAGATGTTTGGCGGGCTCGCTTTTCTCATAGATGGCAAAATGTGTATCAACGTGAGTGGAGAAAATCTAATGTGTCGTTTTGATCCGGAGTTGCAACATGAAATCTCAGCAAAACAAGGCTACCAGCCAATGATGATGAAAGGGAGAAAATACAAAGGCTTTTGTTACGTGGAACCTGATGGATTTACGGCTGAAGAGGATTTCGAATACTGGATAGGTTTGTGTCTTGACTTTAATGATAAAGCAAGCAGCTCAAAAACCCCGAAGCAGAAGTGAAGATAGTGAGCACTGCAATTCAGGAACCTTACTTTCTTTTAAAAATGACCTTTATCTTTTCTCCCTTATTCAGACTGGTCATAATCAGGTTATTTTCCCTTCCATTTTTAATCACTGCTTTAAAAGTAGTGAGCGCTATGGAACCTTCATCTTCAGCTATAAAGCTAAAAGTAATTTCTTTTTCTTCTTTTCCTATCTCATATTTAAAGGACTGCACGCGGTTGGTAAGTTCCAGGTTGTTGATCACCTTCACACCGTTTTTCAACACACTAACCCTGTCACCATCCTGAAAACGGTCATCAACAAGTTCAATGATCAATTGATCAGACTTGAGTTCCAGTTCTATTGATTTCCCTGATTCAATTTCAAACACATTTCTACTCCAGGGAGTTGGATCAACTTTTGGCACAGCGATACTATCTACTTTGGGTAACTTCTGTATTACTTTTGATGCTTTGGCAGAAAGTTCGCTGATGTCCTTTTCAGAAAGCAGGATTAAAGTACCCGACGCACAAATGATGTCATCGCTGAGACCAACAGCATTAAAGTCACCTGTAAAAATGGTTTTTCCGCCTTTCTTTTCAATTTTACCTTTTACCTTCATCAGGCAGAACTCGTCCGAAGGTGTTTCGCCTTTAGAGTAGACAATTTTTTTTTCATCGAAAGAAAGTGTTTTTTCTTTAGCATTATATTTTCCGGTAAGTTGCGCTTTCGTTTCTTCTTTTCCATTTAAATCACTGATTGAAAATCCGGTAAGTATGTTTTCTTCAGTTATCGTATAGGTAATGGTATAGCTCAAGACCTCAGTTTTGTCTATAACAATGGCACCGGAAAAAGTAAATTCCTGAGCTTTTGAGGGCAAAAAGAACAATACAAGAACTATTGTTGTTAATATATGCAATTCTAAACTGTGTTTCATTACTTTTGTGAAGTAAAAATTTGTTAAACTTAAAAATGTAAAATTATGAAAATTTTTAAACCAGGTCTTACCGCCGTCGTAATGATGGTATTTTTCATGTTTGGCTTCATCAATGTTGCTGATGCTGCTTTTGCAGGAAAAAAGAAACAGTCATCTGCAGAAACCACAATTGTTCAGGCAGCTCCGGTACAAACTCCTTCAATGGCTCCTGCTTCCGACACCAATACCATTCTGTTGGTAATTCTGGCTATACTTTTGCCTCCTTTGGCTGTCTATTTAGTTTATAATGAAATAGGTACACCATTTTTAGTAAATCTTATTTTAACGTTATTATTTTGGATTCCCGGTGTTATCCATGCTCTATATCACGTGCTGAAATAAGCTAACACCTGAATATCTTCTTTTAAAGCTGCCTGCATGAGATCTCATGCAGGCAGCTTTTTTAAGATACAAACTGACCTATCGGCCATTGACAACATTCCCTGCACTCTATACTTAAGGAATGGTACTCAGCGATATTATTCCCGTTAAATGTAGTAAGTTTGCCGCTTCAAAAACAGCAATTTACCCAATATTCACGTCTAACTAACTGAAATAATGCCTTTTACAACCAAAGAAAAGTTCCTTTCACAAGAATGGTTCACTGTATATGCCTACTTGTTAGCGGGCAGTATCATTTTTGCCGTTTCCGATATCCTTTTCGTAGTTCCATACAAGCTTGCTCCGGGAGGTATATATGGCATCGCCACTGTTTTAAACACCTTATTTGGCTGGAAAATCAGTTACAGCACATTTACCATGGAAATTCCACTGGTAATTATAGGTACTATTATTCTAGGACCAAGATTTGGTGTTAAAACCATCGTAAGTATTGTCACCATTTTGTTCACAGTCTGGCTGATGGAAACCTACATTTCTCCGGGATATCCCAAAGTGATCTTGGATCCCATGTTAAATACCATAGTGGCCGGTGTATTTTATGGATTATCCATTGGCTTCATCTTTAAATCGCGGGCAACCTCAGGTGGGTCAGATATTATTGCCATGATTCTTGCCAAATACACCAAGCTGTCTCTTGGAAAACTGGTAATGATTGTGGATGGCGCCATAGTTCTGTTTACACTCGCTCAGCCTACAGAAACAGGAGTTATCGGATGGGAATTTGCCATCTATTCACTGATAATTATTTTTATTGAAGGTAAAATTATTGATATGGTGGTGAGTGGCGCTAGTTACCACAAGACCGTACTGATTATCTCTGATCAATTTGAATCCATTGCTGCAAAAATCAACAATGACCTCAAGCGCGGGGCAACTATTTTTAGTGGAACAGGAGCTTATACCGGTGAATCCAAAAAGATGGTTTACGCAGTGATGAGTCGCCGGGAGCTGGAAATTTTAAAGCAACACATCAAGGAAATTGATCCCAAAGCATTCGTAAATGTCACCGAAGCCAATGAAATCCTCGGACAGGGCTTTAAGTCGTTAAATGATGATATGGATTAGACAGGTAAGCAGCATTTACACCATTCCCTCTATCACTTCTAGCCCGGCACGGTGTCCGGTGTCTCCAAAGATTTCATTGTTGTTCTGATCTATGAGCTGAACGCGCAGTTCAGAATCAATGCTCTCTTTAATATGGCGGTCCATACTACCGGCCTGAGGCGCTTTCAGAATGCCTGATTTGTTGATTATCGCATTAATATTTAGCGTATGCTGATGATGCTTCAGGGAAATCGTAAGCAGTCCATTTTCCAGTTTAGAGTTCATGATTTTGGAACCATTGTAGGTGCTAAACGGATAAAATTTTCCATCAAAATATAAGAAGCCCAGAAATCCGGTGAAGTGGCTGCCCAACCAGGGGATTTTGGCAATACTGATCATCAGAGATGCGTCAGCCTGATTAAAGTTGTTGCTTTGCATCCATATCCAGGTTTCAGGAAAAGAGCGCCCCCAGTCTTTTTCAATGTAACCTTTGCCACCGGAGAAATCAATGGTTTGATCGTTTATATTCAGCCTACCGCTGATGCTGTGGTTTACCGATACAACACCGTGCTTACATTCCATAAAAGGCACGAACGAATACCAACCCATGATACCGGGAGACAGCAAGGAAGAAGGATATTTCACTCTTCCCGTATAGCTCAATCTGCCTTTTACAGTGATTTCCGGACTTTCAATAGCCAAATGCATACTGTCGGCCGAAAACTCCGATTTACCGACTTTAACCCAAAAGTCATCCCGCCGAAATTTAAATTCCGACAAGGCATATTCAATATATTGAGTTTCACCGGTAGTTCCATTAATCACCTGTATAAAAGCATGTGGATGAGCTGAATTAAGTGCCACACCGGGAATAAACGAATAAACCTGGCTCAGATCAGCAGATACATGCTTAAAATACCAGCCTTCAAAATAGCGTTTTTGTGACAAACTGCCCTGGAATACTTCCGGATGAAAAAGTCTCATTATGAAAATTCAGATTTATGATCATGCTTCTGCAAATTTAAGATAAACCAGCAATTTCATTCGATATCTGTTCACATATTCATATCATTACAGTGAAATGGACTTCGTAATATTATTTAATTTAACACAGTATCCATAAATAAGACTTTATTACTCCATACATTCTTAGGGTTTTTCACCACTTTATCCACGGGATGTAAGTCAAAAGAGTTCATATAATGACACAGTTTTAATTGGATAAACATAATAAAATTGAAAGATTTTCCTTTTATTATTGATTAACCACAATACCTTTGCTGCAAATAACGAATCGATGAACTCGGGATTTAAAATATATCTAATTGCATGCCTACTGTTTACCTTTCTTATCGGAAGCAATTATTCTGTCAAAGGCCAACAAATCGACCCAGATACAGGCAAAGGGTACACCAGCGAGTTATTATCCGAACGGCGGGAGAGGGACCTGGAGTTTAAAACTGCAGACAACTCGCCGATAGACAAGGAATTAAGGGCAAATTTCAAGGGGTTAAACTATTTTGAACCGGATACTTTATGGGTGATCACGGCAAGTCTTAAACTTTTTGAAAAGCCCGACACCCTGGCCATGAAAACCACCACCGACAGGTTGCCCTTATACCTTATTTATGGTATTGCTGAGTTTAAGATCAATGATACCACTTTTCAACTTACCGTTTACCGCAATATCGACCTGATGAAAAAGCCGGGTTATGAAAATTATCTTTTTATACCCTTTCGGGATTACACTTCGGGAGAACAAAGTTATGGGGGAGGACGTTACCTGGATACTTATTTAACAGATTCCGGTCAACTCATCCTCGACTTTAACAGGGCTTACAACCCCTATTGTGTTTATAGCAAGCGATACAGTTGCCCATTAACCCCTGACGAAAACTACCTGAATACCTATGTTACCTCCGGTGAAAAAAACTTTGATCATTAAATTCATGCCCAAAATACTACTCAGCTTACTTTTAGTTTCCCTGGCCTTTTCGGGATTAAAAGCACAACCAACAAATTTTGGCTATTGGCAATTTGGTGGGGGTGTCACGGTGCAATCATTTTTTGGTGACTTGAGTGTGCATGATTTTGATCCGGCAAAAAAAATAAAAGAAGAGAGTGCTCCCGGATTTTACCTTCAGTTGACCCGGCATTTTTCGCCATTATTCAGTGCTAAGATGCAATTTATTCACGGCAGGATGAAAGGATCAAATCCTGAAAGTGGATTCCGTTTCGAAACTAAGTTTAATGAACTGGCGTTGATTCCCCGGATAAACCTCAGTCACCTGATTTCTCAGGGCTCTTCACCCCGAATAAATGCTTATGTTGTTGCGGGAGTGGGAATCATCAGCTTTCGCGCCCGTAAATTTAATATGGAAAATGGTACTTTAGAGGCGTCAGTTGGTTATGGTGAGCAGGGCGAAAAATCAGGAAATGCCCAAAACTCGTTTGTTTTTCCAGTAGGATTTGAAGTCACTTATGATATAAATAATAATTGGGGTCTGGAAGCCGGTTACAGCATGCGTCTGCACAATACTGATAATATTGATGCCCATACAGGTTCTACAAACATAAATGACAGGTATTCAGTGCTGCATCTCGGTGTTACCTATGCCATCAATAAATCACAAAAAAACGGAATCAGACAATTGGATTGTCCTGAAGGTGCTGAAATTTCAAGAGTAAAAAAGCGGGGGCGTTTATTCTGAAACGCCATCATCAAGTCCGGACAATGACCCTGCCAGATTTCTGATTTTTTCCAACAACCGTTCCCTTCGGGCCTGCTCTTCTTCTGCTTTATTCTTAAGTTGCTCAGCCAGTTTAAGCAGGCTTTTCCGTTCATCCAGTAAATTCCTGCTCCATTGCCTGAGTTCCTGATCATCAGTGGGAATTTCATCTCCCTGAACCGGAGTATGTACACCCTGCAACACCGGAGTTGATTCATTTTTTAATTGTTCAATTTCACGTTCAAGCTCATTGTTTCGCTGCTGAATAGAAATAAGACGCTCCTGATGCGCCTGGATGCCTTTTTCAAGCTCCTCCCTAAATTCAATTTCCCGTTCTTTCAAACGCCTGAGCTCCGACTCGTGTAATTCGTTCATCTGATTGCGTTGCTCAGCAAGAGATTCATAATGGTCAGCCCGGGACTTTGCTTTTTTTAGAGAGGAAACCCGGCCAATCAGGGTAAAAATAAGTATCACTGTAATCAACAACAACACCCCTACTGCTGCCTTGAGATAGAGCATCATTTGCATATCATTCTTTACGCGCGATTGCACCATGTCATGATCCATAGCCAATTCATTGTATCGCGCATTCATGTCTGCCTGATTCACTACCAGCGATGAATCCACCTCGAGGCGCTGTTTCAGGGATGCAACAATGAGACCATCTCGCTCAACCACCTGCTCCAGATTGTCTTTCATCCGTTTCAGGTTATTCCATGTATTGATGGTTAGTGTATCCCTGATTGAAGTATAACGATTCCAGTAATATTCCCGTTCTGCTTCAAGAACAGAATCTTGAATATTCTGTGTACTGCCCGACATGGCAAAGGCAAGAAAAATTAAAATAAAAACAATCAATTTCTTCATAACAACAGGATTAATTCATTGATAAAGGACAAGATTCTCTTTAAGTTTATAATTACTTATGAAATCTTAAGAGCAAAAAACTGTAAGTTTGCAGCATAAAAGTACAACAATTATCATGAAAGTTACATATTATCCCTTTTTAATTTTGTGTCTTACCCTTTGGGGAATGACTCTAACAGCGCAGCAGAGTGCAAAAATTACGATCGATTTAAAGGGGCTAAATGACTCTCTTCTATATCTGGCCAGCTATGGAGGCGATAAACAATTTGTTGTGGACACGGCCGCTCACGCCAAAAATGGAAGCTATGTTTTCAAGCCGGGCAAGCTGTTGGATCAGGGCATGTACATTATTGTAGATGCTTCAAAAAAAAGATTGTTCGATTTTATTATCGGGCAGGAACAAACTTTCACCATCAGTGGCAATACTTCCCAACTCCCATCCAGTCTGATTTCTAAGGGAAGCACTGAAAACCAGTTGTTGTTTGACTATATGCGCTTTCTGGCTGAAAGGCAAAAGCAGCAGGCTGCACTTAAAGAGCAGCTAAAAAAACATCTCCCCCAGAGCGACTCGGCAAAATTCCTCATGAACCAAACGGAAGAGCTTAACAATCAGGTGCAGAGCCATATCACAGCCTTAATTGCTCAGCACAAAGGGACTTTCTTTGCTGATTTCCTAAAGGCGATGCAGGAGCCTGAACTTCCGCTGATTGAGGGCAACACCAGGGCCGACACCCTGTCCCGTTACAAAGCCTACAAAGACCATTTCTGGGATAATATTGATCTCTCAGATGACCGGTTGATCCGAACCCCGGTGATTCATCCCAAAGTTGAACAATACCTTAACAGGCTCACCTCTCCCCTGCCCGATTCTCTCATTACTGCCGTAGATTTGCTATTACACAAAACGGGAAACAGTTACGAAGCCTTTAAATATCTCATGTGGTATCTGACCATCAAATACGAAGGGTCAGAAATAATGGGTTACGATGCCATTTTTGTGCATCTGGTGGATACCTGGTATAACGATCCACGCATGGACTGGATGAATGCAGGGGTAAAACAAAACCTCATTGCCCGGGCCAAAACACTAAAGCCATTACTTATAGGCAAGCCTGCCCCCGAAATGATCCTTTTCGACACCCTGATGCAGCCACATTCATTATACAACATTCAGGCAAAATACATCCTGATTTATTTCTGGGATCCGGATTGCGGACATTGTAAAAAGGAAACTCCATTATTGCGCGACTTTTACAAAAACAATAAAGAAACGTATGATCTCGAAGTATATGCCGTATGCATGGATACTTCATGGAAAGACATGAAAACCTATATCCGGAAGAATGAAACCATCTGGATAAACGTGAACGGATTTTACAGCATGACTCCCGATTTCAGGGAGTTATATGATGTGCACAGCAGTCCGGTTATGTTCCTGCTGGATAAAAAAAAGACCATCATCGCCAAGCGACTGCTTTCGGAACAAATGGAAACCTATATTCGCCAAAGGGAGAAAATGCCCAAGGAATAGAGTTACGTGATGCTTACAATCATCACCTAATCAAAAGGTTACATTTACTTCTTTATTTTGAAAAGAATATTTAACATACCCTCATCAATGAAATAAAGCCAAGATCGATTTCCTCAAAAGCAAAAAACCACCTTTAGGGGTGGTTTTTTGCTTTTAATATTACAAGCTATTAATCCTTAACGGCCTCAACAATTGCTTTAAACGTTGTAGGATGGTTCATGGCCAAATCGGCCAGCACCTTACGGTCAAGGTTGATATTCTTTTGTTTGAGTTTCCCCATGAAAACAGAATAGGACATATCATAAGCCCTTACTCCGGCATTGATACGGGTAATCCACAAACTGCGGAAGTTGCGTTTTTTCTGTCGTCTGTCGCGGTATGCATACACCATGCCTTTTTCGTATGCATTTTTAGCAACCGTCCAAACATTTTTCCTGCGGCCAAATTGTCCTTTAACGGCCTTCAGGATCTTTTTTCTGCGGGCCCTTGAGGCCACTGCGTTTACTGATCTTGGCATTTTTTTGTTTTTGTTTTTGCTTTAGCGCTTCCGCTTTACACGAAAGACTTGTTGGCATAAAGCAAGGGTTAATACTTAATTAACACGAATTACTGGAGCATGAGTCTTACATTTTTCGCATCTGCCTTATCAACAATCGCGGTGTAAGTAAGATTACGTTTGCGTTTGGTTGATTTTTTAGTCAGAATGTGACTTTTGTAAGCATGCTTCCTTTTCAGTTTACCGGTGCCGGTTACATCAAACCGTTTTTTTGCAGCGGATTTCGACTTCATTTTTGGCATTACAAATTGATTAATTGGGTTTATATTGAGTTTTTATTCAAAAACTTTCTATTTTTTAGGAGCTACGATCATAATCATGCGTTTGCCCTCAAGCAAAGGTAGCTTTTCCACCTTTCCGTAATCTTCAAGCAAAGAAGCAAACTGCAACAGCTTGATTTCACCCTGATCCTTGTACACGATGCTACGTCCTCTAAAAAACACCTCAACCTTAACTTTGGCACCGTCTTCAAGAAATCTAATAGCATGTTTCAGTTTGAAGTTAAAATCATGATCATCGGTGTTGGGCCCGAGACGAATTTCTTTAACGACAATCTTTGTTGACTTTGCTTTTATTTCTTTTTGTTTTTTCTTCAGCTCGTAAAGGAACTTTTTATAATCGGTTACTTTACAAACCGGTGGATTTGCAGTAGGTGATATTTCAACCAGATCCATTTCCAGGCGCTGGGCAATGGCCAGGGCATCCTTTATGTTATAGATTCCGGCTTCTACATTGTCGCCTACCACCCTTACTACGGGTGCTTTTATTCTTTCATTGATCTGGTGTGGATCCTCTTTTCTCCTCGGCATATTCCGGGAACCTCTGGAACCTCTGAATGGTGTAGCTATGTGAATTCCTCCTTAGTTTGGTTTATACTGTAGTGATAGCAATTATTGCATCACCGAATTTACTTCTTCTTTTACCATGTCGGCAAACGCCTGCAGACTTAATACACCGAGGTCACCCTTACCATGGCGGCGTACGGAAACGGTTCCATCAGCCTCTTCTTTCTCACCAACAATAAGCATGAATGGAATTTTCTTCAATTCTGCATCTCTAATCTTACGACCAGCCTTCTCGTTGCGTTCATCAATTTGGCCGCGAATTTCGGAATTATTCAGGAAATTCAAAACTTTTTTTGAATATTCCAGGTATTTTTCACTGATTGGCAGCACAATAACCTGTTCCGGGGTGAGCCACAAGGGGAAATTTCCTCCTGAATGCTCAATAAGAACGGCAACAAAACGCTCCATTGAGCCAAAAGGTGCACGATGAATCATTACCGGACGGTGCTTCTGATTGTCGCTGCCGATATAATCCAGTTCAAAACGTTCAGGCAGGTTATAATCTACCTGTATGGTTCCCAATTGCCACTTCCGGCCCAGGGCATCCTTAACCATGAAGTCAAGTTTTGGCCCATAAAATGCAGCTTCACCATATTCTACCACTGCTTCAATACCGGCTGCACTTACGGCTTCCATAATGGCTGATTCCGCTTTTTCCCAGTTTTCATCACTGCCGATGTATTTTTCGGTATCCCTGGGATCTCGCAGTGAAATCTGAGCGGTATAATTCTTAAAATCAAGCGTTTTGAATATATGAAGTACAATGTCAATTACGGCAATAAATTCACTCTTCAACTGATCAGGAGTACAGAAAATGTGGGCGTCATCCTGCGTAAATCCACGCACCCTGGTCAATCCGTGTAATTCACCGCTTTGCTCATAGCGATATACGGTGCCAAATTCGGCAAACCGCAGGGGTAAGTCCTTGTATGAGCGAGGGCGGGCAGCGTATATCTCACAATGATGCGGACAATTCATGGGTTTAAGCATAAATTGCTCTCCTTCAACCGGTGTAGAAATCGGCTGAAAGCTATCCTTGCCATATTTTTGGAAGTGTCCGGAAGTTTTGTACAATTCCACGTTGCCAATATGTGGGGTAATTACCGGCAGATAACCGGCTTTCTGCTGCACATTGCGCAGGAAACGTTCCAAACGGTCACGCAATATGGCACCTTTGGGCAACCACAGCGGAAGTCCCGAACCTACCTTTTGTGAGAATGTAAACAAATCGAGCTCCCTGCCCAACTTGCGATGATCACGTTTTTTGGCCTCTTCCAGCATTTCAAGATATTCTGTCAGATCTTTTTGCCTGGGAAAAGTTATACCATAAATACGCGTAAGTTGCTTGCGCTTTTCATTGCCACGCCAGTAAGCACCGGCAATGTTAAGCAATTTCACGGCTTTAATGGCACTGGTATCAGGCATATGCGGCCCACGACACAAATCGGTAAAAGTTCCCGACTCATAAAAAGTAATCTCACCGTCCTCTAAATCCTGAATCAATTCAATTTTATATTCATCGTCCTTTTCGGTGAAATAGTTGAGAGCTTCACTTTTAGAGACACTTCGGCGGACAAAAGTTTGTTTTTCACGGGCAAGTTCCAGCATCCTCACTTCAATGGCCTGCAAATCTTCTGCTAAAATTTCGCGATCTCCGAAATCCATATCGTAATAAAACCCGTTTTCAATATCGGGACCAATGCCAAATTTAACACCAGGGTACAGTTGTTCAATGGCTTCAGCCATCAGGTGAGCCGATGAATGCCACATGGTAGCTTTGCCATCGGGATCATTCCAGGTAAGCAAATTTAGGCGTGCATCGCTGGTAATGGGACGGCTGGCATCCCAGACTTCACCATTTACCTTGGCTGACAGGACATTACGAGCCAGACCTTCGCTAATACTTTTGGCTATCTCCATTGAGGTGATGCCTTCAGGAAACTGCTTTACTGTATTGTCCGGTAGTGTTATATTTACCATTTTTGTAGTTCAATTTTTTAAAAAACGGACTGCAAAGATAGATAAATTACACGCAACTTTAACGGAAAGATAGAGGTACAGCACTATTTTAAATGATTTTTTTAAAGCGGAAGCTTTATTCGCGGACCTCATCGAAAATAAATACAAAATCAGCCAGTTTACCCTTCGAGTTGGAAGGAGAAAGCAGCGACATTACAGCGTTTTTGGAGTTATCTCTATATTTAATCACCACATTGGTTTTCCAGGGGTGTTTTTTGCATGCCACATGTTTGCCATTTTCCTGTATGCGTTTCAAGCTGTCCTGACACTGAAAAAAGCTCATATTTTGTCCGATAAAGTCATTCACCGCACCACCAAGCCATTTTGCTGAAATCTCATTTACAAATATAATGTTGAAAAATTTATCTGTAATGACATAGGCATCACAAAACTTCGAGAGTACCTCATCATATTCCACTGAAAAATCGAGTAATTGTTTAAACCGGGTGTAATCGTAAATAAACAAGTCGCCTCCCTCCGGCTTGTTTTCACCATCAAAAGCAGGGCAAATGGCAATATGGCAATGTAACTTGCGACCATCTTTATGTAATCCCATAGCCGCATACTTAATCAGGGTGGATGAGTTGTCCGGGTTGGAAAAATTCTTTTTGAGCAAGCGCAATTGAACAGCGGGAAATATTTTTGAAAGCACCTCCCCTACCTGGGTTTCCGAGCGTGAAAAACCAAAAGTTTTAATGGCTCCATTATTCCATTCCAATATCTCAAAATTCTGATCCAGTTTGATCCAGGCAAAGTCGTCATTGGCGAGTAACGAAAAATGCGTTTTCTCCAACAACTCAATACTCCGGCTTTTGGCTTTGCCTGAAGTTATGTCACGGCAGATGCCGCGGTAACCCTGAAAAACGTTATTTTCATCAAAATACGGATCGGCTTTAATATCCAGGTGTTTAAGCGTTCCGTTAACATGCTGCATGGTCACCTTAAAATTCATCAATGGCAATGCAGCCTGCTTCAGGTTAAAGAAATGGGCCAATTGTTGTTTAAGGGTTTTTCCGTAGGCAAAATCAAAAGGCCGTTTCCCCATGATGGCGTCAACACTCAATCCCAGAATTTGCTCTACAGCATTATTAGAGAAAGTATAACAATCGTTGGCATCCAATTCCCATATCCACTCACTCGATTCACTGATAATACTCTGAATACGGGCGCGGCTTTTTGCCAGTTCATCCTGAGCCCGCTTGCGCTCATCAATGTCGCGGGTAATGCCCATCACCCACTGCACCTTTCCGCTTTCATCATGTAAAAAACTCAGTGTTATTTCGCCCCACACCAACTTGCCATTTTTATGGCTATGCAGCATCTCGAACTGTATGGGCGTTTCCGGCAACGGGCTCTTGCCCGAAAGCACAGGTATTATCTGCGCTTTAACAATGGTTTGCAACAATTCATACGACCGGGCAGGCAAGCGTTCTTCATGGCTCAAGGCAAGATACTCCTCCACAGTGTACCCAAGATGCTTTTCTACCGACGGGCTCATAAACAGGGTATGCATATTCATATCCATCATCCAGATTACATCTGTGGAATGTTGGACAAGCAGTTCGAATATTCGAATATGCTCCTGCATGTCCTTGTTCAGCAATCCGGTGCCTTTCCTGAATTTCATAAATGTAAACTGAACCGTTTCGAATTACGGCGATATTGTACATACAAATATATAATCAATATTTTTAATATCCTATTTTATGATGATTATTAAATCTGATCCATTCATCAACTTTAGGAAAGTAATGATAAATACTGATGAGGTACTGCCTGCCCGCATGCGCATACAGGCATACCGTAATATAATACCAAAAAAAAATGTCCAGCCCCGGCTGTAACGGGCTTAAGCGGAATCCAATAGCCTGAAAACAGTGCTCCCGAATGCACGTCTATCCCTCTAAAGGCAAATTAATAACCTGAACAGCCGCTACCTGCTTTTTCAGTTTTTCCATATCCTTTTTGAGCGTGGCCACAGTATTGGAAAGTTCTTCCCGCGGCAGGTTGGGTTCAGGCATTTCGCTACTGATGTAATGCACCATCTTCCAAATTTCTCTCACTTCTTTTACATCCACAGTATAAGGTTCATAAAGGGGGTTAAGTGAATGCAACATCAGCCGCCCATCCATTTTTATCCGGTTTTCGGCTACCTTAAAAACAATGCCATCTTCAAGGGTTAAAATAATATAGGGATGACCATCGCGAACCTGATTCCAGTTCTGCACAAACTCTCCGGTTACCCATGAACCATCGGGAATGGGCAGCATGGAATCCCCTTTTATCTGAAAAGTACGATATTTTTTGTCTTTCGACAGAAAGGGCATATGAAACATGGGCAGCACCTTAATATAATCGGGATCGGCAAAGCCGGTGCGGTAACCTGCAGAAGCTTTTTGATTGACCAGTTCGATGTTTTCGTTATTCTGGGCATCCACCGTAGTGGCCAGCACCCGTAGTTTACTTCCGGTGATATATATATCATATCCCCGTTCCAGTTGGCTCAGCTCACTTTCTGACAGGGCCGGAAGGTTTATTTTAACCAAGGTATCAATGGCAATACCATAATATTTAGAAATGGTCAGCAACGCCTCAATCCCGGGCTGGGCTACCTGATTCTCATAGCCGCTCAGGGTAGAACGTTTCATCTCCATGGCAAAGGCAGCCTCATCCTGTGTGCGGCCACGCCTTTTGCGCAAAAGTTTAATGTTTGAAGCAAAAATATTCGTCATGATCTGTTGATTTAATAAAGTTTATGCTTATATTGTAATCATTATTTTGATTAAAAACTAATCAAAAATACAACAAAAATTTATCCCTTTTACAAAAAGGACAAAATATTTTTAAAAAATGGTTTCAAACGATAACAGAACCATTGTTCACCTTGATCTGGACACCTTTTTTGTGTCGGTAGAGCGGCTGAATAACAACGGGTTAAACGGGCTGCCGGTAATTGTGGGCGGGCTTTCGGACCGGGGCGTGGTAGCGGGATGCAGCTATGAAGCACGCACCTTCGGAGTACATTCGGCCATGCCCATGAGGATGGCGCGAACCTTGTGCCCCGATGCCATTGTAATCCGGGGCGACATGGAGCAATACAGCCGCTATTCCAATGCGGTAACCGATATCATCGCCGAACAGGCCCCGGTTTACGAAAAAGCTTCCATTGACGAGCATTATCTCGACATTACCGGCATGGACCGTTTTTTTGGATCGGTACAATGGTCACATGAGCTGCGTCAGCGTATCATTAGGGAGACGGGGCTGCCCATTTCGCTGGGCCTTTCGGTGAACAAAACCGTATCGAAAATTGCTACCGGGCAGGCCAAGCCCAACGGAGAGCTGGAAATCCTCCGCGAAGGGATTGTACCTTTCCTTTCACCACTTTCCATCAGCAAAATCCCGGGTATAGGCGAAAAAACATTCCGATTGCTGCGCTCTATGGGCATTGCCCGCATCGAAACCCTGAGCCATATGCCGGTAGAAATGGTAGAAAGGGTGCTGGGCAAAAACGGAGTAGTGATCTGGAAAAAAGCCAATGGCATTGACCCCACCCCTGTTGAACCTTATTCCGAGCGCAAATCCGTAGGTACCGAAACCACCTTTGAGCAGGATACCATTGACATTGCCATGATCAACGACCTGCTGATGCGCATGGTGGAAAAACTGGCTTATCAGTTGCGGACTTCACAAAAACTCACCGCCTGTGTTACCCTTAAAATACGCTATGCCAATTTTGACACCCATACCCTGCAACAGCGCATTCCCTATACTGCTTTTGATCATGTACTGCTACCGTTAGCCCGCAACCTGTTTCAGCGGGTGTATCAGCGCCGCATGCTCATCCGGCTTATCGGCGTGCGTTTCAGCCACCTGGTGAGCGGCATGCAACAAATCAATATGTTCGACGATACTGCCCAAACCATCAATCTTTACCAGGCCATGGATCGCATCAGAAACCGTTTTGGCAGCAATGCCATTACCCATGCAGCCGCCATGCGCCCGGAATAAAAACGACTACAGCTTTCGCAGACTAAAAAATCCAGCCAAAACCATGCATCTTACTTTCCATTCCTATTACAGTTTGCGCTACGGCACTTTCCCCATTGAAGCACTGCCCGTTCTGGCGGCTTCGGCCGGTACTGAAACCTTGTTGCTTACCGATATCAACAATACCAGCGGAACCATAGATTTTGTAAAAGCCTGCAAAAAAAACGGTCTTCGCCCTATGGCAGGCGTTGAATTCAGAAAAGACAACCGCTTGCTTTACACCGGCATAGCCGAAAATAACAGCGGTTTCAGGGAACTCAATGAACTGTTGAGCCGGTGCAACTTACAGGGCACTCCCCTGCCCTGGCCCGCCCCGCCTTTTAAAAATGTGCTGGTGGTTTATCCCTTTGGCAGCAGAAATCAGGCCGAAATGGCCGAGAATGAATTTATCGGCGTTGCCGTGGATGAAGTGAACAAACTGATGCTTTCGGATTATCAGAAATATCCTGCCCGTTTTATCATTCATTCACCCATCACATTTGAGGATGCCGACGGACAGGAGTTACACCGCTACCTGCGCGCCATCGACAACAATATACTGTTGAGCCGGCTTACGCCTGAAATGGTAGCCGGAAACCGCCATCAGCTTCATTCCCTTGCTCAGTTACGCAAGGCATTCGAAAGCTTTCCTGAACTCATCCGGAACACCGAACGTATTACCGGCCGCTGCATCATTGACTTTGATTACAAGATCATTAAAAACAAAAAAACATTTACCGGAAGCGCCTACGACGACCGCCTGCTGCTGGAGAAGCTGGCGACCGACGGTCTGGCTTACCGTTATGGCAAAAACCACAAAGAAGCTGCCCGGCGGGTGAGGCACGAGCTTGATATTATTGACAGGCTGGGATTTGGTGCCTATTTTCTCATTACCTGGGACATCATCCGGTATTCCATGTCGAGGGGATTTTATCATGTGGGCCGGGGCAGCGGTGCCAACAGCATTGTGGCTTACTGCCTGCAAATTACCGATGTGGACCCGATTGAACTGAACCTCTATTTTGAGCGATTTTTGAATCCAAAACGCAGTAGCCCGCCTGATTTTGACATTGATTACTCCTGGAAAGAGCGGGACGAGGTGCTCGACTACATTTTTAAGCGCTATGGGCGCGAACATACCGCCCTGCTGGGAGCCATGTCAACCTTTAAGGGCAAATCCATATTAAGGGAGCTGGGAAAAGTGATGGGATTGCCCAAGGCGGAGCTCGACCGCCTGGTGGATGAGCCTCACAATCCGCTAAATCAGGACGATATAACCCGTCACATCCTGCAACTGGGCACCCGCATGACCGACTTCCCGAATATCCGCAGCATACATGCCGGCGGAGTACTTATTTCGGAAGAGCCCATTACCTGTTACACAGCACTGGACCTGCCGCCCAAATCAATGCCGGTAACCCAATGGGATATGTATGTGGCCGAAGACCTGAGGTTTGAAAAGCTCGACATCCTGAGCCAACGCGGCATCGGGCACATCCGTGAAGCCGTTGATCTGATAAAGGAGAACCGGGGCATTGACATTGACATCCATCAGGTAGAGAAATTCAAGCAGGATGAACGGGTTAAGGAACGCCTGAGAAATGCCGAAACCACCGGCTGTTTTTATATTGAAAGCCCCGCCATGCGTGGATTGATCTACAAGCTAAAATGCGACAACTACCTTACCCTGGTGGCGGCCAGCTCCATCATCCGGCCCGGAGTTGCCCGTTCAGGTATGATGCGTGAATACATCAAACGCTTCCATCATCCCAATGACTTTAAATACATTCATCCCATTATGAAAGAACAACTCAGCGAAACTTACGGGGTGATGGTTTATCAGGAGGATGTGCTTAAGATTTGTCATCATTTTGCCGGGCTCGACCTGGCCGATGCCGATGTACTGCGGCGGGCCATGAGTGGCAAATACCGTTCACGGGTGGAATTTCAGAAAATCGTGGACAAATTCTTCGACAGTTGCCGGGCCCGAAATTATCCCGAAACCGTTATCAATGAAGTGTGGAGGCAAATCGAATCGTTTGCCGGCTATTCGTTTTCAAAGGCCCATTCCGCATCGTTTGCCGTAGAAAGTTACCAAAGTCTTTATCTGAAAACATACTTTCCGCTGGAATTTATGGTGGCCGTCATCAATAATTTTGGCGGGTTTTACCAAACCTGGGTATATTACAATGAAGCCCGGCGCTGCGGTGCCCATATTGAGCTTCCCTGTATAAATAAAAGCAATCATCTTACTCTGGTGCAGGACAATACCATTGTTATGGGCTTTGTTCACATTGCCGGGCTTGAGCAGCAAGTGATAAATCAAGTACTTACAGAACGTACCCAAAACGGCCCATACATGGACCTCTACAACTTTACCGAAAGGGTGAAACCTCCGCTTGAGCAACTGATTATCCTTATACGTACCGGTGCACTCAGGTTTACCAGGTTAAGTAAACAACAACTGCTCTGGGAAGCCCATATGCACACCGGAAAGCAAAAAGCAGTGCCTGCGACGGCCCTCTTTACCCAACCCGTGCGTACCTTTACCCTGCCGCAATTGGTCCACGATCCGCTGGAAGACAGCTACGATGAAATTGAATTGCTCGATTTTCCTGTAAGTATGACCTACTTCGATATGTTGCAGACCCCTTTCCGGGGCGAAATGATGTCGCACGGGCTCAGCAGGCATTTGGGAAGTACAGTAAAAATGCTTGGTTTATTGGTAACCATAAAATATGTGCGCACGATAAAAGGCGAAATTATGCATTTCGCCACTTTCTTTGATGCTGAAGGTGAGTATTTTGACACCGTGCATTTTCCCGATGTGTCAAAGGCATACCCTTTCAGGGGACGCGGCATTTATCTTATCCGTGGAAAAGTGGTGGAGGAGTTTGGTTTTTATTCCCTGGAGGTGGAAAAAATGGCGAAACTGCCTTTTCAGTCTGACCCCCGGTATAAGTGATTATTCTATGTATTTCAATACCATATTGATCAGTTGATCCTTGCGTATAGGTTTGGCCATATAATCATCACAGCCCGCCTCTTCACTGCGCTCACGTTCGCCCATCATGGCAAATGCCGTTTGTGCAACTATCGGCAGATCGGGTCGTAAAGCCTTGATCTCGCGGGTTGCTTCATAACCATTCTTAAGTGGTAATTCTATATCCATTAAGATCATATTTATAGAGGGATCATTTACACCCATCTCAACCGCCTTTTGCCCGTTTGAAGCACGCAGCACTCTGCAATTCAGCTTTTTAAGCAGTGAACTGAGGTAAAAATAGTTGGTATCCACATCTTCGACTACGAGTATGGTTTTCCCGCTAAGATCCACCTTCCTCTCTGGTTCTGCAAAGGGTTGAACTTCCGGGGCAGGGTTCTGCGTTTTAAGCAGGGGAAGAGTAAACCAAAAAGTAGAGCCTTCTCCCGGCCAGGAATCAAGCCAGATGGTACCGCCCATGAGTTCTACCAGGTTTTTGGAAATGGTAAGTCCCAATCCGGTACCTGATTTATTTCGGTCAGCAAACTGCCGGACCTGTCCAAAGCGTTCGAAAATAAGTTTCTGGTCCTCGGGAGGAATGCCCAACCCGGAGTCACGCACGAAAAATAGCAGTTTTGTATTTTCTATACGATAACCCACTTCTATAAAACCATTATCCGTAAATTTAACAGCATTTCCGGCGAGATTGGTTAAAATTTGTTGCAACCGGGTAACATCAGTGAGAATCATAAAAGCATCGCCGGGAACACCCTTCTGAGAATAAAATTGAACCCGTGGCTTATGATGTCGGCTCAATGCCTGAATGATAGCCATTTCGATATCATCAATCATTTGATTCAGGTTACATTCTGAAATGATTAACCTGAGTTCACCGGCTTCAATTTTAGAAATATCTATAATATCATTCACCAGACGCAGCAAATTATCGCCACTGCGGATGATGGCTTCGATAAATTTATCCTTTTCTTCGACATTCAGGTTGGTTTCGCGAAGCATATCGGCAAAACCAACAATAGCATTCATGGGAGTTCGCAGGTCGTGAGACATATTTGACAGGAAAAGGCTTTTCATTTTATCTGATTCCTCAGCCTTCTCCTTACCGTAACGCAGCCCTTCATCTGCTTTTAATTTAAACATGGCAAGGGTAAACACATTGAGAAATCGCTGTGCAATTGCCAGGTGATTATGGTCATAATCAGTCTCAGCATTGGCCAGCAGGAGTACTGAAGCCATTTGATTTTCAAAAATGGCAGGTATTGCCATGCCACGGGTAATGTTGTACTGTTTGTCAGATAATCCGGCTAGTTTTCCTTGAAAATTCACATTATTATCAATTACAGCAGAATTGAGCCGGAGATAACTTTTAAAAAATCCTTTTTCAAAGGTTTCAGCCGGCACTTCAAAAGATAAAGGATACTGAACACTCAACCGCTCACCTGAAGCAAATACCTGATAGCGCTTTCCATCTGAAACGGGCAGAATGAGCACAGCATAGGCACTACCGGTAAAATTCATGGCATATTTAATTACCGAATCCGAAATCTGATCAATATTTACAAAACCTTTGAGCAATTCTATACTTATACTTGCAAAAGCCTGGTTCAGGTTTACCTCAAACTTCAATGCTTCCTCCGAAAGCTTAATCTGACTTATATCTGTTATGATGCCTTCTAAAAATTCAATTTTATTTTGTGCATTCATTGTGGCATGCGTCTGCTCTTCTACCCATTTAATTCTGCCGTTTTTTGTTACTAAGCGGTACTGAATCTTATAAAATGAATGATGATTCAAGTTTTCCTGAATAGATTTCCATACCAACATCCGGTCATCTTCATGTATCAGATTACCAAATACATTTTTACCATCTTCCGTAAGTTCTTTTATGGTATATCCGGTGAGACGTTTACAACCCGGACTGACGGTAAGCATGTTTCTTTCAGTATTATACCGGCCCCTGAAAACCATTCCCGGAGTATTTCTCAGCAATCGGTCAAGCTGTGCCTTATGATCGGAAGTATGCTTAATCATATGATTAGCAGGCTTTTCATCTTTATCTAAAGTGCTAAGCCCGGACGCTTGTTGGTCAACAAACAAGAAATAATTATCTCCACTATTGTTTATGGTGGAAACCTCCCATTGAATTGAAGCACCGCTATTGAAGGTATTGCTAAGGCTGAAGGACTTTCTTTTTACTGCTGCCCTGAGCTTTGAAACCTCAGATTCAGCCTGGATAATGTCAGGAATTAACTTTGCATCCCTGGTGAGCAAATTGCCATAAACTTCATTTTTTAAAGCCGACTGATTAAGATAAATAATCGAAAAGTTGTCATCAGTGACAATAGCGGGAGTATGAAACGCTTCCAGAAATTTAAACTTGCTCATATTCAGTCAGTATAATGAATTAAAGATACAATATTTGATTGCATTCTTATTGAAAAAAATAAATAGAAACTCAGAACTTCAAATTGAGTACGGTGTAGTATGAGCCTTTACATCATATCTATGTGTATATAGAAACAGGGTAAATGTAAAAAAGTTTTGCATTGTGTCTTTCATTTAAAGATTTAAACACCGTTAACTTTTTATTTTTTGTTTGCGAAAAGGAAAATACTAATTTTGCCGGCAGTTTAATCATTGATTCTTCAGGGCAGGGTGAAATTCCCGACCGGCGGTAGAGTCCGCGACTCAGGCTGAAAAGCCTGACTGAACCGGTTAGTTTCCGGTACCGACAGTAAAGTCTGGATGGAAGAAGAACCAAACCTTTATGCATTACTGCCACTGGCAGCGATGGTTTAATGGTATGTTGCCCGGAAGTTTCGCTTGCCGGGTATTTTTATGCCTGGTACTAAAAAACCATTGCTATGCTTAAGGCCAAACCATTTCATCATTTTCATTCCGCATTTTTATTTCTGATGTTGTCGCTTGCGCTTAGTTTTACTGCCCGGGCGCAACTTTACATTTCAGGGAAAGTTATAGACGCTATCGATAATTTACCTGTTGGCGGTGTGGCCATCCACAATTCAAGCGGTGAAGGCACCATTTCTGATGGGGATGGTAATTTTGAGTTAAAGACAACTTCCTCTGACATCACCTTGACCTTTAGCCATCTGGCCTATCAGAAAAGAAGTATAAAAATCACCGATCATAAAGATAATAAAGAGGCATTTATCATTGTCTTAACTCCCAAAATGATTGGATTACAAGAAGTGAGTGTGATTGCCTCTTTTGTTCGCGAAAGACAAACGCCAGTAGCCATTTCTACCATTGATCAGGCCATCATTGAACATCAGTTGGGCAGTCAGACCTTTCCGGAGATAATGAAAATGAAACCGGGCATCTATGCCACACCTCAGGGAGGAGGCTTTGGAGATGCCAAAATCAGCATCCGGGGTTTTCAGCAGGAAAACATTGGCCTGTTGCTTAATGGTGTACCCGTTAGCAGTGTGGAAAATGGACTGGTTTACTGGTCGAACTGGAACGGACTGGCCGAAGCTACCCAGGCTATTCAGATACAGCGTGGACTAGGCGCATCCAGGGTTGCCCTCAATTCAGTGGGTGGAACCATTAACATCATTACCCGCCCGGCGGAAGCCAAAGGAGGAGGTAGTATAAGGTATATGATTACTGATTATGGGAATCAGCAAACTTCCATCCGGCTTTCCAGCGGGTTAATGGAAAATGGCTTTGCCTTTACCTTTTTGGGTTCACGCACGGTGGGACCTGGTTATGTGGACGCGACTTATGTTGATGCATGGTCCTGGTTCCTGAATACTTCCTGGCAACTGAGTCATAAACATCTGCTCTCCTTTACAGGTATGGGATCACCCGAAAAACACGGACAGCAAAATTATGGTATGACCAAAGTTGAAATTGAACAATTTGGTATCCGATACAACCCAAACTGGGGTACGCTGAATGGAAAAACAAACAGCATCTCGGAGAATTCCTACCACAAACCCCAACTGGCACTCAATCATTACTGGACAATAAATTCCCGCGCAACCCTATCCTCTTCAGCCTATCTTTCCTTTGGCGATGGCGGAGGCAAATTCGCTGAATCCTTTATGAGTCCTCCGGCCAACACCATCCGTAAAAACAATCAGATAGACTGGGCAGCCATTGTTTTACAAAACACTTCGCATACGGATTCAGTGCATCTTGAGTCTGGTGAAGTGGTGGGCGGATTCTCTAAAATCATACAATCCAATTATATGGCAAGTCATAGCTGGTATGGCGGACTTTCAACACTGAATGTGAAGATAAACGATCATTTTAAAGTACTTACAGGCATGCACTTCCGGTATTTTAAATCGAACCTGCGTGAAAAAATCAGCGATTTACTGGGAGGAGATTTCTGGGTTGATCAATATGCTTTCACCTTGCCCGGAGTGGCTGGCCGCAAACAACTCAAAGGTATTGGAGAAGTTATAAATGTAGATAATGATGCCCGGGTAGATGTGGGTAGCATGTTTGCGCAGGCAGAATACACCTATCATAACTTCTCAGCATTTATGGCAGGTACTTTTTCTCAAACCCGATTCCAGCGAATGGACAGGATGAATTACATCCAAAATAAGGAGAGTAAAAAAATTACCAAAGCCGGATTTGATGTAAAAGCAGGAGTGCAATATACGTTTTATCAGGCCCATCGCATTTATGCAAATACAGGATATTACAGCAAAGCACCCTATTTTAAATTTGCCTATGCTAATTTCAGCAATGCACCTGTTCAACAGTTGAAGAACGAAAGGATAAGTGCGGTAGAAGCCGGTTATAACTATTATACAACAAAACTGGATCTGTATGTGAATACCTATTATACCCTCTGGCAGGATAAATCTATTTTAAGTAACGAAAATATACAATTGGCCGATCAATCGCAGACACGTGCATTGATCCGCGGTCTGGATGCACTGCACAAAGGCATTGAACTGGAAGGCAGTTACCGGGTGCTGAATAACCTCACTTTTGGGGCTATAGCCTCACTGGGTGACTGGCGTTGGAAAAACAATGTGGAGGCAGCTTTATATAACGATAATCAGCAATTGATTGAGATTACCAAAGTGTATGCTGACAATCTTAAAGTCGGGGATGCTCCCCAGGTGCAATATGGCTTAACTGCCGACTATTTTCTGTTCAACCGGCTAAAAATATCGGCCAACTGGCTGTTTTTGGGATGCCTGTATGCTGATTTTGATCCAGCTACAAGAAATAATCCGGAGGATAAAACCCAGCCATATCGCCTTCCCGATTATCAATTGCTTGACTTGCATACCTATTACACTTTTGAAATATCAAAATTAAGAGGTGAGGCCGGACTGAGCATTTATAATGCCGGGGGCAACACACACATCCTGCATGGACTGGATGGCACTTTACACCATAGTGAAGGGTTTACCGGATTCTGGTCACCCGGACGTACATTCAGCTTCTCAGTGAACTTGTCTTTCTGAAAGGGATTAAAGTTTTTTGATCACCCTTTCCATCACCTCGGTAACCGTGCATGAAAGGTCAGAAAGTTCTTTATTGCCGGTGGTATCCATGCTTATTTTAGCATTTATGGCTGCCACCTCTACCTTTCCCTGCCCGGTTTCGCGGACAATAACATTGCAGGGTAAGAGCAAACCTACCTTCGGATCGGTAGATATAGCCTGATGGGCAAATTTTGGATTGCAGGCACCCAGAATTTTATACGCCGGCATCTCTACACCAACTTTTTCTTTCAAAGTTTGCTGAACATTTATTTCGGTAAGCACTCCAAAGCCTTCTTCTTTAAGCAGGGTAGTAATCTTTTCAACAGCAGCATCAAAACTGCTTTCAATTGTTTTAGCAAAAAAGTAATTCATAATATATTTTTTTTACAAATGGTACATTAAGAGGTTTGTTATCATAACAAACGATAAACTTAATGGTTTTAAATAAAGCAAGTTTGCAGGCGTTATCGTCTGCATCATTCAATTAGCGTACATTTGTGCTAAAAATTTATAGAAATGCAAGGCAGTAAGCCCATACTTTTTGTCACTACACTCAGTTCTTTTCTTACCCCTTTTATGGGATCGGCCATAAATATTGCCTTACCTACTATGGGTAAGGAGTTAAATCTCAATACCATTGCGCTGGGATGGGTATCGACTTCCTACCTGCTGGCCGCTGCGGTATTTTTACTCCCGTTTGGACGTTTGGCAGACACCTATGGCCGGAAGCGTTTTTTCCTGACAGGAATCATTGTTTTTTCTCTGGGATCAGTGCTGACAGCGTTCTCAGGAAACCAGACATTGCTCATTGGTTCACGCGTGATAAATGGCATTGGGGGAGCCATGATTTATGCAACCGCCATTGCCATACTAACTACCGCCTTCCCAAAAGAAGAACGTGGCAAAGTATTGGGTATTAATGTTGCTTCCGTTTACCTTGGCCTGAGTGTAGGCCCTACTGCTGGCGGATTGCTCACCGCTTATTGGGGATGGCAAAGCATTTTTATAGTCGCAGCCATACTTGGCATCATCATGTTACCTATTGCCATGCGCAAACTTGAAAACGATCACAGGCGAGCCGCTTCAGCCGGTTTTGATTACAAGGGATCTTTTCTCTATGCCATCGGACTGGCGCTGGTCATTTATGGCTTTCCTGAAATCGCCACCCTCAATGGCGCAATATTGCTGGGATTGGGTATTGGTATGCTGATTTTATTTTTCCGTGTAGAGAACAAAATGAGTCAACCTTTATTGAATGTGAATGTGTTTAAAGGCAATCAGGTATTTATATTTTCCAATCTGGCCGCATTTATCAACTATAGTGCAACTTTTGCCCTGGTGTTTCTCATGAGCTTTTTTCTGCAGAAAGTAAAAGATTTTGATGCCCGTGAAGCTGGTTTTATATTGATGGCCCAACCTGTAATGATGACCATTTTTTCACCTTTGGCCGGCAAACTGAGCGATCGTTTGGAACCCCGACTGGTAGCCAGTGTAGGCATGGGCATAACGGTGGCAGGATTGTTGGGCTTCGCCTTTCTACAAGCCACTACCCCACTTTGGTATATCATAATGTTTCAAATGATTCTGGGTCTGGGCTTTGCACTCTTTTCTTCGCCAAACACCAACGCGGTAATGAGTTCCGTAAAGCCACAACAATATGGATTTGCGTCGGCAACTCTGGGCACCATGCGGCTTACCGGGCAAACAATGAGTATGGGTATAAGCCTGATGATCATTTCATTGATGATGGGCAAAGCAAATATGGCGCAGGGCAGTGATGCCGGATTGCTTCCGAGTATCAGGCTTGCTTTCCTGGTATTTGCAGTGCTGTGTCTGATTGGTGTTTACTTTTCATATAAACGGGGTACGCTCTACGCTAAGAAATAATTAATTTTACTTTGTAAACCTTTTAACGATGGACCTTCCCGTAAAGAAAAACAGCGCCCTGGTATTTGGGGCTACCGGACTTACCGGTCGCTTTGTGACCGAAATGCTTTCTAAAGACACCCGTTTTAGTGAAGTGGTAGCTTTTGTCCGGAATAAAACCAACTTCAACGAAAGGGTAACCCAGGTTGAATTTGATACAGACAATCTGCCTGCTATATATAGCAAGATAAAAGGAGACTATGTTTTCTGTTGTCTAGGCACTACCATTAAACAGGCTGGCAGCAGAGAAAACTTCCGTAAAGTGGACCTTTACCTTGTTGAAGAAATCGCAAAAGCGGCCCGCGAAAACAAAGTTGCTTCATTCACGGTGGTTTCCTCGGTGGGAGCATCCGCGGAGTCGGGAAATTTTTATCTGCGCACCAAGGGTCAGATGGAACAAAGTATTAAAAACGCCGGGTTTGACGATTTACACATTATGCGCCCTTCTATGCTGTTGGGGATGCGACCACATTCCAGACCACTGGAGGATGCCGGGAAAGTACTGATAAAAGTGGTGTCGCCCTTACTGATTGGGAAATTGAAAAAATATAAACCAGTCCATGCCGCTGAACTTGCCCGCTTTATGATTGAAACTGCGCTAACAGCAGATGGAACGCACATTTATGAATCTGATATAATTTTGAACGGATGAAATTTATTACTGCTCAGGAACTCAAACAATGGATCGACAACAACGAGCCCATTCAATTGATAGATACCCGAACCACCGATAAATATGAGACCTGCCATATACCCGGCGCTATTTCAATACCACAGCTCGATATACCAATGATGCTGGGTCTGATTGACACGAACAGCAAGGTAGTTATATACTGTATTTATGGTATAAAAAGTGAACAGGTATTTATCTATCTTAAAGATAAATTGAAAATAAAAGAGTTATTTATACTCGATGGCGGCATTTACAAATATGCCACTGAAATTGATCCTACTATGGACGTTTAACCGGGATAGGATTAACCCATAATTCCTTTTACCAGGTTTCCGGCTATACTAATGGTCTGACCGGTGACATAACGCGCTTCAGGAGAAAGCAACCAGGCTGCCAGAGAAGCAAAATCTCCGGCTGTACCCAATTCGCCGGTGCCGGTTTCGGCCGTGAATATCTCCCTGGCCGCTTCGAGGCCAATGGATTGTGTTTCGGACTTCCGCTTATAAAGCCGCTGCATGGCCTGGGTATCGTGATATCCCGGAGCCATAATATTTATGGTGATGCCCTCCCCTGCCACTTCATCGGCGAGGGTACGAACCATGCCTGCCACCCCGGCACGCAAAGCATTGCTCAAAATCAGCTGAGCTACCGGTTGCTTAATGGAAACGCTTTCAATCATCACCACCCGGCCATAATGCGCCGATTTAAAAATGGGAATAATTTTATGTAACAACAGCATCTTCCAGTGAAGCACGCTGTAATAGGCTGCTTCCCATTGCCGGGGGGTAACATCAAAAAAACCACCTGCCGGCGGCCCGGATGCGTTGATTACGATACCCTGAGGTGTTCGGTTATTTAAAAATACCATCAGCTTATCGCCAAACCCCTCTTCCATAACATCTGCGGCCAATACTTCGCACTTTGACTCATATCCGGAAGCATAGGCAAGAATGCTTTCGGTGTGCCGGGCAACTGCAAGTACGGTATGGCCCTGATCCAGCAGATGTATGGCTATGGCTTCACCAAAACCACTTCCGGCGCCAAGCACAACAAATAAAGAACTTTGAGCAGACATATCAGGATTTCTTTGTTCGTTTGCTTCCGGGTTTTGGACCAGGTTTGCGACGTTGTTGCGGCCTTTCGGCTGTCGGATCATATACAGGCCCTTCGCCCAAAGCTACCGGAGGCATTTGTTTTAAGATAGTGGTATCAATCAACTTTTCAATGCGCGAAAAGCGATATTGGTCTTCTTCGTTGATAAAAGTAATGGCAATACCGGTGCGTTCAGCACGTGCGGTTCGTCCAATGCGATGTACATAATCTTCAGCATCATGAGGGACATCATAATTTACCACCAGGCTGATATTTTCAATATCTATACCTCTGGACAACACATCGGTAGCTACCAATATCTGAAGCTGACGATTACGAAATTTAAGCAAGATTTGTTCCCTTGCACTCTGTTCATGATCAGAGTGGATATCGGAAGCATTCAGCCCCGCGGCTGCCAGCTCACGATAGATGGCTTTAACTTTTATTTTGGTTGAGGCAAAAATAAGGATGCTGGGTAAATCCCGATTGGAAATCAGGCTGATGAGCAGGGGTGTTTTTTGTTTATCATACGTATTGTAGGCCACCTGTAATATACCTGGAGGGGGCTTTGACAAAGAGATATTGACCTCCTGAGGTTGATTCAGAATTCTCTTGCTCAGTTCACGGATACGTGAGGGCATGGTGGCTGAAAATAAAAAAGTATTCCGTTCTGCCGGTAAGTAGCTGATTATGCGCATAATGTCATCGAAAAAGCCCATGTCCAACATCCGGTCTGCTTCATCCAGCACCAGATGCTGGAGTTGATCAACCGGTACAATGTCCATATTCAGGAAGGAAATTAGTTTTCCGGGTGTTGCCACCACAATATCCACTCCCTGGGTGAGGGCCCGCCTTTGCTGCTCCCATTCAATGCCATCAGTACCACCGTAAACAGGAAGTGAGCTGATGTTAAGAAAGTAGCTGAATCCCTCAAG
Source organism: Lentimicrobium sp. (assembly GCA_034007585.1). GTDB lineage: Bacteria > Bacteroidota > Bacteroidia > Bacteroidales > Lentimicrobiaceae > Lentimicrobium. Next base: position 3,754 of record JAVEQP010000034.1, on the reverse strand, counting down.
CTGCTGTGCAATTTGTAAGGCAAGTTCACGGGTTGGAGAAATGATAATGGTGTTGATACCTTTTACAGGGTTGGTAATAATACGGTGTAAAATCGGCAGCAGGTAAGCAGCCGTTTTTCCGGTACCGGTCTGCGCACAGCCTATTACATCCTTACCCTGCATAATGTAAGGAATGATTTGCTGCTGTATGGGCGTAGCAGCTTCGAAACCAATGGCTTCGAGTCCCTGCATAATGCCGGGATCAAATCCAAAAGATGAAAAATCGCCATTATCCGCCTGTAATTGGGTGTCGTCGTGTGTCATAAAATATATAGGGTGTAACTGCCTGAGTATGGATGAACCATCGCTCAAAAGTACGCAAAAGATTACAATCTCTGATTATTCAATATGTTCGCAAAAAAAAAGACATAAAAAAAGGGGTGTTACCACCCCTCTCTTATTAGATAAAAGTCTATCACTATTGTGCAGGTACTTCTTCTTCAATCATCATTGTAGTATCCATTGCAGCGGCAGCAATTGAATCCTGAATACGCATTTGCTCAGCTTCAACGAGTGAAATTGAATCAGCAACACGGATTGAATCAAGACGAGCTTGTTCAGCTTTTTGTTCAGCACTAGGACCGCAGGCAACTAAAGTAGCCAGACCAGCTACAACTAAAATTTGTGATAAAGTTTTCATGTTTCTTTGTTTAAGGTTAACGATGCAAAGATACATAAAGAAGAGATTAAAAAGCAAGTATTATTGAATATTTTTTAAGGTAATTTTAATGTATGTAAAACCCTTATAATCATTGTATTATCCGTTTTTATAAAGAAATATTAAAAAATAATATTAAAACCAGCTTATAAAACCTTAAAAAAAACGTCGTATTTTTGTTAGAATGTGTAAAAACCTATGCTTTTCCATCCTCTTTCCTTTAAGTCTGTTTTAATATATCACCCGCTTCGGGTAAATACGAATCTTATTTGCTAATTCGTTTCAATTCATGTAGGTTTGTGATCTGAAAGGACACCTTATATATGCAGCAACAAATTCCTTTGGCTGAGCAATTGCGACCAGCCGATTTCAATGATTACGTCGGGCAGGAACATCTTCTTGGCCCTAAAGGGATATTGAGACTTGCGATTGAATCGGGCAACCTGCCGTCCATGATTTTCTGGGGTCCGCCGGGTGTTGGGAAAACTACCCTGGCCTACATCGTTTCTCAGAAGCTTTCCCGTCCCTTTTACACCCTGAGTGCCATTAATTCAGGCGTCAAAGAGGTAAGGGAAGTAATCAGCTCTGCCCGGGAAATGGAAACCACTGCCATATTGTTTATTGATGAAATACATCGTTTTAGTAAGTCCCAGCAGGATTCATTGTTGGGCGCGGTTGAAAAAGGCATAGTTACCCTGATTGGCGCCACAACTGAGAATCCTTCCTTTGAAGTAATTTCGCCCCTGCTCTCCCGCTGCCAGGTTTATATTCTTAACCCATTGGGTGAAAAAGAACTGCGCACCATCATTCAAAGAGCCGTAAATAAGATTTCGGAAACCAGCGGATTAAAAATGCTTATCAAAGAAGATGAATCCCTGATGCGCATCTCAGGAGGGGATGCACGCAAGCTTATCAATGCCATTGAAATCATTGCCGGAGTTGCAAAGCCCGTAAATGGAGAGGTGGTGATCGATAATGCCTCAACCACCCGAATCATACAACAAAATTTGAGCAAATACGATAAGAAGGGAGAGATGCATTACGATATCATCTCCGCCTTTATCAAATCCATGCGGGGCAGTGACCCCAACGCTGCTGTATATTGGCTGGCCCGTATGATTGAATCGGGTGAAGACCCCCTTTTTATTGCCCGCAGAATGCTGATACTGGCTGCTGAAGACATCGGCAATGCCAACCCAAATGCCTTATTGCTGGCCAACACCTGTTTTGACGCCGTACATAAAACCGGTTATCCCGAATGCCGGATCATTCTTTCGCAATGTGCCGTTTATCTGGCCACTTCCGCGAAAAGCAATGCGAGTTATATGGCCATAGAACAAGCACTCGATATGGTACGCAAGAAAGGGGATCTGCCCGTGCCCCTGCCCTTGCGCAATGCACCTACCCGGTTAATGAAAGACATTGGTTATGGTGCAGATTACAAATATGCCCATAGCTACGAAGGAAGCTTTATTGAAATGGATTTCCTGCCCCAGGCCATCACCGGTAACCGGTTTTATAATCCTGGTGACAATGCGCGGGAAGCAGAGACAAGAAAATTCCTGAGACTCAGGTGGAAAAACAGATATAACTATTAAACATTATCCTCATGATTCTGCAAACAACCCCAGCCATACCCGGCATCGCTGCCAACCCCAACCGTAACTTTTTCCTTTTTGCCGGACCCTGTGTGGTCGAAAATGAAACGATGCCCCTGGAAATTGCCAGAGAAATTTTACAAATTGCGACTGAACTTAACATTCCCTTTGTTTTTAAGGCCTCCTACCGCAAGGCAAACAGATCGAAAAGCAGCTCTTTCAGCGGCATCGGGGATGAAAAAGCACTCTCGGTGCTGGCCGGTGTTAAAGAAAAGCTGGGCATTCCACTGGTTACCGATATTCATTCGGCAGCAGAAGCTGCATTAGCAGCACAATATGTGGATGTATTACAGATACCCGCTTTTTTGTGCCGTCAAACTGATCTGTTAGAGGCAGCCGCCGCCACAAGAAAGTGGGTCAATATAAAAAAGGGACAGTTTCTCTCTCCGGAATCCATGGTATTTGCAGTAAATAAAGTTAAAGAAGCAGGAAACAACCATGTGCTGGTCACAGACAGGGGAACCATGTTCGGTTATCAGGACCTGGTGGTAGATATGCGCGGTATTCCTGCTATGCAGGCTTTTAAGGTACCGGTGATTCTGGATGTAACCCACAGTCTTCAGCAACCCAATCAGGCCGAAGGAGTGAGTGGTGGCAGGCCTGAATTGATAAGCACCATTGCCAGAGCCGGTATTGCTGCCGGTGCCGATGGCATTTTCCTGGAAACACACCCAAACCCGGCCGTGGCTAAATCGGACGGCGCAAATATGCTGGCGCTTAAAAACCTGAAAAAACTGCTCACAGATCTGGTAAGTATCCGCCAGGCCTACCTGACAACATTATAAAATCAGGCCAGTACTCCCGGAAAGATCAATGCAGTGAGTGCTTTAAAAAAAATGGAGAGTAAAAACATAATTCCGGATACGCTGATTAAAAAGATAATTATAAACGCGGGACGTTTGTCAGGTACCGTCTGCAGCATTTCGGGCAGGCCTTTGCCAAACAGCACCAAACCATAGGCACCGGGCAGCAGCGCAATCAGGAGTATGGGATTCAGATTGGCTACTATATACATCAGCAAAAAGGGGGTAAATGAATAAATTACCAGCTTGAGCGAACGGGCAAAATTGCGGGTCGATTTGAACTTTCGGGCCATACCGGTAACAAAATACGCACTAAGAACTATGGTAAGCAACTGAATGATAATGTAAAATGCCGCCTGAGTCAATGGAAACGAAAACCGGTAGGCGTCAATGTCTATCTGATGCTGAATATAAAAAAAACTACCCAAAAATTGCGCTATAGCCCCCGGCAGGATTAACCGAAAAGCATAGTGATACAAATCTTCCCTCACCGTTCTGTCTTCCAGACTGATTACCTTCCACTCATAAGCCGGGAATAGCAACAGGTTTCTAATCCGTTCAAGGAAAGCATTAAAATTCATAGGTAGCAGACTTAG
>JAVEQP010000138.1:5275-7153 GCA_034007585.1 Lentimicrobium sp. | reverse complement strand
CCGGCCATATTGGCGCCGGTAATCAGGCAGGGAGCATTGTACAGGCTGATGTTCCAGGGCTGGAAGGTCCGGTTTTCCTGTTCCAACACCGCTTTTACCTGCGGATGAAACAATCCGGTGAAGGTGGTAACTTCTTCCGAAATTTTCGGTTGCACCATATTATGGTCAATCGCCAGTCGGGCGCGGGCCATCATGAAATCCAATTCGGCTACACCCTGCCAGGCAAGGGCAATATCCGCATGAAACGCCCAAAGCTTTGCCGAGAGTTCCTGACGGATTGTATCTTCAATTTCTATGCACTTTTCGTGAAGGGTATGGGCTTCTTCTGATTGCGAATCATCTATCGTTTTGTGCTTCTTTCGCAGTTCAGCCAGTTTTTCGCTGTAAGCGGAATAGATGAAAAAGTGGGCGGTACGGTTGTCTTCGGGGTCGAGCAGTTCCACCACATCCTTTAAAGCGGGAAAGTTAATTCCGTTGTAATTTAGTATTTTAAGCTGTTTGCTGATTTCTTCCGCGATAAGCGCAAAACGTTTGACTTCAAACAGTTCAATGTCGTCCAGCACGTTGCGGCCGCCCAGATTGTTGAGCGTACCCTGTATGTCGTGCAACTGCATCAAACCCTGAACAATGTTGTTGATGGCGCCCTGATATTCGGGATTTTTGAGGCGTTCCACCATTCCCGAAAGGAGATTAAACTCCTGGCTAAGTGCATCCGGCTCAGTCATAAAAACCTGCGAAAGCATGCGTTGCCTGCCTGCCGATGAGTGCAGTTGCAGCAGCCCGGTAATGTACCTGAGCCCGTTTTGCTGATGTATGGCGTTTCCGAGGGTCATAGTTTAAAAATATCGTAAACGGGAATGCCTAATTTCTCGGTCAGCTTTTCGCGAAGCTGTTTTGAATCAAGGATATAACCTTGTGGCGAGACCGGATTTACGCAAACGGCAATCAATTTCGTATGCAAAAGTACTTTAATTTGTCCGCCTCTCTTTGTAAATGCCTGATAACTTTCCTTATCGGCGAAAATTCGGGAGAAATCGCGGGCAATAATTACGGTTTCTTCAATGCCTGGCTGCATGCGCAAAAAATTGAGCAATCCGGCGGTTACCGCGCCACTTACATAAAAAGTGTGGCCATAGGTAAATAGTTTCTCTTTGTTGGATTCCAGCAAAAAAGCCGATTCTATGCCGAGGTCATGAATTTCCCCATCCGCATCAAGAGACCACAGTCCACTGCTAATTTGCAGCAGCTTATCGTTTTGGGTGGATTTCCATTGCGGAAGGCAAATCAACTCATGCAAAAAGGCAGTTTTGGAAACCAGGGTGTGCATATTTGCCGAAAGGGCTGCACCGGTAGCCAAAACCATACTTTCGGTAATGGCGGGTGAACCCAGACTTTGCCGCGAAAGGGCGCCATCCACCAGGGTGGTTTCTACCCCGAATTGCGCCATATCGTCAATCAGCTTTTTGATCCAGAAGGTTTCCGAAGGTCCCGAAATCATTACTTTCCCACTTCCGGTAACCCTTGCCGTAACCAACCGCCCCAGCGAAGTGCGTTGTTTGCTGAGGTCGAGTATTTCAGCATCCAGTTTTTTGCTTCGAAAATGGGCTTCGCTGGTTACAAATACATCGCCTTCGGTAAGGAATATTTCCGGTTTGTGGGTTTGGGTAACCTGATCCAGACCTTCGCCATCCAGGCCAATGGAAGTGATGGCCAGCCGATGGTTTGAGTGGCCCAATCGCCTCAAAATATAGTTCAGACACTCGGTTTTGCCCGTGTTTTTCTCCATCCCAACAATGGAAACGCTCTTGTATTTTAATATTTCATCTACAAAGGGCATGGTGGGAGTACGTGGGAGGTTGGAGTGGTTTGAATGAGTGA
>JAVEQP010000138.1:0-5175 GCA_034007585.1 Lentimicrobium sp. | reverse complement strand
GGAGATGTAATTTCAGTTTAGCATGCAATCAAAAGCTTATTGCACTTCCTCTTGTTTAACCAAATTGGCATCAATCCCAATTTTACGCAGTTTGCGGTTTAAGTCGGCAGGTTCAAGTGAAAGCTGCTTGCCGGCTAGAAGTGATGACACCCCTTCGCTCTCCTGTTTGGTGCAATCCTCACAATGGCAAACATTATCGTAATTTTTCGGTTGGGTGTAAGTGGTAATTACCCCTTCAAAATTACGCAGGGCTACTTTCTCAGGACTTTGCGAAATGAGGTAAGTAGGCATTACCGGAATTTTTCCGCCACCACCGGGTGCATCCACCACAAAAGTGGGTACTGCATAACCGGAAGTGTGACCGCGCAATCCTTCAATAATCTCAATGCCTTTGGAAATGGGGGTGCGGAAATGCTCCAGGCCCATCGAAAGGTCGCATTGGTAGATGTAATAAGGGCGCACCCTGATTTTCACCAGTCCGTGCACCAGACGTTTCATCACATGAACGCAATCGTTTACACCGCGAAGCAGTACACTTTGATTCCCCAGGGGAATACCTACATTGGCCATCTTATTACATGCTTCGGTAGATTCCGGGGTAATTTCATTGGGATGATTAAAGTGGGTGTTAAGCCAGATTGGGTGGTATTTCTTGAGCATATTCACCAGATCATCGGTGATACGCTGGGGGCAAACCACCGGCACGCGGGTACCGAGGCGGATAATCTCCACATGAGGAATGGCCCGGAGTCGTTGAATAATAGATTCCAACATTTTGTCGTTCACCATCAGTGCATCGCCGCCCGAAAGCAGTACGTCGCGAACTTGAGGAGTGCGGGCGATGTAATCTATTCCGGCCTGAATTCTGTCAGTAGGGGAAGCGTGGTCGGTTTGTCCGGCAAAACGCCTGCGGGTACAGTGGCGACAGTACATAGAGCACATGTCGGTGATCAGGAACAACACCCTGTCCGGGTAGCGGTGGGTGAGGCCCGGCACCGGCGCATCCTCATCTTCGTGAAGGGGATCGAGCAAATCGGCAGGCGAAATGTGGGTTTCGCTTCCCGATGGAATGGCCTGCTTGCGTACCGGATCGTTGGGATCATTAGGGTCAATTAGCGAGAGGTAGTAGGGGGTGATGGCCATACGCAGGGTTTGCAGTGATTTTTTAACGCCTTCTTCCTCGGTAGGGGTAAGCTCCATGTATTTTTTGAGCTGTTCAAAAGTCTCCACCCTGTTCTTTACTTGCCATTTCCAGTCGTTCCATTGCTCATCAGTGATACCCGGAAACAGCAGATGTCTTCTTTCTATTGGTGTCATTTTTCTCTCCTTATTAGTTTAGTAAATCCCTTTTCATCGGAAGGCAAAAAGGATGTCCGATTATGTTTAAGCCGTTTAAGCGTAAAGTTCAGTAAAGATATCTCTCAACTTTTTGCTTTCGCGGAGCAGTTCAAGCGTAATTTCAGCATGGCCTTTGGTATAGCCATTGCCTACAATCATGGTAACATCGCTGCCCACGCCTTCAGCGCCAAGGGCTGCCTTGGTGAAGCTGGTGGCCATGGAGAAGAAATAAACGGTACCGGTATCTTTGGTACACAGTATGCTCGTCATTTCTGTATCGTTGATGTTCACGTTGTTGATGGTGATATCGGCCATTTCACCATTGGTGAGTTCAGCTACTTTTTCCATAACGGCCACCGGAAGGGTAGCGTTGGCTGGGAAAACATGGTCGCAGAAGCCCAGATCCTGAAGGCGTTTGGTACTCTTTTCGCTGTGGGTGATCCCGATAACCATACCGGTAACGCCTGCACGTTTCTTGGCTTCGTAGCAGCACAACATACCCGATTTACCACCGGCACCGATAATGACCACGATGTCTCCCGGTTTTACCAGCTTTGCGGTTTGTGCAGGAGCTCCGGCCACGTCGAGTGCGGATAAAGCCAGCTTTTCAGGCATATCATTCGGAATTTTGGCATAAATGCCACTTTCAAAAAGGATGGCTTTGCCTTCAATGTCCACCTGATCCACTTCTTTACGGATGGCTTTGATCTTGTCGATACGAAGCGGGGTAAGCGAAAGCGAAACGAGAGTAGCGATTTTATCACCCACTTTCAGATCGATTTTGCCTTCAAGGGCAGAGCCTATTTTCTCCACTCTGCCAAGCAGCATACCCCCAGACCCGGTCACCGGGTTGCGGTGCTTGCCTTGTTTGGCTACGATGTCGAACATAATCTCTTTGATTTTTTCCTCATCACCGCCGGCTTGTTCTTTAATCTGCGTAAAGCTGGCTGAATCCACATTCAGGGTAATTACATCAATCAGGATTTCGTTGTCGTACAACTCGTCCATATTGTTGTCAATCTTGTTGGCCGGTTGTGGCAGTACGCCAAGTGGCTCAATTACGCGGTGAACGCCGTATTTATTTCCTTTTTTCATTCAGGTTGTTGATTTTCTTGTTGAAGTTTCCGTTTGTTTAGAAATGTATTTTCAGGCGGCTAAAATAATAGATTGGATTTTACTGAATACACAATTTCTGTTTTTTTTAATTCAGTGGTTTCAGACCTAAAATCTGGCGTGCTTCTGCGGGGGTAGCAATTTCGCGGCCCATTTCTTTGGCCATGCGTACTACCTTGTCCACCAATTCGCCATTTGATTTGGCAAGAACTCCTTTGCTCAAATACACATTGTCCTCGAATCCTACCCTTACGTGACCGCCATCGATAATGGCTGCCATGGCCAGCGGGAATTCAAAGCGGCCAACTCCGGCCACCGTATAAGTAGAACCTGCAGGCAGGCTGTGGCGCAGGAATACGAAGTCGCGCAGATCGCCGGTAATACCGCCGTTTACGCCCATCACCAGGTCAAAATGCATAGGGTCAGCGATAAATCCTTTTTTGTGCAGGCGCAGCGCCATATCGATCATGCTTTTGTCGAAAACTTCCAGCTCGGGCTTTATGCCCAACTCAATCATACGTTTGCCGAAATATTTAATGGTATTTTCGGTGTTGGTAAACACTTCATCACCGCCAAAATTCAGGGTGCCGCAATCGAGGGTGGCCATTTCGGGCTTCAGTTCGGTGGGTTGCAGGCGCTCGTCATCGGTCATGCCAACGGCACCACCGGTTGAAGGCTGTATAATTACATCGTGAACTTCTTCCTTAATAGCATTTATAATTTCCTCGAACCTTCCTTTGTCCTGGGTGGGTGTACCATCGTCCCAGCGAACATGCAGGTGGATGATGCTTGCCCCCGCGTCGTAGGCAGATTTGGCTTCGCGCACAAATTCTTCTTTGGTGTAGGGTACAGCAGGGTTGTGCTCTTTGAGTACCTCGGCACCGCTAATGGCGGCAGTGATGATTAGTTTTTCCATGGTTTAATTGTTTGTTACTGGTTTAATTTACCGGATGGAAAATGATCCGGTTTTTATTTATTCTTTCGTTGGCATTTTACAGGAACCACACAGGTGCCGGTAGCGCGGCAAACCACAATAGGCTCTTCCAGGAAATCGGCTGCGGATGCGGAAATTTCCGGACGTGGAATGACCACCTTGCGGGCTTCAAATGTCATTTTGCGTGAGGAGTTACCCACGCTGGTGATGCTGCCTTCGGCTTCAATAAATTCGCCGGCATATACCGGGGCTGTGAACTGAACCATGTCATAAGCCACAAACAGGCCTTCATCGCCGTCGTTGCGGATAAGCAGTTCAGTGGCCACGTCGCCGAAGAGTTGTAACATTTTGGCACCATCAACCAGGTTGCCACCGTAGTGCGCATCGTTTGAGCCCATGCGCAGGCGGATCATTACTTTTTCCATGTCAGAAATTTATAGTTTTTATGATAGAAATCAAGGTGTTAAAAGCTAAAAATCAGGCTATTCCCAGACTTTTGGGCACAGGCCTCTAATGGGCTTCAAAGGTACAAAATAATTTTGAGATTTTGTTAAGGGCTTTAGTCGTTAAAAGGGGTGAGGTGTGTGTGCAGTAATTTGTGTGTTTCACTTCGTTACACCCATGGTTATTTGAAATTTGCCCCTCCTCGGACGCACAATAGGCGATTAGGCCGAACCCCAGAGGGATTGCCCTATTCTTTCTTTTATATGAGAATGAACTACTGTAAAATAGGGGAACCCCGCTGGGATGTCTGACCTTATACCGATTCTAAATCCTTAAGAAACCTCATCCTCTGAACTGTCATCGTTGAATGGTATTCTATCCTGTAATTCCCTGTTCAAAAATGCTTAGCGAAAATTTGTTCAATTTTTGCTTTAAACTATAAAAGACATCTGAGGTTAGAATTATCATCGGTTAAGGTAATTTATTTAGTAACTTTGTAACAAAGAATCATACAATGCATGTTGATAAAGACAGTATTACGGGTTTAATCAGCGAAAAATTAAGAATTCTTGCCCCTCAGGCAAAAGCCATACTTTTTGGTTCGAGAGCAAGAGGCAACCCAGGCCCTGATTCAGATTGGGATATATTGGTTTTGTTGGATAAAGAGAAAATTGACTCTACTGACTTCGATGAGATTGCTTATCCACTCTTTGAATTGGGTTGGAGTTTGAACCAACAATTTTCTGTAAAACTTTATACGATCAACGAGTGGAGAAAACGTAGCTTTACACCCTTTTATAAAAATGTTGAACAGGAAGGGGTTCTGTTATGAGCCTTACACAGGAAGAAAGAGCTGCCATCCTCAGTTTTAGGATAGAGAAAGCATGGAATACACTAAATGAAGCAAAAGGAATTGCACAACTGCAATACTGGAATGCTGTTGCGAACAGGCTATATTATGCATGCTATTATGTAACCGGGGCATTGCTCGTCGCGAATAATTTTACTGCACATACACACAGTGGAGTTATACACTTACTAGGAATTCATTTTATAAAATCTGGCATTATATCTAAGGATGCAGGAAAACTCTATTCTAAATTATATGAGCTTCGGCAGACAGGGGATTACGATGATATGTTCAACCTTACTCAGGAGGATATAGAGCCGCTCATTTTGCCGGCAGCAAATTATATCGCAACGCTCGAGAAATTGGCAATAGGGGAATAAAGATGAAATTCTTCATTATCCTACCTTTTTATTGGGACAAATAGGTAACCCCGCTGGGGTTCTGTAGTCGTTGTTGCATCGCGTACCCCCAATTCCCCGAAAAAACGGGGTAAACC
>JAVEQP010000137.1:0-7214 GCA_034007585.1 Lentimicrobium sp. | reverse complement strand
CCAAAGACTAAAGACCAAAGACTAAGAACCACGAACCCAAAACCAAGAACCCTCTCGTTATCGCTATGCTTTCACGAGACAAGCGAACCCGGAACCCGGAACCCAGAACTCACAACTCACAACTCCTTACTCCCTACTTCTCAATCGCCGCTACGCCTGGCAGCACTTTCCCTTCGATAAACTCCAGCATGGCACCACCGCCGGTACTTACATAACTTATCTTATCGGCCAGTTTAAACTTATTGACTGCCGCCACTGAATCGCCGCCGCCTACCAGTGAGAAAGCGCCTTTTTGGGTTGCATTGGCTATAGATTTGGCAATTTGAATGGTGCCTTCGGCAAATTTAGGCATTTCAAACACGCCCATTGGGCCATTCCAGAGTATGGTTTTTGAATTCATCAGGATTTTATCGAACAGGGCTATAGATTCCGGTCCAATATCCAGGCCCATCCATCCGTCGGGAATCTCATCGGCTTTTACCAGACGGGTTTTGGCATCGTTGGCAAAAGCATCCGCAGCGATGGCATCCAGAGGCAAAATCAGGTTTACGCCATGCATTTTAGCGCCTTCTAGGGTATTTTTAGCCAGTTCAAGCAGGTCATCCTCCACCAGCGAATTACCAATGTTGCCACCCATGGCTTTGATAAAAGTAAACATCATGCCACCGCTTACAATCAGGTTGTCCACCTTGTGCAGCAGATGATTGATGATCTGAATTTTACCGGAAACCTTTGCACCGCCCAAAACAGCGGTAAACGGCTTTTTACCCTCTTTTAGCAACTTGTTGAGGCTTCCCACTTCAGCGTTCATCAGATAGCCGAACATTTTATCTTCCGGAAAATAACCGGCAACCAGTGCGGTAGAAGCATGGGCCCGGTGGGCAGTACCGAAGGCATCATTGATATAGCAATCGGCATACGAGGCCAGTTGTTTGGTAAATTCTTTCTGTTTTTCCTTAACGGATGCTTTGGCTGCTTTCTTTTCTTCATCCGTGGCGGTTTCGGGCAGTCGGGGTTTTCCCTCTTCCTCTTCATAAAAGCGCAGATTTTCGAGTAAAAGCACCTCACCCGGTCTAAGATTGGCGCTTAGGGTTTTGGCCGATTCACCCATACAATCGTCGGCAAATTTTACTTCAAGCTTAAGCACATGATTCAGGTAAGGAAGAATATGTATGAGTGAGAGTTTGTTCTCTCCTTTCTTTTTGGGCCGGCCCAGGTGCGACATCAGGATTACGGAACCGCCTTCTTTCAGTACTTTGCGAACGGTGGGCAGGGCCGCGTCAATGCGGGTAGTGTCGGTTATTTTCAGGTTATCATCCAGGGGAACATTAAAATCAACGCGGGTCAGTGCGCGTTTGCCTGCGAAATTATAAGTATCAATATTTTTCATGGCTTATGCTTATTTAGATCGAATGCAAAGATAATAATGCTGTGGGAATATACAATTTATTACCCGCCGGAATTGCTGTGTTACTGTTTCTTTCGATGCACCAGCATGTAAAAATCATTGTCCAGCTCAAGATATCCAAATTCATAAACAAAGCGGTAGGTACTGCCTTTCTGGGTGATATACAGATTGGTAATATAATTGAAATTAAAGCCTTCAGCAGATAGTTTATCTTTATGCACCGTAATTTTATCATCAGGAATAAGTCCGGCTAAAATCCTTCGGTTCTTTCGCAGGATATTGTTGATGTTGCGCATTTGAGTGCTGGTGTTGCTGTTCTGTCGGTTGTTGTAATTGTTGCGGCACTGATCGTCACAAAACTTTTTGTCGGCCCGGCCTAACAGGGGTGCGCCACAATCAAGGCATCTCCTTTCCATAGCGTGGTGTGATTAATTTATTTTTAAATGAATAGCCAGTATGATTCTCTTGTAAAAATCCGGAATTACATTTGGGCTGGTCTTATTTTAAGCGTATTGGCTCAATCATTATGTAAAAATAGTAAATTTCTGCAAAACAAAAAAGGGCTGGTAAAAATTAACCATAGCCCTTGAAGTTTGAGTTCTACTATGCCGGCCATCAGCCTTTGGCCTTTTTTTCTTTCTTTTCGGCTCTTTTTTCCTTTAAGGATTTGGTTGGCGCCTTTTTGGCTTCTTTCTTGGTATCCAGTGATTTGGCCATAGTTAACAGATTTAAAGTGAATGAATTTCAGATTTTTTAATGGTAAAAGTGAATACAAAGATAAGGAGCAATGTAGCTAAAAAATAATATTTGCTTCAATTTATTAGTAATAAAATATAACTTATTGATAAATAGTGCATTGTATTTTTAATATTCGTTTTTAAGCGTTTACAAACGACTACATCCGACTGTAACTGGTTATTAACCGACTCAGGCGAACACCTCACCGTACTTTTGCTTCATCGTTCAACCGAAAGCCAAGAGGTTAGGACAAGTGAAGTAACATAAATAGTTGAACGCCTTCGGGCAAAAAATCAAAACAAAATGAAAGCTTTAAAAAACCGTGTACAGTTGATCGGGCTCCTGGGAGCTGATCCGGAAATGAAAACTTTCGAAAACGGAAGTGTAATGGCAAAGTTAAGACTGGCCACCCATGAGCGGGCCGCCGGTAAAAATGGAGAGAAAGCCCTGCGTACCCTGTGGCACGATCTTGTTGTCTGGGGTAAACTCGCCGAAATCTGTGGCAAATACCTGACCAAAGGTCGTGAGATTGCCGTGGAGGGACGTATTGGATATCGTTCTTATACCGATAGTGAAGGTAAAACCCGGTTGGTAACCGAAATCACCGTAAATGATCTGCTTATGATCAGTGGCCGCCAGGCCGGTTAGTTAAAGTTAAAAATGTAATCATCTTAAAAAAACAAACACCATGAACTCACTCAGAAATTCAGTACAACTTATTGGTCGCCTTGGCACCAATCCTGAAGTAAAAACCCTCGACAAAAACCGGAAAGTAGCAAAATTCAGTCTGGCTACCAGCGATATCTACTTTAACAAAGCCGGCGAAAAGGTAGAAGAAACCCAGTGGCATAACGTAATTGCCTGGAACGGGCTGGCCACCATATGCGAGAAATACCTTACCAAAGGCAAGGAGGTTGCTCTTGAAGGTAAAATCATGCACCGGTCATACACGGACAAGGAAGAGAAAATCCGCTACATTACCGAAATAGTGATCAACGAACTGGTAATGCTGGATGCCCGGAAAGCAGGTTGATTATCACATTGAAAACAATTTTTATAAATTTTTAAAACCTTTATCATCATGAACTCATTAAGAAATCGCGTACAATTGATTGGGCACCTGGGCATGGACCCGGAAGTTAAGGCGCTTGAAAGCAACAAGAAAGTAGCCCGGTTTTCGCTGGCCACCAATGACGAATACAACAACAAAGAAGGGGAGAAAGTAAAAGAGACCCAATGGCACCAGGTAGTTGTCTGGGGTAAGCTGGCGGAAACCTGCGAAAAATTCCTCACCAAGGGCAAAGAAGTCGCCCTGGAAGGCAAACTTACCTACCGCAACTGGACTGACAAAGACGGCGTGGTGCATTATGTTACCGAGGTTGTAGCCAACGAAATCCTTTTCATCGGTAGCAAAAGCTGAGCCTCTTTTTACTGATTACTTCCCTAAAGTCAGGGATAACAAGAGCCCTGATTATTCTCCCCTTCGACTTCGCTCAGAATGGCAGTATGCTGTCACGCTGAGCGAAGTCGAAGTATTTTCAGGTCTTCAAAGAGAAATCCTTTGTATTTGTATTGAGCCGAATTTAAAGTAAACGCTTCCGTAAGTTTATCATCTTTTTCACATGAGGCTAAAGCGAATAGCGTCCCTAATGCTAAAACTTTAATAATTGTTTTTATCGTCTCATGTATTTTCCTGTTTTATACTACCCATCAGCAAACAGTTTTATTTAATTTCCTTTCGTTCACTACTCACGATATCTCTAATTGAAACACCATTAATCAGGACATCCTTAAGCACAGCTTCACCATCTTTAATCTTTACCAAAGCATAAGCCACCTGAGTAGAGTCAGGTAAAGATTCTCTATATACCTGCTCAGCCTCGTATGCTTTTGATTCTTCCATGTAGTACCTGTCAAAAGGATAATCAAAAGCAAGGGTTCTATCGGTACTCATAAATCTCACTTTTGCTTTAACAAATGAGAATTCATCAGATGGTTTAGTCTTTGAAACAGATGTTATTGTTGCAAATCCATGGGTGTCTTTTGTAAGAATAACATAGATGACTTCGCCACTAAGCCAATCCTCTTCACTTTGAATTTCAGTCAGGCTATTTTCATACTGAAGATTGATGTACTTCCCTCTAAACGGATCGTTGGGGTCAATTGGAGCCGTCCTGAACTTAAATTCTATGCCGTTAGTCAATACGTTTTCTCTATCGAGTATCATTTTGGCAGGGACGTAAAGTTGTGCCAGGGCTACAAGAATAAACGCGGCTAATATTAACTTTCTGTTATTCATGTGTTTTCCTTTTTTTAAGCATGCAGTAATTTGTCATGAAAAACCCAAATCCTACCGATATAAATAGCAATCCTCTGATTACGAAACTCAAATTAGTGTCAAAGAATCGGCATACGACCAGAGCTGTAATAATCAGTAAGCCAAAGTTTAAAATGCCCAGGTGGTCTTGCTTTGCACCATCTATTATGGTTAATATCCCTAAAGCCAGTACAAGAATGTTGATAATCACTACTGCTACAGGCGAAGCAAGTCCAATGAAAAAAGTGATAATAAAAACTACAAAAACCACTGAGATGGGTTTAATGCCAGCCAGATCCCTAAGATAATGCTTCCGGTACTGTAGCGCTCCTGCAAGAAGGGTTAAAAAAACTGTTACATAAAATTCGGGCGATACCATCATCTCAGATAGCTGTAAATTATTGTACCTCAGGTCTTTCCAAAACCAATCAAAACTTAAGGTTAACAATAGCACTATTGTACCCAGGGAACCAATAATAAAGTAACTGTTATTGCTCAGTTTTTGGTTTTTGAAATGTTTCATGCTACCAATTTGATAAAACAACCCAAAGAGACTGAAATATGCGATATACATGAGTTCTCCCATTGTATTTGCCACTGTTCCCAGCGTAATTACAATTGAAATCGGAATAAAATAGTTATGAAAAACCGTGAAGTTGCTTTCGGGCTTTTTCTTCAACAAATAATAATAATAATAAGGCAAAACCATAATCAGGAGTATCCAATAGGTATAGGATTCAGAAGAAGGATGGGACCAATAACCGGTTTCACAAGCAAAGTAGGTTATCCCAATGATGTAAAGAAGGGAAGTGATGGACGATTTCATTAAATAAACCAAGGGAAGACAGAGGAGCATCCAGATCATTATAAATGAGCTTAAGTTGCCGGGAATATTGTATATCTGACTAACCAGAGAAATGGTTGCGCCAACTGAGAAGAAAACGAAAGCTGAAACACTCTCCCGCCAGGTAATATTTTCCAGCTTTTTGACAATTACATATCCACTCAGCACTTGCCCGATAAGCAGCGGTATGAAAGCCAGCACAGTTTTTGTCATCGGCATAAGATTATCCCAATTGTGAGCTATGATCAGGATAATTCCAAGGCTAATTAAAATGGAGCCAAGAATACCAAAGACCACGAAAAGCCAGTTTACAGACCGGCCTTTTTTACTTCCGTAGTAATCCTGAATCTTGTCAGCGATCTCTTGCGAGATAATATTTGCTGCAACAAGCTCATTTAAGTCTCTCTGCATATGATGTATATGTAATTGTTTTAGAGATATTTACCAACAATCCGGGCTTAATATCTTGTTGAATCCGGTTTGGGTTGTTGTAGTCTGGTCTATTTCTTTTTCTTCTGTAAATTTAGATAAAGTTGTTCAACTTTATCTCTTGCCCATTGGGTTTTTCTTAAGAACTTAAGGCTGGAGTTAATTGAAGGGTTTTCTTTAAAACAATTGATGTTGATTTTCATCGATAACCTTTCCCAGCCATACTTTTCAACCAACACCTCTAATATAGTTGCTAATTTCACCCCGTGCAACGGGTTGTTAAGCTGTTCTTGTGGTTGATTATTCTCGTTTTCCATTTCCTGTTTAAATTGATTACCATGATTGGTTTATTGAAAACCTCTTATTTTTTCGCCTTGATATCAATACTTTCACTCTAATCCATCGGATTTCAAAATCACTGCTAATATAGTGTTTTTAGGCTTAATAGATTCATCAAAATAAACGTAAATCTTAAAGTTATATGCAGATTGTTAAAATGTGTAAAAGCCTTTAGCTGAAGCACTTTTCGGGATTCTGCCAAATCCGTCGTGTAAATGAAAGTGTGTATAGGATAGCCGACACTAATTAGGCTCATAGTTCACCCGCTGTTAATCTGCTACCATCACAAGAAGTTATAATTTTATCCGTCGCAATTAATTTAATGTTGCGTTAAATAATATTCCCAGGTTGTTGCTGCTCAATCGTTCTTCTATTCCACCCCCGGGTGAATTCGTCAATGTGGTTGTGCCATAGGTTGCGGCAAGACCCAGTCCCCCTCTTTTTGAAACCCACCATTCTTTGCCAATTTTCAATTGCATGGAGAACCCGGTGTAGCCTTACCTTCCGCCTTGGCTTTTTGTGCTGCATGCCGTTTCATCAAGGTTCTTCCCCACGTGTCTGGCATCGAATCGAAAAAGATTCCAAAATTCTCTTTCCCAGCCGGATATTGTTGTCCTTTATACCAACCAATATCCGGGTCCAGTAATACTTGCTCTGCGGACTTAATCCAATCATCAGCGTATTCAAAACTGAATGCCTTTTTGCCTTTTGCTCGCTGTGCACTTAACACACCGATCAATTTAGGATCTTTGATTCCCAACCAATGCGCATAAACCAGCATATCTGTTTTTATAGTTGACATAATTATTTTTTACTCATTAAACTCAGGTCCTGAAGTTTTCTGCCAAATACATCATCTGCCGCAAGTTTCAGGAAATCATCCTGTAATCCTAAAACCCTCAATGTATTAAAATAAGCAGCCATCGAAACACTTCCATTCCCTTTTTCGATTTGGTACAATGTGCTTCTGTCAATGTTGGAAGTGCGCCCCACATCCACCCCAGGTCAGGGTGCGACTGCCAGGCAAGCCTTAACAAAGCCCGGGTGCCACCAAAAGTCGCGTTCTGACTGCACGCCAAAGCCTGGGTGCCATCTGGAGTCGGGTCGTGCCTGTATTAAGAGTCAGGGTGCGACTTTGA
>JAVEQP010000136.1:0-7510 GCA_034007585.1 Lentimicrobium sp. | reverse complement strand
CTGATGCATCTATACTCCCTCTAACCTTTTCATTAACAGGTTTTAAGGGTGGGTCATTTTTATTGCAGGCTGTACACATTACTCCCAGGAGAAAAATGTACAATGCCGGCCGTAATTTGAGTCTCAGTGCGTTCATCAGGTGGAGTAGTGTCCTGCAAATGGGTTTTATTGCCCACAAATATAAGAAGTTAGTAAATATAAAGTTTAAATCAGGTAAAAAAAAACAGGGAACCTCTATGATTCCCTGTTTCCCACAAAACCTGTTGATTATTAACGGGTTATTATCATTCGCCTGGTTTCGTTCAGGGGGTTGTTGCCTTTTGTCTGAAGGGTATAGTAATAAACACCTGCTGTAAGACCTTCACTGTTTACCTGTACCTGATAGTTGCCGGCGGCAGCTTCTCTGCTGGTAACTACTTTTACCAGTTGTCCCTGCTGATTGTACAAGTTAATGTTTACAAATCCATCCTCCGGCAGCGTATAATTAATGGTAGTGGTGCCATTAAAAGGGTTTGGATAGTTGCCTGACAAGTGTTCACCGGCGGTGAGCAAGGGAACAGTGTAACGGGTAGCAATCAGATTGCCCTGGTTGTCGACCAGGTGGCTGCGGGCATCAAGTTCAAATTTAAGATCACCGCCTGTATAGGAGGCTGTAGTGTTTCCTTCAATTACCAGTACTGCATTGTCGCTTGTGAGCGATTTGTCGCTGCTGTTGGTATTGACCCAGGTGGCACGGATTTGGCCATTTTCAGCGGTATAGCTGATGTCGCCCAGCGGACTGCTTACCCGGGTAATGTCAATTTCATTAGCGGCATAATTTACAACCATTCCCATGGCGGAAACCTCGGCCACTTCACCGGTTTCTATATTAAGGGTAAAGTTATTGGCCAGAGTCTGTTTGGTATAGCTAACTTCAATCGCTGGTAGA
The DNA here is from genome assembly GCA_034007585.1 of Lentimicrobium sp. Taxonomy (GTDB): domain Bacteria; phylum Bacteroidota; class Bacteroidia; order Bacteroidales; family Lentimicrobiaceae; genus Lentimicrobium. Next base: position 6,582 of record JAVEQP010000136.1, on the reverse strand, counting down.
TCGCGTGTTGATGGAACAAAGGTTCCGTTAACATCTCCAGAACTTGAACCACCGGCAGTAGGCCAGTTGGTTTTATTTGCTGAATGGGTATAGGTAGTTGTTTCAAAAACCCATGCCCCTGCCGGGTAAGGATAGCCCTGAATAAACCATCCCACCAATACGGTAAAGTAGTCGTTCCAGGTTACACTGCCATCGCCGTCAACATCGGCTGCAAGCTGTTGCATTGGAGTAAACGGGTAGAGGTTAAGCAAATGCATAAACATTAAAAAGGCATCGGCCATATTAATACCTCCGGGAGAGATAGAAGTGGAAGCTTCCATGGAATAAGTACCATAGGGTACATTGGCAAAGTTAAACGTACCATTCAATGCGGTGGTGGTTGTCGCCACTAAATTTCCATCTACATCTATCAGACTAAGGTTTACCGACGGAATCGGTTTGTTGGCCTTATAATGGTAGAGCACAGATCCGCTAATGTCAGATTGTGCAAAGACGGATGAGGCAAACAGGAGTACTATACTGAGTACTGAGAGCGAAAGTGTAAAATTCTTTTTCATTGTTACGGGGATTTTTGTTAATAATCAGTTGTTTGTGGATATAAATTTTGTTTGCAAAAAAATCCTGGTTATTTTTGTTGTTTATTTGAATGAAAAGTTTAGTACTTAAAAGCAATGCAATTGAGGTGATTTATTTTTGATCGAAGTACTGGCGCTCAAAAGTAGAAAAATTATCTTTGTTGAAAAAATTAATAGAAAGATTAAACTCTTTTGTATTTTTCAGCACTGAAGGATAATGATTCCTCTATTAATCAGGAAAAAACAAAAAGGTAATACCTAAAAATGAAAGATTTTAGTAAAAAGATATTGACAAAATATGTAATTTACTGATAGGGTGTATCTTACATGTTGATATTTTTTTTATTATCTTTCAGGCTGATGTCTAAATCAACATTGTTGAAAACTATTTTTAAAAAAATGCTAAAAACCGTATTACCTTTTCAAAAAAATCTGATTAACATACAATAAAATGATCCACTACTCTGATGAAGCAATCATTGAAGGCTTGCGCTTGCGAAGTGATTTCATCATTAGATATATTTACCAGTCTGATTATCCGATGATTAGATATCTGGTGATGAGTAATAGTGGAAGTGATGAGGATGCTGAAGACATTTTTCAGGATTCGCTGATTGTAGTTTTTAAGAAAATTAAGGCCCACAGCCTTAATTTAAACAGTTCTTTTCATACTTATCTATATTCGGTAAGCCGTAATCTCTGGCTACAGAAACTGACAGAACGAAAAAGATTCAGGATTCAGTTTGCTGAGGTGGAGAATTTTGTAGTGCTTCCAGAAAATGAAGTTGCTCAATTGCATACCGAAGACATGGAAAAACTGCGTTTATATCAGCAACATTTCCTTACCCTCAATGCCGACTGTCAGAAGGTGTTGTTAATGTTTTTGAAAAACATAAGTTTAAGGCAAATAGCTGATGAGATGGGTTACAAAACTGAGAAGTATGCTAAAACGCGCAAATACCTCTGCAAAGAGGAACTAAAGAAGAAAATTATCAATGATCCCAAGTGCCATAAATTTCTGTCCGATGACTAAAAAACTCAAGTATTCCCAGCTAATCGAAAGATTTATAGCTGGGGAAATGAAAGAGGATGAGCTCCGATGGTTCGGCAAAGAGCTGCAAAGCAATGCGGAACTATCGGCGGAACTGAAACTGGACAAAGAACTCAATGACATTCTTCAAAATGAAGATGTAATAGAGTTCCGACGAAAAGTTATCAGTGTATTTAATGATTCGAAACAGCAGAATGTTGCTCCCAAAATTATCAGCCTGCAACCGCGGAGGTGGCAATTAGCTGCTGCAGCAGTGATTGCAATACTGATAATAGCGGGCGGTGCATTACTGCTGACACAGCAGCGCTCCTACACGGCCGACAAGTTGTTTAGTATGTATTACGATTCCGATCGTAGTATTGAACTCACCCGTTCGGGCAATGCTAACATAGTGGAAGCTATTCTTAAGTTCCAGCAAAAAGATTTCCAGGGAGCTTCCCTGTTTTTTGCCGAAATACTTGATAAGGATAGCTCCAATATTGCAGTATGGTTCTACAATGGAATTTCTTATATCGAAACCAATCGTATTGATGATGCCGTAAAGGCATTCAGATACATAATTGAGGATAAGAACAACCTCTATGTAGAACATGCCGAATGGTACCTCGGGCTGTGCTACCTTAAAAATGAGCAAATTGATTTTGCCGTTGAACAATTTCGCATGATTGCGGCCGATAAAAACAACTACCATCACCAGGAAGCCGATAAAATTCTCGAAAAACTGGGCCGCAAGTAAACACACCCTGCATAAAGATCATTGATAATCGAAAAGAGCCGGACAAGTAATTGTCCGGTTTTTTTTTGAAATGAATGAGGGTAAATTTTTAATGAATAATTATCTCAAGCAATTAAACCTTAATTGGAGTGAATAGGATTTACCACAAAAATTGAGTACAAACCATTTGAATAATCTTGTCTGGTAATTTTTATTTTTTTATCTTTGCCTGTATAAGCTACCTTAAAATTAAGGTAACTTGAAAAGTTGAAAAATTAATATTGGAGAAACCATCACATCTTAAAAACCTGGAAAAAATGATCAAGAAATCTAAACAGTTTTTAGCTGAGATCCAGATTGCCATTGGGAAATTACTTGAGGAAGGGCAAGAAAAAGTAACGCTTCCACAGCCTTTTGATGGTTTTACGGTTCAGCTGGAAGTTGACCAGAAATACCCTGGTGAGCCCCTGGAGTTTAAAGACTTTGGGCAAGAAAAAGATGGTTACTTTTTTCTTGTAGTAACTAAATTATAAACATTTTTTAAAGCCTCGATTAAATAGCTATTTATAGGATAGTAGCACGCTAAAGAGATAGATTTTCAAAAGTCCTGAATTGTAAAAATGAAGGAATAAAAGTAATGGACGCTCTTACCCGGAAAACTGACAGGGTGTTCATAAAAAAAGAAACCCTTATCAGCTAAGGGTTTCAGTGTTAATTGTGTCGGAGTGGTCAGACTCGAACTGACGACCACTTGCACCCCATGCAAGTACGCTAGCCAACTGCGCCACACCCCGGTTTGAGGATGCAAATTTACTAATTTTTGGCTTTTAAAAACAAAAAAAGTATTAAAAATGAAATTATTCCCAAGTGCCAATTTGTCTCTTAGCTAAGTATCGGATAATCATATAGTTAAATATTTGGCATGTTTTTGGAATTAAGGCCAAAATGTTTACTTTTGAAAAATTAAAAGAATCTTAAATTCTCCAATCACTTTATTATGAATCAAGAAGTTGAAAAAATTAAATGTTTGATTATCGGATCTGGTCCGGCAGGCTATACTGCAGCCATTTATGCAGCCAGGGCCGATCTTAAACCAGTTGTTTATCAAGGTTTGCAACCAGGCGGACAGTTGACCTCTACTACCGAGGTTGACAATTTCCCGGGGTATCCCGATGGAGTTCAGGGTCCTGAAATGATGATAGATATGCAACGCCAGGCTGAACGTTTCGGTACGGATATGCGCTGGGGCATTGTTACTGAAGTGGATTTATCAAAAAGACCATTCAGGGTAGTTGCAGATGAAACCAAAACTATGCTGGCAGAAACGATTATTATCGCCACCGGAGCTACAGCCCAATACATTGGGCTGGAATCAGAAGCCAAATATATGGGTCATGGAGTTTCGGCCTGTGCTACCTGCGATGGCTTTTTTTTCCGTGGCAAGGATATGGCAGTGGTTGGCGGAGGAGACACTGCCTGTGAAGAGGCTTCATACCTGTCCAAACTTGGCCGTAAAGTGTATATGATTGTTCGCCGGGATGAATTGCGCGCCAGCAAGGCAATGCAAAGACGGGTAATGAATACTCCAAACATTGAAATCCTCTGGAATCATTTAACCCGTGAAGTACTGGGCGATGGTAAAATAGTTACCGGTGCCTTGCTCGAGAATGTTAAAACCGGAGCAAAACGTACCATTGATGTGGAAGGCTTTTTTGTAGCCATTGGGCACAAACCCAATACCGAACTTTTTGCCAAACATATTCACATGCATGATAACGGATACATTAAAACCAAACCGGGAACTACCCAAACGAATATTCACGGAGTATTCGCAGCAGGAGATGTGCAGGATCATGTATTCAGGCAGGCCGTAACTGCAGCCGGTACCGGTTGTATGGCAGCAATGGAAGCCGAACGGTATCTTGCCCTGGATAGTTAATAAAACATACATTGCAATTAAAGAAAAAGGATGCCCATGGGCATCCTTTTTTGGCAGATATATTTATCAGTCTGAGCGGAGATTATTTTCCTTTTTTCTTGCGGAAAGCGGGGTTTTTACGCTCAGGTTTTTTCCATACATCACCACTGTGATGCTTATCACCTGATGGCTTTCCACGCTTACTGAATTTTGAAGAAGCAAAACTGCTCTTCTTATGGCTCGCTGAACTGTCTTCGTCACGTTCTGAGGCTTTTTCTATTCTTATTCCACGGGGATTCGCATTTTCATTGCCAAAAGCCTTTAAAATTTTTTCGACGGAACTACTGTCCACATCTACAAAAGAATAGCTGTCCAGTATGTCGATGCGCCCTATGCGAATTTCACGGGAGCGGGTTACTTCGTTGATGATGCCAATAATTTGAGGGGGTAAGACTTTGTCCTTGCGACCTACACTCAGAAACATACGTGTAAAATCAGCATTACGGTCACCACGGTCGCGACGTTCGCTACGATCACGACTTTCACCGCGTTTGTCTCTCCGGTTACCACGTTCTTCAGACGGTTCTTTTTCTTTGCTACGCTGTGTTTCATCTACATTAAGGTCGCGGGCGTCACGATAATATTCCAGGAAACGATTAAACTCTAAGGAGACAAAGCGTTTTATAATCTCTTCCCGGTTCATCCATTCCAGCTTACGGTAAATTACCGGGAGGAAGGACTCAATTTCTTCATCAATATCCACATTTTCCATGCGGTCAACGTGTTGAAAGAGTTGCTTTTCACATACCTGAACACCGGTAGGAACTTTGGCTTTTCCAAATTCACGGCCAATTTTCTTCTCGATTTGTTTAATCTTGAACTTTTCTTTCAGGTTGATGATTGAAACGCAGGTACCGGTTTTGTCGGCCCTTCCGGTGCGTCCGCTGCGGTGGATATATACCTCCGAATCGTCAGGTAGGTTGTAATTGATTATATGGGTAAGGTCTTTAACATCCAGACCGCGTGCAGCCACGTCGGTAGCTACCAGCATCTGAATGGTTCTGCTGCGGAAGCGCGACATTACATTGTCGCGGGCTGCCTGCGACAAATCCCCATGCAAAGAGTCAGCACTATAACCATCGCGGATAAGTGAGTCGGCTATTTCCTGGGTTTCTATGCGGGTGCGGCAGAATATAATGGCATAGATGCGTGGATTGAAGTCGGCGATGCGTTTGAGAGCAGCATAACGATCGCGGGCCTGCACCATATAATAGATGTGCTTTACATTGGCCGTGCCGGTATTGCGTTTTCCCAACGTTTTTATCACCGGATTGGTCATGTATTTGGCAAGAATACGTTCTACTTCATCCGGCATGGTAGCCGAGAAAAGGAGCGTATGTTTTTCTTTCGGAGTTGTTTCGAGGATGGTATCCACATCTTCCTGAAATCCCATGTCAAGCATTTCGTCAGCTTCATCCAGCACTGCCCATTCCACCTGACTAAGATCCACTTTTTTACGGCGAATCATATCGTTGAGGCGTCCGGGAGTAGCTACAATAATCTGGGGTCCTTCGTTCAATTGCCTGATCTGTATCTCAATGCTGGCGCCTCCGTAAATAGCTGCAATTTTGATTCCGGGAATAAATTCCGCATAGCTGCGCATGTCGCGCGAAATCTGCAGGCAGAGTTCACGGGTAGGACAGAGCACCAGGGCCTGTACTTTTTTTACTTTAGGGTCAATGTGATGGAGCACAGGCAAGCCAAAAGCGGCCGTTTTGCCGGTACCGGTCTGTGCAAGGCCTACCAGATCGGTAGGTTTTTCGATGAGCACTGGTATTACTTCTGCCTGAACAGGCATGGGCTCTTTAAAACCCAGAGCTTCCACGGCCTTTAAAAGGGAGGGATTTAAGCCAAGTTGTTCAAAATTAAGCATAAATTAAATTAAAATAAAGCGCGCAAAGGTAGAATTAATTTTTTGATTGCAGGTTTTTGATTTCAAATAATCTGTATGAAGGGACGGGAGACGTGGGACGCTTGAATTGGGACTTGGAGAAGGGGAGAAATGGAGACAAGGGGACGGGGCGATGGGGCGACGGGGCGACAAGGCGATGGGGCGACAAGGCGACAAGGGGACGGGGGGACAAGGCGATTGGGCGATGGGGCGACGGGGCGACAAGGCGATGGGGCGACAAGGCGATTGGGCGAATGGGCGATGGGGCGACAAGGCGATGGGGCGACAAGGCGATTGGGCGATAGGGCGATGGGGCGACAAGGGGACGGGGGGATGAGGAGACTAAAGACCAAAGACCAAAAGCCAAAGACC
>JAVEQP010000033.1:0-36172 GCA_034007585.1 Lentimicrobium sp. | reverse complement strand
TATAAAATATGGACTACAACTTAACACAAGAACACAAAATGATTCGCGAAACGGTTAGAAGTTTTGCTGAACGAGAAATCCGTCCCGTAGCGCGGGAACTGGACGACAAAGCCGAGTTTTCGGCTGAACTGACCCGAAAGATGGGCGAGTTGGGCCTCTTCGGCATTTACCTTCCCGAGAAATATGGCGGCCATGGCATGGACTATGTCTCCTACATTATTGCCGTGGAAGAGCTGGCCCGCATTGATGGTTCCCAGGCGGCTACACTGGCTGCGCATAACTCTCTGGGAATTGGACCGCTGTACTATTTCGGCAGCGAAGAACAAAAGATGAAGTACCTGCCCCGCCTCTGCACCGGGGAGGCACTCTGGGCATTTGGATTAACCGAACCCGATGCCGGCAGTGATTCCCGCGGCTCAAAAACCCGTGCCATCCTCGAAAATAGGGAGTGGGTCATCAATGGTTCCAAGATATTTATTACCAATGGTTCTGCCGATATCTCCATTGGCACTACTGTTCAGACGGTAACCAGCGACAACGAAGGAAAGAAAGAGTTTACCACTATTCTGGTGGATAGGGGAACGCCTGGTTACACCCCGCAAACCATGCATGGCAAAATGATGTGGCGTGCCTCTGATACCGCCCAGCTTTTCTTCGACGATTGTCGTGTGCCGGAAGAAAATGTGCTTGGTCAAATTGGGGAAGGTTCTAAAATCATGCTTTCTACCCTGGATTCCGGTCGTTTATCCATTGCAGCCATGGGTTTGGGTTGTGCACAAGGTGCTTTTGAACTTGCCCTCAACTATGCTCAGGAGCGCAAACAGTTTGGTAAGCCCATCGCTAAGTTTCAGGCCATCGCCTTTAAGCTGGCCGACATGGCCCTGAAAATTGAACTTGCCCGCAACCTGCTCTATAAAGCCTGCTGGCTGAAAGACACCAATCAGCCCTTTGCCAAGGAAGCTGCAATGTCCAAACTCTATTGTTCCGAAATCGCCAAGGAGGTAGCCGACGAGGCTGTTCAAATTCACGGTGGTTATGGACTTATGAAAGATTATGAAATTGAACGTTTCTACCGTGATCAACGTTTGTTGCAGATAGGGGAGGGGACATCGGAGATACAGCGGCTGGTGATTTCGAGGTATATTGGGTGTTAGGGACGAGGGACGCTGAAAAGGGACGAGGGACGCTTGAAAGGGACGAGGGACGAGGGACGCTGAAAAGGGACGAGGGACGCTGGAACGGGACGAGGGACGCTGAAAAGGGACGAGGGACGTGAAAAAGGGACGAGAGACGCAAAAGAGGGACGAGGGACGGGAAAAAGGGACGAATATCAATTCAATGCTTTAACAATGAAATCTTTATGAAAGATCGGTTGGATGAAATACGTTTCTATAAGCTTGCCATAGAGCTCTGGGATGAGACCTGGAATGACACAGAAATCCTGATGCTTGATTTCAGAGGAAAGGAGATTTCAAGGCAACTGATTAGGGCAGTTGGGTCAATCAGTGCTAACATTGAAGAAGGTTATGGGAGAGGTTTCGGAAAGGAATACCCACAGTATCTAAGGATTAGCCGTGGGTCAGCACGGGAATCTAAAGGCTGGTTTTTGAAGAGCAATCATTTGCTTGATTCAGAACTCATTTCTGAAAGAACTGAAAAATTGGACAATATAATCGCAATGTTGACCAAATCAATCCAAACGCTCGAATCCAAAACAAAAACGTAAAATCATATTGTGACCGCCCCTCGTCCCACGTCCCACGTCCCATGTCCCACGTCCCTCGCTCCACGTCCCTCGTCCCACGCCCCTCGCCCCTCGCCCCTCGCCCCACGTCCCTTAAAAAAAAGTGTTCTATGAAAAACGAAAACCAAATATTACTCACCGAGTCCCCCCGTGACGCTCAACAGGGGCTTCCTTACGTGATTTCACCCGAAAAGCGGGCCGAATACATCAATGCTTTGCTAAAAGTGGGTTTTGATGTGATTGATTTTGGCAGTTTTGTTTCGCCAAAGGCCATTCCACAAATGGCGGATCAGGAGAGGGTGCTGGAACTGATGGACAAAACCGGAAGTGAGACCAAATTGATGGCTATTGTGGGAAATGTGCGCGGTGGAAGTGATGCAGCCAGTCAGGAGAAAGTGGATATTCTTGGGTTTCCTTATTCTACCTCTTCAACGTTTCTGAGGAAGAACATCAATGCAGATGATGGTAAGGCGCTCGAAATCATTGATGAACTTATTAATATTTGCAATCAGAGCGGAAAATCTTTGAGGATTTTTATGAGCCTGGCCTTTGGTAATCCTTATGGCGATAAGCACAGTAACGAATTGCTTGCGCAGAAGATTAATATCTTGCTTGAAAAAGGCATACATTCCATTACGCTGGCAGATACCATCGGACAGTGTACCGCTGATAAACTGGCTGAGACTTTAACGTATATCATTCATCGCTTCCCGGGATTAAACCCTGGCTTGCACCTGCATACCCGACAGAATGAATGGTATGATAAAATTGATGCAGCTTATCAGGCCGGTTGTCGTTCCTTTGATGGTGTACTTAACGGCATTGGAGGTTGTCCAATGTCGGGTTATGAACTGGTGGGTAACCTCAACACATTGAATCTGATCAACTATTTCGATCATCAGCAAATTGGTCATAAGCTGGATAATCAAAAACTTATTGAAGCAGCACGCATAGTGTATTGATCACATTATCAAATAGATAGTTTTGCCATAATCATTTGCTTTGGCGATGTGGAATAATTCACTAATTTTGATGCTTCAAATGCTACATACTTTACTGAATTATAAATTTTCTCCAATATGAACAAAGTAGTTAAAGACGCCCGCGAAGCCATTAAAGGCATTGAAGATGGCATGACCTTGATGGTTGGAGGGTTTGGCCTTAGCGGCATTCCCGAAAATTGTATTTCCGCCCTTGTGGAAAGCGGTGTAAAAGACCTTACCTGCATTTCAAATAATGCTGGTGTGGATGATTTTGGCCTTGGCCTGCTGCTACAAAAGCATCAGATAAAAAAAATGATTTCAAGTTACGTAGGTGAAAATGCGGAATTTGAGCGTCAGTTACTCAACGGTGAACTTGAAGTGGAACTCATTCCGCAGGGTACGCTGGCTGAACGTTGTCGTGCCGGTGGTGCCGGTATTCCTGCCTTTTTCGTACCGGCAGGTTTTGGTACCGAAGTGGCCGAAGGCAAAGAAGTCCGCGAATTCAATGGTAAACCCCACCTGCTGGAAACCGGTCTGACCGCTGATTATGCAATCGTTAAAGCCTGGAAAGGCGATACCCATGGTAACCTGATTTATCGCTATACCGCCAATAATTTTAATCAACCCATGGCTACCGCCGGAAAAATTACCATCGCTGAGGTGGAAGAACTGGTAGAAGCCGGCGAACTGGATCCAATGCAAATTCATACTCCCGGAATCTTCGTTCAACGCATTTTCAAGGGAACCAATTACGAAAAACGGATTGAAAGGCTGACGGAGAAGTAGAATTTCTAATTTCTAAAAACTAATTTCTAATAGTTTTCAAATCAGGAGGATTAGACATTAGAAAATGCAAACCTTCATTTTTATAAACGAATTTTTGATTTCATACCATGGCACTCACAAAAGAACAAATAGCGCAACGCATCGCGCAAGAATTAGAGGACGGATATTATGTTAACCTGGGCATTGGCATCCCTACACTGGTAGCCAACTATGTGCCTGATGGGATTGAAGTGATTCTTCAATCGGAAAACGGCATGCTGGGCATGGGACAATTCCCTGAAAAGGGTAAGGCCGATGCCGATTTAATTAATGCCGGTAAACAAACCGTAACCATTTTACCAGGCGGCTCCTATTTTGACTCTTCCGCAAGCTTTGGCATGATCCGAGGCGGACATGTGGACCTCACCGTGCTTGGCGCATTTGAAGTGACCGATCAGGGAGATATTGCCAGTTGGAAAATTCCGGGTAAGATGGTAAAAGGCATGGGCGGCGCCATGGATCTGGTGGCTTCTGCCAAGAACATCATCGTTGCCATGCAGCACACGAGCAGAGACGGTCAATCCAAACTCTTAAAAGAATGCACCTTACCCCTTACCGGCGTTAAATGCGTTAAAAAAATAGTGAGCGACCTTGCCGTTATCGAAATCACCGATGAAGGCTTCTTACTGCTTGAAAGGGCTCCCGGCGTTAGCGTAGAGCAAATCAAAGCTGCCACCGAAGGCAGACTGATCATCAAGGGCGAAGTACCAGAGATGGTATTCTAAAGTAAGGTCTTGGTTGAGACAATGAGCATATTTCTGGGTTAATCTCAAGAAAACCTATTAAACGTTACGCCGCCTTTTGGTTGCATAAAAATTTAATTAAATGCCGGTATGGGAAAGCCTATCGGCTTTTTTTATCTGTAATTTGAGCCATGATCAAACTCTCAGCATAATCATGTTTTCGGGGGTCAATATCTTCCGATTTTCATAAATGAATTACAACCTTTCCACCATGTTCTCGTCTTAATGATGAATAAGCCATATTTTTGTGGGAACTATGAAAAGCAAACATCGCAATTGGTTAATAATATTTTTTATGTTGCTGACTCTCTTAATTGGAGGCTGCCAAAAGGAAGACCATACGCTTCCCGCAACGTTTAATTTGAATTTTACAATTAAAGACACGCCGATACTGGGCGGTTCTGTCGTGATTGATGAAATTGACCTGGGATTAAATTCCATCAATATATCGGGCTATAGGGAAGAGGGGGGTGATGTTTTCTTAACCCGGAACTTTGATAAAGGAAAAATCTTTGTAATTATACCTTTATTCAGCAATACAAATGAAGTTCTGGATATTCCTCAGGGCGTTTACAATCCCCTCTCATTTTCCTATACTTTTCAACCCGATGCTGAAGAGGAGGATTTAATCGAGGATATGCACGAGTGGGTCAAAGATTTGGAAGAGGGCGAAGACCTGGAGGAGTTGCAGGATGATTTGGGTGATATCATTGAGGATTACCTTGAGGACGTAAACCCCTGCATCATGGTGAGAGGCAGGTTTACGAATAATGGTAAAACTAAACACATTATTATGGTGGTTAATGACCCCCTGATCTTTAAAATTTTGGGCAATAATAAAAATGGAGGGCCTGAAGTGGTTCTTGACAAAGAAAGTGTTAATACCGGAAACCTGCAATTTAATCCATCCTATTGGTTTTCAGTAATTACCCCCGAAATGCTAAACACTGCGTTTGTTGGGGTGATTGATAACGAAGAATACATTTTGTTGAACAAGTACATAAATACCCAGGTTTACACTTCGATATTCAACAGAATAGAGCAATCAACTACCTTAACCATAAATGAATAGGCTTTTGTGCTATGGCTTCAGGTTCACGCGAAGAAGAATTAATGCTATTGAAAGGTTGTCTGAAGAACGACAGAAGGCTGCAAAAACAGCTTTATGAGAAGTACTTTAAGACCATGTTTCAAATCTGTCTTTCATATAGTGGCGACAGGGCGGAAGCAAAGGATATACTTCAGGATGCTTTTATAAAAGTATTTACGGGCCTTGAAAAATTCAATGAGAAAAACTCACTTGAGGGCTGGATAAGACGCATTGTAACCAATACGGCCATTGACTACTTCAGAAAAAGGAAAAGGCTGGTTTTTATGGATGAGTTTCCTGATGAACCCGATGAAGAGGAAAGAGGAACCTTCTCCCTGCTCGATCTTACAAACGACGTTATCCTGCATTACATCAAAAAGCTGCCCGACGGGGCAAGGGTGGTGTTCAACCTCTTTGCCGTTGAGGGGTTGAAGCATAAAGAGATTGCCGAAAAACTAAGCATTACCGAGGGTACCTCAAAATCTCAGTACAAAAGAGCAAGAAACCTCCTGCAAAAATGGCTTTACGAATATGAACTCAGCAAGCAATGAAAGGCAGTAAGTTTGACATGGATTATAACGAGTGGCTTCATCAGGTTGATGTGGGTGAGGGGGATTCTGTGTGGGAGGGTGTGCAGGATGAGCTGGATTTCATGGAAACCTGGGATAATATTTCAACGCAGCTCGATGTGGTTATGCCTCCACAGGGCAACGGACTTGCCATAAAACACCTGAAGCCTATGGTAGCTGCTGCCGCTCTAATTCTGTTGATGCTTTTGCCGGTTAAGGATATTACGGATCATGCCGTCCAACCAGTAATTGTTTCAAAGCAGCCTGCCGAAGTGAGCAAGACAGAACTATTGATACCGGATGAAACCATTCCTGTTAAAGTGAACAAAAAGGAAACAGCCGGAACTCATGTAGCATTGGTTGATCTTCCATCGGAAAAACCTTTAGACAAAAATAGCTCATCCATTGTTTTAGAAAATAGCCGCAAAGCATTGGTCGAAAGTGAAAATGTGAAGGATGCTCCGGAAATAAAAGCTACTGACCTTAAGCGTGTTGAACCAGGGCTAATCCAAAATAAGAACGTTGAAAATGCTGCTGTAATTGAGAAGGAAATTCTTATTCACAGAATTCAACCGCTCTCTTTTGATTACAATGATCTCCTGGTCGGTTATCATCCTGCTTCCTCAGACTTGATGAAGAAACGGTCTTCTCCTCTAGCTGACCCGGACAATACTTCCGGGTTCAGTATTCGGGTTGCGGAATTTGGGTTGGTTTATGCATACAAGAACACCTGGTTACTTAACTATGAAACCCGAAATGGCCTTGATCCTGAAAAGCTGGGAAATACGCTGCCTACTTTCCATCAGGACATTGGCGCTACTACCACGCTTGAGTTTAATAGTCGCTATCGGGTTGGGATGGAATTCCTGTTCAAATCGGAATCCGGACAAAATTACCAGCAGTATATAAATGCCAGTTTTGTGGACAAAAACATCAATCTGAACTACTTAAAGTTTCAGACTTTCTACTATTTAGATAGCAAAAGGATTCCGGGTAATGCAATTGTTGGGGCTTACATTGCAAGGCTGGCCACAGCCGAAGAACAACTGGCAAATACAAAATTTAGCATTGGCCAAAACTACACCAGACTCGATTACGGTTTACTTGCCGGTTACCAGTTCAATATTGCCATGGGCAACAGATTAATGATTAAGCCCGGCCTAAGGGTAAACTATAATCTGAACAATATTTTTAAGGGCGACGACATTATGCCCAGCCGCTTCAAGAAAACCAACAACCTGTCGGCCAGCTTTAATGTTTCCATTACTTATGGATTTCATAAATAATTGTTTGGAAAAATCATCTTCTATTACCACCTTTTCAAAATCTTACGTCTTAGTGGTAGGAACAAAAAATTTATAAACTAAATTCTAATACAATGAAAACGCTAAATCTAATGAAGACCGTAGTGATATTGTCCCTGCTGGCTATATTTTCCTCGTGCAGCAAGGATGATGATGAGGTGAAGAATAAAACGGCCATTAAATTTCAGGCTACCTATCCAACATCAAAGTCTGCAGACCTGAAGAGTACCCTTGTTGATGGCATAGCACTTGAAAGTTTTAAAATCAACATCGCTGAAATTGAGTTTGAGTTTGATGATGACGATCCCCTGTTTGACGATGATTCTATTGCCACTGATTATGAGCTTGATGGTCCTTTCGAAATTGACCTGATGGTGGATGGGAACCCCCTTGAAACAATAATTGTCAACAATGTGGAACTTCCTGCAGCAGCTTACGATGAAATTGAGTTTGAATTTGACAAGAACAAAAACCGAAACTCAGAATTGTATGGTAAGACCACTATTATCAAGGGAACCATAGATGGAACACCTTTTATTTTCTGGTCGGATGATGAAATTGAGATGGAAATTGAATTTGATGAGCTCTTTTATCTTGAAGATGCTGCCAATGCCATGCTAACCGTATCGTTTGACCTGGGTGCTTTGTTTAACCCGGCACTCGGGGGCATAAATATTTCCTCTGCCACAGATGGTAACCAGGACGGCGTTATTGAAATTCACCATGATGACCCTGACGGAAACAGCAATCTGGCCAAGCTAATATGGAAAAGAATGGAGCATATTATTGAAGCCTTTGAAGATCAGTATGACGATTAGGATGAACAACCGGGTATTCCCTGATACTCACCTTAACTGAACAACACCCCAAATATTGGAAGCGATATTTGGGGTGTTGTTTTATGATGAGAAATTGACTCCCGGAATTTTCAAAATGGGGGTCCGTATGCTTCGATTTTAATAAAGCGTTAAAAGTTTACATTAACGGCTTAAAGAAGCCTGGATATTGCTAAAACGGCGTGCCTTCCGACAAATTTTTCAACTCATCGGCGATAGCTACAAAGGCATCAACATTCATCTCTTTGATGTAAACCAGCCCATGGGTTGCCCTGAGCATGGCATTGTCGTTTTCGTAAAAGAAGTTCTTGCCCAGCAGCAATTGTATTTGCTTTAGCTGTTTTACCCAGGTTTTTTGGGTCAGTTCGCTGAATGGCCCATCATATTCGAAACTGGGGAATGAAGCATTCACCTGGCTGAGGTAACTTTCCTTGAATGATTTATCCAGCACGGCCAGTGAGTTGAGCGAAACCGGTACAATCAGGTTTGCATCTGCGGGATGAAATTTATACCAAACGTTGCGATAGCCCAGTATGCGTAGTTTTGATAAATCGGTATCACGGCTCCACTCTTTTACAGCTCCGGCTATGGCTTGCAGCACTTTATAGTGGGTATCGGGGCCGCTGCCTTCGGGATCGAGGGCCAGGCTGATAATGTCTGGTTTTATAGATTTCAACTGGTCAAGTATAGGCAGCATATCCCTGTTCTTTTCGGGATTCTCGGTAAATATTTCCCCTTTATAGAATCCCAGCCTCAGGTGATGTACATTCCTTACCTGAACACCATAGTAGGCCCAGACCAACTCTTCCTCAAACTCGCGCAACATACCTTTGAGTTTTTGGATCTGCGGTGGGTTTTTGCTGCCTGCATAACTCGATTTTAGTTCTTTATTTACGTCAGTAAGTACTTTTTTCAGTTCTTGCTTGTCGGTCACTTTCCAAATGACCACAATAGACCTGATGAGTCTGTGGCAAAGGCCACGATATTTCTCAAATTCATTGTTTTTTGCCACATTGTCAAGGAAGTGATATACATCCTTGTCCCATTTGAACGCATAGCCTTGTTTGAAAAAATCCGGGTAATGAATCATCTGGATTTGATCATTTTCCATCATTTGCAATGCATCCTCAATCACGTCAATCAAAAAATGATTGGTTACTGCGGTAAAACCTGAGGTCATTATGGCAAAATGCACCTCATTGGTGATGGGCCTAAGCTGCCGTATGGTGTATGGCATAATGCCAAGCATAATATCATCGTGGTGGGGGCCGGTATGATAGATTACCTGATTCTCATCGCTGTGCATTCCCCGCTCCAGCTTAGCCTTGATTGCCTTGCTGACTAATGCCGGGGTTTGCTCGTTTAAATCTGGAATCATGCTGCACCACGGGTCGCTTTTGAGGTCTTCTAACGTGAGGTGATGCCCGTATTTATTGAGATCTATACACAAGTCAATCACCGCTCGCTGTGTTTTTTCATCGCTCCATGGACTGTCTTTGTAATATCTTTCTACTGCATCATTTAATCGGCATGCTGCTCCTGCTGTAAGGTAAAAACGGGCGTTTTTAAGCCTTTGCAGCACAGTTGCGGGATAAAGCGTACTTATTTCGTGTTCCAGTGCAGCTTTCACTATTTCGGCCTTGGCTTCACCGGCCGCAAAAATAATCGCAACAGCATTGGGATTGTAAGTTATGGTACCCAGGCCAATGGTTATTACCAGGCGGGTTCGCGAAATTTCAATGCCGCCAAGATCGCCGGCAGCCACAGCCTGCGTTTCAAAGTTGGTTTGAGTGAGGCGTGTATTGCAAAATAATTCTGATCCGCGTACATTGAATGCAATATGTCCGTCAGGGCCAATACCGCCCAAAAAGAAGCCAATTCCGCCCTTATCCCTGATTTTCTGCTCATATTGTGAGCACCAGTTGTCAATTTGGAAAATGGCTGCTTTTTTCAGTTCTTCGTCTTCGGTTTTGGCAGCACGGTAACGCAGGGAAATGTCTATCTCATAATCAGGGAAGATTTCCTGATAGGTTTTTCCATCTACGAGCTCAATTTCATCGGGATTAATTAGTAATGCGCGTGAAGGGTCCAGTCCGAATTCCTTGATGTAATATTCTGATACGTAATTGTAAAACGAATTGTGCTGCCTGGGCGATATTGGGTAAAATTCATCAATTTGTACAAATTGGAGGCCTTTCAAATTGGGCTTTTTCATATCGCCCAGCCCGTATTTTTCCAATAATGTCCGGGTTTCTGGTTTTTCCCAGCTCTCGAGTAGATAATGGGTGTATTTTATAAAATATTCCGGTGTTTTACCGGTTGGAAGGCTGATAACACCTTCGGGATTCTCGGAAACCCATTCTAAAAAGCGCAGCGAAGTGAGCAATCCCAGGGTTGGGAAATTTTCGGTGATAATATAAGGCAAGCGGGTGCTCATCTTTTCAATCCCTGAAATTTTAACAAATGCTGCTTCAACTTTGGATAAAGTGTGGTATTTCATAAGATGTAATTTAATATTTTTTGAAAGGGGTGCTTGATTGACTTGTTTCAAGGGAATGATTAAAACTCAGGCAAAATTCAAAAAGCAGGGCTGCTCCGTGCGCACCCTGCTTTTTGAACCAACCAAAATAATCAACCAATCATTGTTATGAAAAGTTTTTTGAATCAAGAATATGTTTTCAGTTTCAAACTACCAATCTTGTATCAGGAAAAAAAGAAGGGCCGGTTATTGGCCGGCCGTTCCGGTTATGCTTATTGGTGTTTGGCCCACCACAATGGGGTGAGCACTGCATCGGGTCCCTCAAGGAAAGCAACAGCTTGCACGTAACCTTTAGGGTTACTGTTTTCGAGGCTCGAAGGGTATTTTATGCGTTGCGCAAAGAAGGAAACTTTGCTGGTCATATAATTGCCGGTATTCAGGTCGGGCAAAGTTTGGATGGGCTTCTCGATGGAAGGATTCTCGAAGAATGGCAATCCCAGCCTGCGCTGATCGTTCCATGCTTCCAGAGGCAACCACGGGAATTGGGAAAGGTACTTTTGAGTAATAATCTTGGTCAGGAGATCATTGCTTACGCTTCCGCTTTTGTACAGGGTGTTTATAGGATAAGTGAATGTCCAGGTACCTGCCTCTTGGGTGTAACCATTTACATAGTCCATGCTAATGGTTGCAGGAGGTTCAGCCTGGTGATCCCAGTTTACGGAAGTCCCGTCATTGTTATATTCCTCAGAAGCAAGATATTCCCCTAAATAGGATTCAACCCCAAAGAATTTAAAGCTTTCGCTGATACCGTTTTCATAAGCTGTTTTGCCATCCATAGGTGTGGCCCAGCCCCTTACTGAAGCTTCAGCAATCAGGAAGTAAGTTTCCCAGGGGCCAAAGAAAACGCGCTCACTGGCACTTCTGTATTTTTGGCTCATGCGGGGCTGTGCCCCGAGAAAAGTGGCCACCTGGTTCTTGGGACTCTTATCGCCCCAGTCGCCTAATGCAAATGCATTGAATGTGTAAGCAGCATTGATGGTAACCAGGGGCTCATCGCTGTCAAGCTTAATCAGGTCGCGCGTAGTGTTAAAGGCATCGTCCGTCCATGAAGGCCAGGTGCAGAAATTCGGATTGTCAAACCATCCGGGAAGGATGAATGCTTTGTATGCCCTGGGGTCAATGGTATTTGGAAGGCCATCAAACCAGAAGCCTGCAGCAGGATCATTCGTAACTGTAGCAAAGTGCTTTTCGTACCTGATGCCCATATAGTTGGCAGGTTTGATGTGCGATTGAATGTCCGTGGGAAGCTGATCTTCAGATGGAACACCGCCCAGGCCTATATACAGGTTACGCATGGTTGTGGATAAAGGCTGTGTGTTCCATTCCCTCGACATTACAGGTGAAAGGTCATCCCATCCGCCATCTCTTTCCGCTACTTTAAATGATTCTTCGAAGGTCAGGATAATGTTATTACCTGCAACGGCAGCTTCAAATTCAGCTCTGGCAAAGGCTGGTTCAACTTCGGATAAACGCATGGCCAACCTCATTCTCATGGAGTTTGCATATTTTATCCATTTGGAGTAATCAAACCCGTAAGCTTTATCAAAACGGGCTGCATCGGGTGAAGTGATTTCGGTATCAATTTTCGAAGATGCATCTTTCAGTTCGCTGAGCATAAACTCATAAACGGTTTTCTCATCTTTGAACTCCGGATTTTCACCCTGGAAACCATCAATAGGCATGGGGCCAAAATTGTCGGCAAACTCGCTCATCAGGTAAGCCCTCCAGATACGTGCAACCTGCATCATGTTATTGGTGTATGCCTGGCCTGAACCGTTTTCCATTTTTATCTCGGCAATATTAATGGCATTGGTAGCATCCCTGAGCCAGCGGGCGAGCGATCCGTAGTAATCAGAACTCCATCCATCGTCGTAATCGCCCAATGCAAGCGAGCCATTTGACCTGTGTTGCCTGGCTGCATTTTTCCAGTATAATACAAAGGCACGTTCGGCATCGTTCGGGTTCTGTTGGGCCCCGGTGATGGATGAGTTGATGAAGTATTCAACCTGAACCTGATCGGCATTGGCCGCTTTGGGGTCAACATTCACATCGAGGAAATCCTTTTCGCAGGCCGTAAATATCAGACTGCCTGCAATCAATATTGATGATAATCTTATGAGTCGTTTCATGGTCTTTTGCTTTTTAGAATGATACACTTAAATTGAACAAAAATGACCTGTTTGATGGAGGCGCTGCATTTTCAAAACCCAGGGCATTGGTTCCTGTGGCATATACAGCTTCCGGGTCAACTCCGTTCAGGTTGCTTGTGATCAACCAGACATTATTCATGGTTATACCAACTTTAACGCCCTGAATAGGGGTTTTTGAAAGTATATTTCGGGGCAGGGTATAGCTGAGATTAATGTACCTGAGCCTTATACTTGTGGCATCATAAATATTGGCCTCGGAAATACCAAGGTTACCTGTGCCGGCTACTGAAGTCCAGTATTCCTGTTGGGTGATGCTCATGTCGTTTACGTGATAAGTGCCATCGCCATTGTCAATCACGGCATCTACTATCAAATCATCGCGTTTTTCGCCCGGTGCAGTAATTTTGGCTGTTCCGGCCAATTGCATGGCCTGGTTGGTTTGTGAGAAAATGTAACCGCCAAATCGTCCGTCAAACATGAAACTGAACGTTGCGCCTTTATACCCGAAGGTGTTGGTGATACCCAATAATGCATCGGGCTGCTGGCTGCCAAAGGAAACCGGATCCGAATTCACCAATGGCAATCCATTGGCATCCACAATCATCTGACCAAAATAAGGGCTTGCTTCGTCTTCAACCCTTAAGAAACTGGTACCATAGATCATTCCATAATCTTGTCCTGCTTCGGCCATGATTTTTAGATTATCGAATCCTCCAATTTGATACAATTCAATTTCATCGGTTAGCTTTTCAACCGTATTTTTATTTCTTGAATAGTTTACCTGCATCATCCAGTTTAATCCATTTGTGTTTTGAAGGATGTTAGCGTGAGCCATGAGTTCAATTCCTTTGTTTTGAATGTCGCCTGCATTAATTTTCATGAAGCGATATCCACTGAGGGGGTCCATTGGGAGGTTAAGCAACTGGTTGGTGGCATTTGATTTATACCAGGTAAAGTCAAAACCAAGCCTGTTGTTAAAGAAACGCAAATCTGCGCCCAATTCGCTCGAAGTGATCAACTCACTTTTAACATTGGGATTAAACAGAATATCGTTTGTTGTTCCGGTGGTATTACCCAGCGGGTCGTTGCCAATGCGATACGTATTATATAATTCGTATGGGTTCAATGAGTTACCTACCTTGGCAATAGAGGCACGGATGCGCGCAAAAGTCAGCCATGCCGGAACCCTGGAATCAAATTTTTCCAACATATCAGTAATAACCAGCGAGGTGCTCAGCGAAGGATAAATAAAAGAGCGGTTTTCATCGCTTAAGGTCGATGACCAGTCGTTGCGAAAGGTTCCGTCCACAAAGAAATATCCATCCCAATTGAGCTGCAATGTTCCATAAACCGATAAAATACGTTTCTGATAATATCCTTCTTCAACCGTTGGAGTAGTTTTGCCGTTGTTTAAGGCAAATAGATCGGGTACTTCAAGTTCGCCTGAGTTAGAGCGAATGCTGGAGAATTCCTGATCCATAATATTTCCGCCCAAGGAAGCAGAGGTTCCAACTTTCGAGAATAAATTGTCCTTGTGAGCAGTAATAATCGTGCTGAAGTTATGCTCGTAGAAGGTTTCCTTTCCCAGGCCATAGCTTCCGGTGGGTTGGTAGGGGCTTCCAGCATATCTTTTAGTTTCGGTATTGGTAGTGTATATATCTGAGCCTGCATTAATTTCGGCGTGAAGCCAGTTATTGAAGGTATGTTTCAATGAGCTGTAAAGCAAAAACCGATCGCGGCTGTCTTTATTCTGTGCATAGCGGGTAGTCCAGTATGGGTTCATTTGATTGCTGCCACTATACCAGATCATTTTACCATTCTCATCCACGGCGTTTTTAAATTCCCTGATGTCGAGGCTTCGTGGCATCAGATACATGGCAATAAAAGGGTTATTGTCATTGTATCCGAGCAAGGGCCTATTTTGTGCCTCAGTGTTCATATATTGCACCTTTGTGTCAATTGACCACTTCTGGTCATTGCCAAATTTGGTAAATGCGCGGGTTGTGATATTGGTTTTGGTGAGCTCGGCGCCCGGAATTATACTTTTGTCATCGCTTCTTGACAAAGAGGTAAAAATCGACGAATTGTTAAACTCCTGTTGAAAGGAGAGATTGTAATTCTGTGAGGTGCCTTTATCGAAGAAGTTCTCCACATTGTCGTAGGCAGCCATTGGTTTCTGCTCTCCGTTCCAGTTTTCAACGGTTTGTCCGGTGATTAGAGGCCCCCAGCTTAAGTTGGAAAGATTGTCGTAAGCACCGTTGGTTCCCTGACCAAATTTGTCCTGCATTTCAGGATTTGTAAATGACGATTCAGTTCCAAAGGTACTGGAGAATGTTACACCGAGCCCCGGCTTATGAATACCCTTTTTGGTGGTAATAAGAATAACCCCGTTTCCGGCTCTTGATCCGTATAGTGCTGCTGCTGAAGCTCCTTTCAACACTGAAATATTCTCAATGTCTTCTGGGTTAATGTCGCCCAGGCCACTTCCCATATCAAGTGAAGGGTTCCAGTAATCGTTGTTTTCGCGTCCCGTAAAGTTGTTCAGGGGCAGTCCATCAACTACAATCAAAGGCTGGTTGTCGCCGGTAAGGGAACTTTGGCCCCTAAGTAAAATTTTGGATGAACCGCCCGGCCCGTTACTGGAACGAACCACCTGAAGGCCCGAAACTTTACCCGTGAGCGCATTGCCCACGTTGGCTTCGCGCGATTCAAGCAACTCATCGGCTTTGATCTCCTGTATTGCATATCCCAGGGTTTTTTTCTCGCGTTCAATGCCGAGCGCTGTAACAACAACCTCGTCAAGCCCCATAAATTCTGAAGCCATAACTACATTGATAACGTTTGAAGTACCCACGGTAATTTCCTGGGTTTTCATACCGATAAAAGAGAATACCAATACCTGGCCGGCTTTTGCCTTGAGGCTGAATTCTCCGTTTTCGTTAGTAATGGTGCCAGAGGTAGTTCCTTTAAGAGCTACCGTTACACCTGGGAGTGTCAGGCCATCGTCCTGACTGGTTACTGTCCCTGTTATACTGAGATCCTGACCGTACAGGTTCATCCCTGCCATTCCCAGCGTTAAGCAAAAAATCAATAGTAATTTTCGCATAATCATAACATTTTGGTTGGTGAATAAGTGTGTTTGTTTAAAAAAGGGCAATTATTAAAGGGTGTTTGACCCTATTTTCATTCAAGCCCGAAACAAAGATAATATTAAACTAAATCGGTTTAGTCATTTTCTTTAAAAAAAATATTAAAAACATTTCCAAGGGGCATGTAAGACATTGATAATAAGTTAAAGAAAAGTTTAAATCATTTCCCAGTGCTCATCCAAAATACTGTCAAATGAAAACAAAGAATAACCCTTTGCCTCTGACTGCCCGACAATTGCGATCGCTTCTTTCAGTTGTTCAGGCGATAGTGCAGGCACAAACAATCCGGCATAGACCGGGGTGGGATTTTTAAGTTCAGCAATTTCCATCTGAAGTTGTTTCCCTATCCATTCAGGGCCTTGGTTGTAAAAATTGTGATAAAGCATGGGGAAGTAGGCATCCAGGTTCCACCGGCTCCACTGTTGCCTCACACTTTGCCAGTTAGGGAAAACGGCAGCAGAAGCGGTTAAGCCGGCATTTTTAATTTCCGGGGCAAGAATATCATTGACCACATGGGTTATCGAATCAAACCTGAATTGTCGCCAAAGCAAGTTCTCTGCCGGTTCATCCATTTCATGCATAGGGTCAAGCCCAGATTCTTCTTTGAACTTGCGGCGGCAGGTTTCGCAATAGCAATAGTCGTATTCAGGATATTCTCTGTCCTGCACAATGTTGTATTTGGGTTGCAGTCCTTCGGCCAGAATTACATCAGGCATACGTATATAATCAAGGTGTACGCCTGAAAGATGCTGAAAAGAGGCCAGTTCCCTGACGTTTCTCCTCAAAAATTCCTGTACTTCCGGATTATTTGGGCACATAAACCGGTAATATCCCACATAAGCCGGGTGAGTGTGTGCTGGTTGACCCAGTCGGTTCACTACATACCAATCGGGATGATTCTCTATATAATATGGATTGTTGTTGGGCATGGTCCACATCCAGGCATGGACCTCAATGCTGGTTTCTCTACCTATTTTTATGAGGGGGCTCAAAATATCCTGCTCATAAGGAAGGTGTGCTGATGGATACAATGCCTGACGGCTTGAATAAACCTGAACCAATGCCCCATGAATGCCATGGGCTTTCATCATTTCAAAGCGCGGTCGCCAGTTTTCGGCAGGTTCATCGTGCGCGGGAGTAATCCAAACCCATTTTTTCAGGTTGTTATCATTTGACGCAATGCCGAATGGAAAACCAAACACTTGCAACGCTGCCAATCCCAGACCGGCTGTTCCTAAATGTTTGATAAAGTTTCTGCGTTCCATTGTGCATTTAACTTTTTATGAAAGCATACAGTTGGTTTTTTTATGGCAGAATTTCCATGGGAAAATCGTTTGCTGCTTTCCAAATTCTGCTGTCCTCACGAATAAACCAGAACAATCCTTTTTCTTCGGCGGCACATTGAAGGGTAAACCGCGTGTTTGTTACTTCAAATAAAATCGACCTATTTTCAAGCAATTTTGTATCGATACCGAGTTCTTCGGCCGATTGGGCAAATCGATTGTGCTTGCGTATATACCGGTATTGTTCATCAAATAACCAGCGCAGTATAACCTTTGTTTCAAAATCAGGGTCTTTTACATAACTTTCTTTCCTTTCTCCGGCTGCAATCCCTGAAAATTGCAAAATTCCCCAGTATTCGGGTTTGTGCATATTAATGGCATGTTGGGGCGACCAAACCCAGTTGTATTCGGGGAAGGGCTTCCTGGTTTCGGGGTTAATGGTCTTGGTATATTTCCCATCCACCACATCCAGACTCCAGTGTATCCTTGAAAAGTTTATTTTCCATTGGTCGCCGGGAGAGGGAGTTGGTTTTTTGCTGTAAGTTTCCTGTAAAGTTCTCCACGGAAAAGCCATCTCAATGGTCCAGCAGGTGTCCATATCCGAAGCATCGTTCAGGGTTCCCTGCAAGTGGATGCCACATTTAAGCCCGGCAATGTCCCACGATGTAATGGGAATTCCGCCAAAGCGGTAGGGTTTGGTTAACAATAAATCCCATTCCGTGCCCAAAGCGTTGATTTCAAACTCATAATAATTGTGCGTATCGCCATCGGGGTCAATAAAAACTTCAAAATCATTGTCGTAAAAGATTACGGATTCGCGCTCGGTGAGGGTTGCCCACAGATGGGGTTCTTCTAATCTGGCGGCAATGTATAGGTACTCATCATCCCACAGCATTTTTACACGCGTTTCATGATGAGGCAAGGGCTGTTTATCGCCCTCAATATCTACAAAGGCTTCCGTCCATTCCACCGCATTCCAGTCGGGCTCGTTTAGGTTGCCGTCCATGGTTAACTCGCCGGTTGCCCGGTAACACACATAGTTTGCGGGATGCTGCTCCAACAATATAAGTTGCGCTTTGGCTGCAATGGAAACAAAGAGGAGCAGGCCTATAAATAAGGATTGTTTCATGCTTTTCAGTTTGATTGGAGTTAATTCCATCCTTTAAAATTTAAAATCACCGGAATTAATTCCCCAGTCATTTCCAAAGAACCCCGATACTTTTATTCCTTCAGGATTGTCTTTAATCCAGTCCACATCAAAAATCATAAGATCGGGGAAGCCGGTAATTCCTGAAAAGTAATCGTTGGGATACAAAGCCTTCATGCCTTGTTCACCGGTTCCGGCAACAACGCCAACCGAGGCTGTTTTGTTGTCGGATCGCGGATAAATGAAATAAGTGCCCAGTTCTTTACCGGTAAATGTTCTTTCACCAAACACGATTTCTTTGTTGGTCACTTTCACCGGGCAATGGGCAAGCAATTGGCTCCAGGCGCTGTTGTTATCGGCATTTCCATAAAGGATAACATTCCGGTCCTTATATTTTGCAGGGTCAAATTCGCGGTCAGGAATAATATCGATGGAGCCATTGCCGCGATACCAAAATGTTTCGGCATCAAAACGCGCTTTGTTCAAATACCATTCATTGCTTTTTTTATCGCCATGAGTGGCGTACACAAAAACTACATGGTTGTCGAAAGCCATTTTAAATCCGCCCTGCCTTTCGGGATGTTTTTCTGAAAAGTTGATTTCGGGCACTTCCATCCATTGTCCGTTCTTTTTCATCAGGTGAATGTCAGCATCCGAATCAGGCTCAATCCATTGTCCATCGATGTTGATGGTTGTAGGTTTGTCCATATTAAACTGACCGAAGAGCAGGCTGAAACTGTGAATATTTTCCGGATAAACCAGGGTGGTATCTGCTTTTAGTATGGCTTTAATCCGGGAAGTTTCATATTGTTTTTCCTGTTGGTTTACCCGTATCCAGTAATTGGAAGCTGCAATAGCGGGTGCCGCGGTGGCGAAGTTGATGCTGTCCACCGTTGCGGTTGCCGGAATTTGGTTTTGCTTTAAGAAATCAAACAGTGGCGGCCAATCCACGCTGTTGTCGCCATACCAGTGTGAACCACCGGGATATTCGTAATAGGCGAAATTATTGTGAAAAGTCCCCAGCAATTTTCGCATTCCTCTGGCTTGTTCCACCGAAACCACCCCATCGGCACTGCCGTGCAGCACATAAACGCCCGATTCCAGATAATTCTCAGTGAGCTTTAAAACTCTACCACCGGAAGCGCCCCTTTGCATCATAGTAAAGTGCGGATTGAGCAGCATGGAACTATCCGGCCCCGAACGCCGGTAAAGGGTAATGTCGGGATAACCGGCAGCAGGTGCAATTGCGCCCCACAAATCAGGATAGGTAACGCCCAGATACCAGGTGCCATGTCCGCCCATGGAATGTCCGGTCAAATAGGTTGTTTGCGGGTTGGTTTTATAGATTTTCCGGGCTTCATTCAGCACTTCAAGCGCATCTTTGCGGCCCCATTCTTCCCAGTTGAAGCCAAACGGCCGTCGGTTGGTGGGTGCAACAATATGCGCCCAGTCCTTTTGTTTGTAGGCTCTTGCCTGATTTTTTGCCTCCACCGATGCGCCATGCACTGAAAGTACAAGTGCTTGATTGTCCGCTTTGGTGAGCGATGGCGCTACCGAAAAATATTGAACGCTGCCATCTATTTGGCTTACAAATGTTCTTTCATGATAGTTGGTGCTTTGCGTAACAGCCAGTGGAATGCTAATCCGGTCCAGTTCTTTGCCCCGATTATCCTTGAGAATAACTTCGGCCATAAGAGTGTCGCCGCTTGGCTGGTTCTTGAAAGCAGGAATCTGGAATTTGACTTTTCGGGCAGTAAGTGAAATGATAGGGCCCACTTCGCTTACAGCCATTGCTCCATCGGGCAAACGGCATTCAATGCGATATTCTTTCAACGTTTGCTCGCTTGCATTAATCACCCTGATGGCTGCCCAGCGTTCGCTGTTTTCATCGCTCAATACCGTAGGGAGCGTCATATCCCGGGCGGTGAACAGTACCTTTTTACTAGGAATAATTATTTTCGAATTGTAGCGCGAAAACCGCCCGGTGGTGTAAACAAATTCATTCAGCCCTTTTTTTAGCCTGAAAGGGATGAGTGTGTAACCAAACTCGTAATGGTCTCCTTCGTGGGGTTCACCATTAATATAAACCCGGGTATGGCCGCTGGCGTCAAGCAAAGCAATGGTGCTTTGTGGCGATTCAAAAGAGGTGTATAGTACGGAGTTTTTCAGCTTATCGCTAAAAGCACCGTTTGAATCGACGGTTACCTGCTCCCATTTGAGCTGTGTGGTGTCGGGTTGGTCGGTAAAGCGCGCCTCCACCAACAGGCCATCTTTGGGAGTGTGAAATTTACCCGTAGCCATTTGCCAGAATACAATATCCCGGTATCCCTGAATCAAACCAGTCTGATGGCCATTGCGAAGAGCCAGCCCATCCTCAAAAATTTGGATGATGGTACCTTCATCAATGCTTTTGGTTTTTTCCTTGCCAAATATCTCTACAAAATCACCTGTTTTTTGCGCCATTAAAGGAAATCCGGCAAAAAGTAACATAAAAGAGAACAAAACGGAGTATGTGGGTTTCATGTTGTTGAAGTTTGGTTTATGTAACCGCCTGATTAAATCGATTTAGATTCAAAGATAGTATTAGAATCGCATTTTTAAACAATAATAATAAAAAGGCTTGCTTTTCAATTCTGTGTTGTAGCTTTGCAAAAGCAAAGATGAGGCCACGCCGAAAAGTGCTTTTTGGCCACCAAGCGTTGCACTGAACCTTGGTTTTACTTCGACTGGTTCGACGAAAGCTCACCAACCAAGTCTCAGTGCATCGCTTCGCGTCTTGGTGGTATTCTTTTTCGTTTACTTATTCGGAGTGAGCTCAAAGATTGATTTACGGATAAAAAATTATTAACGTACAAAAAATCAAGAATTTCTTCGCTTTCCCGTTGAAAAAACGGGACAGGCTGCTCAGAATTGAACCCCCGAAAAAGGTGCCTGAAAGTGTAGATGACAAATGAAAAGGGGGCAATTTAGCATGCATTGGAATCTTCGATAAATACGCAGACACCTGTGTGCAAGCACCTTGGTAATCATTTATTTACAAATGCTTGTCATTGCTAACACCACGGCGTGAAGTGAAGAACCTCATTGTTTAATCGATATTTTACCGGACAATAATGAATAAAAACAGCAACCTAAAAATTTTTATAATGAATGTCAAGCAAAGTCTTCTCAGCACGTTAGTGATTGTTTTATTGTTCATTGCCCCCGTAACCATCGCACAACGCGATAATGGGGAAATGAGTTGGGAACAATTGCAGGCCAGGCCTTACCCGCAATGGTTCTCCGATGCCAAACTGGGTATTTTTATTCATTGGGGGGTCTATTCGGTGCCTTCATACGGCGGAGCTGAATCCTATGCCGAATGGTTTCTGTTGGGGCTTAGGTCAGGAAATAAAGACAGAGTAGATTTTGTGAAGAAGAACTATGGGGAGAATTTCACTTACCGCGATTTTGCGCCGCTATTAAAGGCAGAGCTTTTTGATGCGGACGAATGGGCCGGAATTTTTAAAAATTCAGGTGCTAAATACATTGTTCTGGTGTCGAAGCACCACGATGGCTATACTTTGTGGCCCAGCAAGTATGCACCGGGATGGAACAGCGTGGAGGTGGGTCCAAAGCGTGACATAGTGGGTGAACTTTCTGATGCGGTAAAAAAGCAGGGTATTCGTCTTGGGCTCTATTATTCCCTTCCCGAGTGGGGCAACCCCCTGCACAACTGGTACGGGGATCCTAACGATTCAATTCGGGATTACGTTGAGCAACATATGATTCCTCAATTTAAAGAGTTGGTGAGCACCTATCGTCCTGACCTTATTTTTACCGATGGCGAATGGTACAACTCAGCCGCACAGTGGCATGCGCGTGAGCTTATTTCATGGTATTACCAACTGGTTGGCCCCGATGCCATAGTAAATGACCGTTGGGGCAGCGGGGCCGATATTGGCTTCAAAACCCCAGAATATAGCTCAGGCGGGTTACAGACCGATCGTCCCTGGGCAGAAGTAAGAGGGCTGGGCCGCTCTTTTGGGCTCAACCGCAACGAAAAGTTATCGGCCTATATGACCTCCACGGAGCTGATTCATCTTTTTGCGCGCACGGTGGCTTATGGCGGTGGTTTGATTATTAATGTGGGTCCTTCGGCCGATGGGAAAATTCCTTTGCTGCAGCAGGAACGGATTGAAGACCTGGGAAGCTGGCTAAAGATAAACGGTGAAGCCATCTACGAATCAACCAAATGGATAAAATCAGGAGAGGAAAAGCCTGTAAAGATGGAACGTACCGATCCTCAGGTTAAGTTTAACTGGGTGCGCAACTCCCCGGGCTATCCAATATCCGAAGATAATTTTTCGGTTGAATGGACCGGATTTATCCAACCCGATATTAGTGGTGAGTTTACCTTTTATTCCGAGGTTGAATCAGATGATGGAATTCAACTCTTTGTTGACGATAAATTGGTCCTTAGCAAATGGGACCATAATGGCTCGGGCACCGAGTCGGAAGCCATGCACGATGTGGCAGGCGCTGAACTGAATGGAAAAATTAAACTTGAAAAAGGGAAACGTTATCCGATAAAAATTAATTATCAGGAAGAGAAACTGGCCGCTTCAGTGGCTGTGTATTGGGAAACCAAATCGCTCGCCAAAGAGGCTATTCCACAAAAAAGCCTGTTCTCAGATGAAGAAACTCAGCAGGGCGATGGGCTGAAAGGCGTTTATAAGAGTATGTGCCAGCACATTGCCTATACCAAAAACCATGGTAATGTTTACGCTATTTGCTTTGAATGGCCGGGAGATGAGCTTGAACTGCACGTTCCCGCACCACCTAAGACTTCTCAAATCAGCCTGTTGGGCCGCGAAGGCTCACTGCCCTGGAAATATAAGGACGGTAAACTGCTGATTGATTTGTCAGAGATAGCTTACAACGAAATCCCCGGACATGATGCGTGGACCTTCAGGATAACGGAAATGCAATAACAGATCACCTGAGTAGAAATAGAAAAGACAGTAACTGATCAGCAATTGGAGTTAATGTATTACAACAACATGGAATTTGACAGATCTGTCGCTATTTTTGAGCAGCCTTTTGTCGAAACTTTCTCCGTATTCAATTACACATACCTCTTATAACGTTTGCTTGAAGAGAAAGGCTTTAACCAAGCAGAAAAAATCGTCAGGCAGCAAGCCCGGTACTTTCCCGAAGAAGCCCGCTACAAAGTGGATCAGGCTAATCATTTTTACGCATCAACCACGGCAACAAGGGCAATCGTGTTTTTGATCTGGCTAAAAGGGATATGCCTTTAGAACTGGCTGGTTAGAAACTTTGTCTTTAATAAAAACCCTGGTATAAAAAAAGCCTCTCTGAAGTCTATTACAAAGAGGCTTTTTCAAAGTTCATAAAGGTGTTTATTCCACCACTATCTCATCAATAAACAGATAAGCCTGACCACCGGCACCCAAATGCCAGGCAGGTATGGTTCCGAAGTTAATTGCCTTAACCTTAACATACCTGCCCGAGGTGTTTACATTGGCGCCCATATCACCCACCTGGATTTCATCGTCTTTGGGATTTACAGTGGTTTTTATATCGGCGATTTGTTTAAAATTCACGCCATCATCCGAAACGGAGAAAATCACCTCTTTGGGCATCCATATCCACGACCGGGTATCCTGGGCGAAGCCGGCAGCAATTTTTTGAATGGGTTTCTTCATTCCCAAATCAACGATTGCTTCAAAATCGGTACCCTGGTATCCCTGCCATCCGCCAAGGCGCCAGTTTCCAGCGCCACGGATACCATCAATCAGGGCTTCGGGGCCACCTGCATGATAATTATCCGAGTATTTCGACTTTAAATCAATCTTACGATTGATGTCAATCTTTGTAAATACGCCATCAATCACATTGCTGTAGCCAACACCTTCTTTCCAGGCAACGGCCTTGACCGTTGTTGTTTTATCAAGCATAAATGGCCCGGTATAAGGAATTGAATTTTGGCTGGGCTTGCTTCCATCCACCGAATAATAAATTTTGGAGCCGGGGACAATGGTTTCAATGCTTACCTGCAACGGCTCCTTTATCCGGGTTTCGGCTGCCACAAGATAGGGCACGGGCAAGATAAGCTCATCTGTAACATGGGTTACCGGCTCATTGCCTTCGCCCACGCCCCAGTTAGTGTTGGGCTTGTTGCCCATTTCAAATTCCAGATGGCCGCCGTTCATAATGTCGCTGTGCAGGATGTATGATTTGGGATACGCCTGTCCATTCAGTTTAGCTGACTGTATGTAGAAATTCTCTTTGGAAACCTTAGGGGCGGAAATTTTAAATACTTTCCCGTTTTCAAGATTAATCTCCATCTCAGGAAACCAGGGTGTTCCTATGGTATATTGAGGTTGTCCTGGTGTAACGGGATAAAATCCCATGCTGCTCATAATCAACCAGGCCGACATTTGCCCGCAATCCTCGTTACCGATAAGCCCATCGGGTTTGGTAGTGTAGAAATCGTCCATAATCTGACGAACCCTTTGCTGGGTTTTCCAGGGTTGCCCCACAAAATCATACAAATAAGCCATATGGTGACTGGGCTCATTGCCCTGGGCATACTGACCGATGAGGCCGGCTATGTCTTTCATATCGCGGCCGCTCACTTCGGTTTGGGTGTTAAACAACTCGTCAATTTTGGCTGCCAGTTTATCTTTGCCGCCATGCAATTCATAAAATCCGGTAATATCCTGTGGCACGTAAAAACTATAGTGGAAGGAGTTGGCTTCGGTAAAATGCCAGTCAACAGTGGTGGGATTGAAGGGGGTAAGCCATCCGCCATTCATGCGCGGACGCATAAAACCGGTGGAAGGGTCGAAAATATTTTTCCACGATTGCGATCTGCGTATATATTCGCGATATATCCCTTCATTGCCAAGGTCTTTGGCCATCATAGCCACGCACCAGTCATCATAAGCATATTCCAGTGTTTTTGAAATGGATTCATGCTCCTTGTCTCCTGGGATAAAACCATATTGCTTATAAAACTCTAAGCCAAAGTGGTTCTGTGAAGTGCTGTTTAACATGGCTTCCAGTGCTTCAGGGCCGTCATAATCACGTATGCCTTTCATCCAGGCATCGGCAATTACTGAAATGGCATGGTTCCCAATCATACAATATGTTTCGTTGCCGGCAAGCTCCCACACGGGCAGCAATCCACCTTTATGATACATATTAATCATGGTTTTTACAAAATCATTGGTTCGTTTCTGTTCCAGAATGGTCATCAGCGGATGCCAGGCACGGTAAGTATCCCACAGGGAAAAGACAGTATAGTTGCTAAACCCATCCGCGGTGTGTATTTCACGGTCCATCCCGCGGTAGCGGTTGTCAATGTCCATAAAAACATTGGGCTGCAAAAAAGCATGGTACAATGCCGAATAAAAAACGGTCATCTGGTCTTTGGAACCTCCGGCAGTTTTTATTTTGTTTAGTTCTTTGTTCCAGTTATCGTGGCTCTGTGACCTGATTTCATCAAAATTCCAACCGGGGATTTCCGCTTTCATATTTTTGACGGCACCATCCTCATCCACAGCCGATATAGACACCTTTACTTCAATCTGCTCACCTTCATCGGTGGTGAAACCAACAAAAGCTTTAATATTTGTGCCATTGGCCCTACTTATGCCTTCCACTAAAGTGTCGTTCACTGCAATGCCTTTGCGGGAAATGGGTTTTGAAAATTGCATATCAAAAAACCAGATCATATCTTTGGCCCAGTTGGACGAATGCCTCATACCGCGAATCTCGGTATCGCCTACAAATTCTATCCATGAGTCTATCACGTGGTCGCGGTGCAGCAGATCGATGATCAGGTTTGAGGCCTCGCTTGCGGGGAAAGTATAGCGGTGATAACCCACCCGGGCAGTGGAGGTGAGCTCGGCAAGTACACCGGGTTTATCAAGCTTTACACTATAGTAGCCGGGTTCGGCCTTTTCATTTTTCTTGCTAAAAGAAGAACTGTACTCCGTATTTATAAATACAGGATCACCAACTACCGGCATCACAAGGATATCCCCATAATCGCTAACCCCTGTGCCATTAAGAGCGGTATGCGCGAATCCATATATAATGCTGTCGGAAAAATGATAGCCCGAGCAACCGTCCCAGCCATCGAGGCGGGTTTGAGGGCTAAGCTGCACCATGCCAAACGGCACCGTTGCACCGGGATAGGTATGGCCGTGGCCACCAGTTCCTATAAAAGGATCAACATAAGATACCGGTTCCCCCGACTCTTTATCGGATTGACATCCGCCCAGGGTAAAAATAGCAATAAATGCCAAAAGCATGAATGTGGTTTTTCTCATTTTAAACATGGGTTTTATGATTTTTCGTAAAAAACAAAGCGCTTTATTTTTGATATCCACTGGGTCGTATCGATGATTCCCTAACAATCAAATCAACCGGAAGCTGAGCTGACCACTCGTTTTTGGCAATCTTAGTTTCTTTGATTTGCCGGAGCAGCAGGTCAAATGCCCGTTCGCCAATTTGATCGATGGGCTGTTGCAGGGCACTTATCGAAGGGGTGGTAACGGTATAATGCACCAAACTGTCAAAGCCAATCAGTGCCACTTGCCCGGGCACATCAATGGAGAGTTCCCGGAGGCAGCTAAGGCATTGGGTAGTAAGGTTATTGTTAAGAGAAAAAATAGCCTGTGGCAAATTATTGTCAAGATGGAGCCGTTCCAGGTTTTCATTAACGGAATCTTCAATTTTGTTGAAGGGGGCGCGTATATTCCAATAATCGGGGATGGAGATACCCGCTTCTTCGAAAGCCGATTTAAACCCAAGCAAACGATCGTTTATGGTTGAAATATGTTCAGGGGCAATGGCTAGTATTGCTGCACGGGTATATCCCTGAGATAGCAGATGCAATGCTGCCAGGCGGCCTCCACCATAATTATCAACCGAAACATTGGCAGAATTCATATCAGGAAAAGTACGATCTATGAGCACGTGAGGGACACCAACCTCATGGAGTTGATTAAAAAAGGAAGCATCCTCCATACTGGATGAAATAATCATCCCATCCACTTTTCTACCTCTGAGCATCCGTATCTGATCCTTTTCCTTTTCAATATCTTCGTCGGTGCTGCATATCACCACACTATAACCATGCTTCCAGGCATAATCTTCAATCTTACGGGCAATGCGTGCATAAAAAATATTGGAAATATCAGAAACAATCAAACCTATAGTATTGGTTTTCCCGGTCCTGAAACCGCGGGCAAGCACATTGGGCTGAAAATTCAGTTCTGTCACCTTTTTCCTCACCCTTTTCTGGGTCTCCTTGCTGATGCCATACTGGTCCGCCTTATTGTTAATTACCATGGATACCAGAGTTTTGGAAACTCCCAACGAAGAAGCAATATCAGATAATGTGATTTTTTTTGGCATAGAACAGGTGTCCTTTTCAGGCAAAGATAATAATTATCGGCTAAATCGGTTTAGCCAATAATTATTTTATCTTTCATAACTCATCGGTTTCTCCTATAACCGGCGATAGTGTTTCATGCAAACAACACGTTCTGCCCATCTTTTAAGGCAGTATCAATAATTGATCTACTCATTACAAGTGTTTGTAAATAGCTGTTTACCAATGTGTTAACATATTTTATGATAAAAAGAAAGCAAAAAAACGTCATCCTGGGCATAATGGACATTTATTAGGCTGAAAGCCCCCGTACTACTTATAATTACTAGCTTTGATACAAATCAAAGGGTATGAATAAAAAAAATGTCTTATTGCCATAGCTCCATTATCAAAAAAAGGGAACCTATAAAAGTTGTTCAACTTTACAAATGCTTTGCATGTGGCAAATAGCTTTTGGGTAGGACAAGGATAAATGCAGATGAGCTTTGGAAAGCCAGTGTTGAAGGCAAACAAACTTAGATAATTGTTTCAGCCTTTGCCATCGCACCAATGGATTGTGCGTTCGCAATATCCATTATTTATGCCATTTACGGAACAATGAGGGGCTGTCATTTTGAAAATTAGCCGTAACTTGTAAATAATCCAAAACTTTTAACATGGTTACCGTTGATAAATTTTCATCAGTAATATTTACATAGAATAGTAATATGGACAGACACTAATTAGCTTACGCTGAGCTCGCTCTTCTTCGTCTTCAGTTCCCGGTTGAGCTACACTTCGACAAACATAGTCTATCAAATTTGTTCCCTGGCATGAACTTTTCAGCAGTTTTTAATGGAACTCAGAAGCAATAGGAGAGCCATACTCCTCGTCCCCCCCCAAAAAAAAGCTCCCCATATCGGGAAGCCTTCACACACTATGAAAAATAAGCACTAAAATTTAAGGCAGGTCGGTGCGAACAATGTCATTGTCGAAGTCATATACATTTCCTTTGGCACATTGGTCGAAACTAACTGCCGAATGCTCTAGAGTCATATTGTCTGAGTATTGGAAACCATACCCGGAACTTTTCATCAATTTAACATTTGAAAGGGTGAGCTTGCTATCATACCAGGTCGAAATGTTTGACTGCATAGCATAGCTATCAAAGCCTCCGCCAGAAACAATGCAGTGTTCCAGCCGGTTGTTGCGGGTATTTTCAATGCAAATGCCTGCCCAGTAGCCAGCTTCATCCTTCGCTCCCCTTAGAACCACCGCGTTTTGAGCATCTCCAATGGCAGTGAGCATACCGCCGTTTCGTACAGTTAGTCTGGTACCGTATTCAAATTCCAGTATAACACCTGCCTGAAGGTTTAGGTCTTTAGTAACAAGCAATTCCTCACTAAACCGAATGGGCACACCCGGATTGGAAATAGTAATATTTTCTTCTACCCCACCGCTAAATCTTGCAAGAACAACAGGCTTATTGTTGTTTGTCAGCGTATTAGAGCTGCCAATATTTGCAAGGTGAATTTCTTTTGTACACCAAATAGGATACTCTTCACATCCACTGATGGAGTTATTGGTAAAAACAGGCAAAGTTCCGTCATACATCATAATTCCATTGGCCGCGGATCCGGTTATAGACGAATGACTCATACGCAACATACTGTTACCATTAAGGTAAATGGCTGCTTCGGACGATTGGGTGCCGCCATTTATGAGTTGAACATACTCCATCATATTGTCGGCCCGGGCAGAGTAATAAATAATTCCGTACCAGGCGCCTTTGTTGTTATTGTTTACCGGCCCGGTCAATATAATCGGCTTTTCTGCTGTGCCTACCATCTTTAAACCGGCGTTTTCCTCCACTCTAATCCCTGAGCTAACAGAGGCAAAGGCGATGGTTACGCCAGGTTCCACGGTAAGCAGGGCAGTACCCTCCAGATACAACATGCCATCTACAATGTAATCAATGCCCGGTCCGCGGTCGGGCAGGGTGCGGTTGGCACTTATTGTATTTTCAAGCTTTAGCGGATCACCGGCATTCACGGTAATGGTGGCAATATAGGATGCCACAGAACCATCTTCTGCAGTCAGGGTATAGGTAACAGGCAAGGTAAGATTAACGGCTGTTCCTGAAGTGGGTGTAATGCCGGCTTTTGCCGATACCTCAATCGTTGGCGAGAGATTATTCAGGTCGGTTCCTCCCGGCAAGACTGCAGTTATGGTTTTCAGGTTATGGTCAATGGTTGCTGTAACGGGCGGCGTTAGCTCATCGAACCTAAAAGTCAATACCTTCTTTTCTGATGATTTTGCCGGTTCCGGTTCATCCTCATCGGTACATCCGGTAAAGAAAGTTAAACCCGAAATGAGCACGAGTAGAATTGCGATTAATTTCTTAAAATTTTTCATAAGGTAGTTGGTTTTGATTTACGCCGCAAAGTTAATTTGCGAGCGGCGCTCATCAATCCACGAAAAAGGGGATTTTTTTCCGCTTTACTTTTCCATAACTTTGTATAAAATTAATTGCCTGCAATTATGCGGTTTTTTCATATTATTATTTTCGTAATGTTTGCGATGGTAAACATGGCGAAAGCATCCATTATCCAGCCTATAAATGCCGATTCATGTATGCATTATTTGCGATCCGGCGATACCCTGAAAGCGCGTTTATGTATAGATGCGCTGTTTTTGCAACTCAACAGAAGTGAGCCATCGCCCGAAGAGGCCAATACTTATCGCATAGCTGCCAATTTTTATGTTGAAAAAGGAAATTTCAGCAAAGCAGTTTTGTATTACGATTCTGCATATTCGGTTGCACATAAACTGGATGAATCGGATCAAAAGCGGCTACTGGCGCAAATCCGGTTCAATCATTCTATGCTTTTTTATCGCTTTGGCGAATATAATGAAGCGTTGAATCTATGCCTGGATGCCTATCAGTATTACCGCCTGAATCGGGATGCATCCGGCATAGCAGAAACGGCTAACCGCCTGGGTGGACTTTACCTCATATTGGGCGATTCGGCAAAATCGGCTGCATTCAACCATCAGGCCTATGCTGAATCTATGCAATCAAAAGATACGCGGATTAAACAATTGTGCCTGATTGCTTATGGGAATTATTTGCGCGCTCAGGGGAAAGCTGACAGTGCCATCATCATCTTTAATCAATCTATTGAACAGGCCATAGCAACAGGCAACCCCAAAATGGTAAGCGATGCCTGTTATAATTTGTCTTACACTTACTCCAATCTTGAACAGTACGAGAAGGCGCTTGAATTGATAAAAGTTGCCCACACCTGGGCCATTAAAAGCGGAAATGCTTATGACATCTGCGATACACGCTACAAAACAGGATTGGTGCTTTACTATATGCAACGCTATCAGCCGGCAGCCGACACTTTGCTTAAAGCATTGGAAGAAGCTCAGGTCCTCCATTCAGCAGTCCTTCAGCGCAATGTATATGATGTGCTTTCCTGTCTGGAAGCGGATCGGGACAATCCAGCCAAAGCGCTGGAATATCTGGATTTATACATAGATTTCCACCAACAGGTGCTAACGGCAGACGAGCAACGTCAATTAAATTTCCTAAACGCCCGTTATGATGCGGAAAAGCGCGAATCAGAAATCCTTCGGCAACAAGCTGAATTGCAACGGCGCAATTTCATTC
The DNA here is from genome assembly GCA_034007585.1 of Lentimicrobium sp. GTDB lineage: Bacteria > Bacteroidota > Bacteroidia > Bacteroidales > Lentimicrobiaceae > Lentimicrobium. Next base: position 4,746 of record JAVEQP010000033.1, on the reverse strand, counting down.
TTGCCCTTACGCTGCTTGCACTACTGGCACTTGGTATTGTCATTGTGATGCTGGTTTTGCTTGGCCGGCGCAAACGAAAAATTGCACATCAGCAATTGACCATCCATCAACAAAAGATAAGTGAGTTAGAAAAAGAGAAAGAAATTATTTCGATGCAAAGCCTTTTGCGGGGCGAGGAGAGCGAGCGGGGGCGCATTGCCCGCGATTTGCACGATGGCCTTGGCGGAATGCTTTCGGGTGTTAAATTAACTTTAAACAATATGACTGGAAAACATACCCTGGGTGACGATGACGTCAGCAAATTTGAAAAAGCCATCAACCTGATTGATCAAAGCGTAAAAGAGTTGCGCAATGTTGCCCACAATATGATGCCTGAAATTCTAATGCAGCAGGGGCTGGATACTGCATTGACTAACTTTTGCGAGTCACTGCCGTCACCGCCAAAAATAGAATACCGGTTTTTTGGCACGCCCCAACGCTATGAAAATGGTTTTGAACTCACTGTTTACCGGATTACCCAGGAGTTGGTAAATAATGCCTTAAAGCATGCCCGGGCCGGTGAGGTAGTGGTTGAACTCATACAACAGGACAATCGCCTGAGCATAAATGTGCGCGATGATGGAAAGGGATTTGACACAAGCAAGCATGATACAGGGCATGGATTGCTAAATTTGCGCTCCAGGGTTGCAGGATATCAGGGAATCATCGATATTAGCACCGTAATCGGAGAGGGTACTGAGATAAATGTCTCTTTCGAGGATATCGAACACCTGATAAAGCATGATTAAACTCCTGATAATTGAAGACCATCCCTTAGTGGTTGAAGGTTTAAAAACACTGATCGACAGCCGCGATGATTTTGCGCTGTGCGGTGTAGCCGGTAATGCCGACGAGGCTTTGCTGCTGCTCAAAAACTGTCTGCCCGATGTTATTCTGCTCGATATTATGCTTCCCGGAATGACCGGTTTGGAACTGATTGATATCCTCCGAAAGGACTACCCCAAATCGAGGGTACTGGTGATTTCTACTTACAGTCAGCGCTATTATGTGGAAGCCATGCTCGAAAAAGGCGCCAAAGGCTATATATTGAAGAATTCGGGCAACGACGAAATCATTGAAGCGATTACCGCAGTATATTACGATGAAACTTATCTGAGCCACGAAATTGCTGTAAAACTTAGGAAAAGCGCCGGTCAGCAGGTTTCTCTGTCGCGCCGTGAAATAGAAGTGCTTAAGCTGGTGGCTAATGGATTAATCAACAAAGAGATTGCAGAAAAGCTGTTTATCAGTCCATTAACGGTTGACAGCCACCGCAAAAACCTGATTGCAAAACTGGAAGCCCGCAATACAGCATCACTTATTAAGATAGCGGTAGAATGTGGGTACATCAGCCTCAGAAATGAGGGAGACGATTCATAGTAAAAATCGCTTGTAGTTTTCGGTGCTATCGATCTCAAAAACATCGGCATAAGCGGAAAACATAGTAAGAAGTAGGTAGGTAGTAAGTAGTATGTAAGTGGCAATAGGCATTGACAATAAGCAGCAGGCAATCAATCAATGGGCAATTGGTATAATGTTTTGAGCAGTTATCAGGCAAATTTTCCTGGGTGGCTGACTTAATCCGGATGTGAACTATCTTCAATGGCAGGAGTAACCATGTTTCTCCTGAAAATTACATAGAAAAACCGCAAGAATATCCGGTAGGATAGCTTTACGGTTTTTGATAAATTCCTGCGTCTGGTAGAAATGGTAGAAAACGAAAAGTAAAAATCCGGATCTTCTTACATATTCAGGTGAATATCTACTTTACCACCCAAACCAATCTCTACAATTTCGTAGAGGGTTTTAAGGGTAATGTTGCTGCCATCATTTTCAACCCGTGAAATATATGTTCTCTTTTTGCTGATGATGTTGGCAAGTTCCTGCTGGGTCATCTGCTTCGACTTACGGGCTTGCTTAAGCATAGGTCCAATGTGAATGGCATGGTCCGGGCTTTTTGCCTGAGCCCTGGGTCGCTCCATAACGGCAGCTAACGGTTTGTTTTTTTTCATGGTCTGATACTTTTTACTGAGTCGCACACCGGCATATGCGATGGATATATACTACATAATGGGGAAAAATGGAAAAAGTAACTTGTTTGGGACGAATAAAAACATAGTTTCTGCCTTAAACATATAATAAGCACTCATAAAGTTCGAATTTTGTAAGCATTGAAGTTGAGACTGGTAATATTCTATTCCTCCAAAGGGGTCTATTCGTATTAGAAAAATAAATATAGCTAAACATTTTACATCTATTGTGGTTGATTTCTTTGTTTTATTAAGTAGATAACTGTTCCATAATTGTTGATCCTTACCAGGAAATCCTATCACCTCAATCAAATAATATGAGTGTACTTTAAAAATATCATTTTTGACGCACTCGTAGCCATTGGTTTAATATCAGGAATTGTCCCCGAAATTGTGAATTACCCTACCATATTTGCATTCTTCCTGAAGAAAACTTTGAAAACGAATAAATTTCTGACTTTTTCTTCATCAGCTCCGAGACCTAAAATTTTTCAGATATGACACTTATAACAAGCAAAAAACGAAACCAATATTTCTGCACACGTAACAGGGCAATGGCTTTGGTGGCTCTGTGCTTTTTAACCCTACAAGTTATGGCTCAACACAAAAATGAGTTTCTTAAAGCAAGGGAAAGTGAACCTGATAACTTTGGGTGGATGAAGGGTTTCCCGCCACCTGATGATAAGGTGTTACACACCTGGGATGGTTCCTTTTTTGAATTTCCGGCCATTCGCTGGAGCGTTGTTCATATGCGGGAGATGCTTCCTACGGTAAGGGTTTCCAGAGGTTTAAATGCTCCGATTCCTTTTGGATATGCGTTGGATAAAGCTATGGATGCTATAACCTTTCAACCACAGGGCTACCAGGAGCAAATGACATGGGAAGCCTCTCTTTGGAAATGTTATACCGATGGCATCATCGTATTACATAAAGGTAAAGTGGTGTATGAACGCTATTTCAGCGAACTCACCGAAAGCGATGTTCATGCAGTGATGTCACTGACTAAATCTCTCAACGGAACACTTGCTGCCATTCTGGTGGCCGAAGGTACGCTGGATGAGAATAAACCCGTACCGTTTTATGTGCCTGAACTCAAAAATTCAGCTTATGGTGATGCTACAGTACGGCAGGTGATGGATATGACCACGGCCTTAAAATACAGCGAAGATTATGCCGACCCCAAAGCTGATATCTGGGTGTTTTCATCCGCAGGCAATCCACTTCCCAAACCCGCAGATTATAAAGGTCCGGTTGGTTATTATGCTTATTTGGAAACAGTGCAAAAGCAAGGGGAACATGGCGAAATATTTTCTTATAAAACTGTGAACGCTGATGCCCTGGGCTGGATCATTGCCAAAGCAACCGGTAAGTCAGTAAACGAATTGCTTTCTGAACGAATATGGAGCAAAACAGGTATGGAACAGGACGCCTTCTATCAGGTAGATAGCAAAGGTATCGCTTTTACAGGTGGCGGCTTTAATGCGGGATTGCGCGATTTGGCAAGGTTTGGCGAACTCATCCGCAACAAAGGTAACTGGCAGGGTGAACAGCTTTTTCCGGCACAGGCTGTGGACGATATTCAAAAAGGAGGCAGCAAGGAAGCTTTCGCCAAATCCGGGCATCCTGAACTCAAGGGCTGGACATACCGCAATATGTGGTGGATGACCCAAAATGAAAACGGTGCCTATGCAGCACGCGGTGTGCACGGACAGACCATTTATATTGATCCTGCCGCAGAAATGGTGATCGTACGCCTTGCCTCTCATCCGGTTGCTGCCAATTCAGCCAACGATGCTTACTCCTTGCCTGCTTATCAGGCTATTGCTGATTATTTGATGAAAAAGAAATAGACCACTAAATACAATGATGAAAGATATGGGAATCTCAGAATTATTTGAGTTAACAGGAAAAACGGCCATAGTAACGGGTGGTGCAAACGGAATCGGAAAAGCAACCGCCCTGCTCCTGGCCAAAGCCGGTGCCAACATCGCCATTGGTGATTTTAAACTGGAAGATGCCGAAAAAGCGGCTTTTGAAATTCGGGAAATGGGTGTAAAAGCCATCGCTGTCGCCTGCAATGTGCTGAAAGATGAAGATTTGGTCAATTTGGTGGATACTACAGCTAAAAATCTGGGAGGTGTCCATATTCTCATAAATAATGTTGGTGGCGGTGGCGGTGCACGCGAAAATCCTTTTAAAATTACAATTGATGACTTTAAGCGTGTATTTGAATTAAACGTATTCAGTGCCTGGCGCCTATGTCAATTGTGCGTACCGCATATGAAAAAGGCAGGTTATGGTTCTATTGTTATCACCACATCCATGTCGAGCATAAACAAAAGCCCGAATATGAGTGCTTATGCTTCATCTAAAGCTGCTGTAAATCAAATGGTGGCTAATCTGGCACACGATTTCGGGCCTGAAGTAAGAATTAATGCCGTTGGTCCCGGTGCCACACGTACGGCTGCATTGGAAAGCGTGTTAACCCCTGAAATAGAAGAAAAAATGTTGGCCCATACCCCTATAAAACGCCTGGGAACGGCCGAAGATATCGCTGGTGCCATGCTCTATTTGGCATCTCCCATTTCGGAATGGGTAAGTGGACAAACTATTTTTGTAAATGGCGGCGGAGAGCAGACCCTGGAATGAAAGTGGAGTTAGGCACATCCCAACTTAT
>JAVEQP010000135.1:0-7535 GCA_034007585.1 Lentimicrobium sp. | reverse complement strand
GCGTCTTTGCGTGAGTCTTTAAATCTGCAATCTCTCGTTATCCGGCTATCGCCTTCTCCCGAGACAAGCGAAATCTGCAATCTGCAATCCGAAATCCGAAATCCTAATGCCCGCCTCCTTCCGGCACTTTAAATTTATCACCCGTTTTTTCAATTAGCATACGATAATATTGCTCATCGTAACCGGGAAATTTCACCTTAGGATTTTGATTGTTGCCATCTTTTTCCTTAACGTTTCCATCCAGATACTTGGTAAACAGGAAATGATAAAGTTCCTTCCAGCGCTTTACAGTGCTGTTTCCCTGGTTTACCGAATAATCGGTAAGAAATTCGCGTGCCTTTGCGGGATCAGTCTTGTACATTTCAGCGGCAGCTTTGTCCACAATCGGAGTGGAGGATACAAATTTATTTTCAAGGGCCGACTGCACCTTCTGAATGTCCACAATCATATCGCGGTAGCGCGTATAGGCAAAATTCGACACCTGATTAAATACCCAGAAGGCAGCGTCGTCGCTGAATGTCATAAGATTGCCATTGCCTACAGCATAGGATTCGGGAACCGCCGTAATGCCGCAATACATAGGCACATATACGGTACTGTATGTATCGTCAACGCTGAACCACAAGATGCCGCCAACGGGATCGGGCAACCATGCACGCGACTGAGTCACAAAAGAGAAGCCGGTTTGCTGAGTAGAAATAGCTCTTTCATTAAAATAATGTTCGCCATCCAGATCCCAGGTCATGGGTCTCCAGCGAACGATGCTTTGATAGGGACCGGCACCAATGTCTTTTGTCATATCCAAATCAGTTCCCTGATAATAATCACGCATCATGCCAATTACATCCTGAACACTGAGCTTCTTGTCGGGTTTAACCCAGAGTGGCATACGGTTTTTCAGGTCGTAACCCTTGGCATATTCCGTATATTTATCCATGCCTGAAGTTACCTGATTGAATCCGGCCCAAACCCTTGCTTCACAAAAACGGGCAGCACCAAAATCCATGGGTGCATAAGTATCAGAAAAGCTAAAATCCTTATCCTCACCGGTAAAATAGCCCATTTCTCGTGCAAAACCAATCACATCGGGCGAATAAATACAGTTTTCAGGATCATTTAACGGAAAAGTGGTAATGCGGGCCTGGTTAGCGTGTCCGGAAATGTATCCGTCAGGGATACGACGGGCTACCCAAACAGCACCCTTATTATAAACAGTGCTGGTGCGATTACGCTTGTCTTTTACTATTTTGGGAGAGCCTTTCCCAATCATTTCAAGAATCCAGACTTCATTTTTATCGGAAATAGAAAAGGATTCGCCTGAGCTGTAGTAACCATATTGAGCTACCAGTTCGCCCATTATTTTAATGGCTTCGCGTGCAGTTTTGGCCCGTTGCAGGGTAAGATACATCAGGCTGCCATAATCAATAATACCGGTTGTATCCACCAGTTCGGGCAAACCGCCATACGTGGTTTCCCCAATAGCCACCTGATGTTCATTAATATTACCCACCACGGAATAGGTATGTTTTACCTGTTTGATTTTGCCCAGCCATTTGCCGCTATCCCATTCATATACATCCATCAGGGTACCTTCGGGATAATCGGCAGCCGGCCGAAAATAGAGTTCCCCATAAAGAACATGTGAGTCGGCAGAGTAAGTAATCATGGTTGAACCATCGGTGGTTGCTCCTTTGGAGATGATAAAATTGGTACAGGCCATTGCCGGCATGGCAACCATAAACAGCATCAAGCCCGTTAAACTAAACATTTTCTGTCGCATAATCTCTTTTTATTGATTTATGAAATTCTTTTACCCGGATTTATTGCCTTCCGGCATATTTTACCCGGGCGGCCAAAATACAAAAAACTTACGAATATCGCCCCGGTTTATTGTATGGAAGCACAAAAATAAACCTTCGAAAAGGAGGAATTCAATTATTTTTTCTCCCTGAACATTCATAGCAAACGAATGTTTGCTAAATTTGCTCCCGATAGAATTTTTACAAATCGCGATATGTCCGAAAAAATACAAGGGAAAATTTCCCAGATTATAGGCCCGGTAGTCGATGTAGCCTTCGATGAAAAAGATAAGCTCCCAAATATATACGATGCCCTGGAAGTAACCGCTCCTGACGGACAGGTAATTGTGCTTGAATCTCAGCAGGATATTGGTGAAAGTACCGTGCGTACCATTGCCATGGATAGCACCGATGGATTAAGCCGGGGAATGCCCGTATTTTCTACCGGAAGGCCCATTTCTATGCCGGTTGGCGATGATGTAAAAGGCCGGCTTTTCAATGTTATTGGTAAACCAATTGACGGTCTGGGTCCGGTAGAAGGCAAGCAATTGTATGCCATCCACCGCGATCCTCCGAAGTTTGAGAACCTTACCACCCAAAAGGAGGTATTGTACACGGGAATAAAAGTCATTGATCTGATTGAGCCTTATGCAAAAGGCGGGAAAATCGGTTTATTTGGTGGTGCCGGGGTTGGTAAAACTGTGATTATCATGGAGTTGATTAATAATATCGCCAAGCAGTATGCTGGTATGTCAGTATTTTCGGGAGTAGGTGAACGTACCCGTGAAGGCAATGACCTGCTGCGCGAAATGATTGAATCGGGTGTTATCCGTTATGGGAAAGAATTTCAAAAGGATATGGAAGCCGGTGGTTGGGACCTTTCAAAAGTGGACAGGGAAGAGTTACTCAAGTCTCAGGCTACCCTGGTATTCGGACAAATGAATGAGCCCCCCGGAGCCCGCGCCCGCGTGGCACTTTCTGGGTTAACTATGGCCGAATACTTCCGTGACGGAGATGAGAAAACCGGAGGTCGCGATATTCTTTTCTTTGTAGATAATATTTTCCGCTTTACTCAGGCCGGATCAGAGGTATCAGCCCTGCTTGGCCGTATGCCTTCAGCCGTAGGCTATCAGCCCACCCTGGCTTCTGAAATGGGGATTATGCAGGAGCGCATTACCTCAACCAAACGGGGTTCCATTACCTCGGTGCAGGCGGTATATGTGCCTGCCGACGACCTTACCGATCCGGCTCCGGCTACTACGTTTGCCCACCTGGATGCCACTACTGTGCTTAGCCGGAAAATTTCAGAACTGGGTATTTATCCTGCAGTAGATCCTCTTGATTCCACTTCACGCATCCTTTCTCCTGAGGTGGTGGGTGATGAACATTACACCACCGCACTTCGTGTTAAAGAGATTCTTCAGCGTTACAAAGAATTGCAGGACATTATTGCCATCCTTGGCATGGATGAACTTTCAGATGAGGATAAACTCGTGGTTTCGCGAGCCAGAAGAGTACAGCGCTTCCTTTCACAACCTTTTTATGTGGCTACCCAGTTTACCGGTATTCCCGGAGTTTTTGTAAGCATAGAAGATACCATTAAAGGTTTTCGCATGATCCTTGACGGAGAAACTGATCAATATCCTGAAGCTGCCTTCAATATGGTGGGTCCCATTGAAGAAGCCATTGAAAAAGGGAAGAAACTAATTAGCGCACAATAATTTGAATGGTTGCTATGAAACTCGATATCATTGCCCCCGACAAAACGCTTTACAGTGGAAATGTACATCTGGTGCAGTTGCCGGGTGTTTCAGGCTCGTTCGAAATCCTGGATAATCATGCTCCCATGATTGCCGCGCTTAAAGATGGGATCATTCGAATTGTTGACCTAAAAAGGAATACACATTATGTAAAAATTACCGGCGGTGTCCTTAAAGTCAAACAAAATGAGGTGATTATTCTGGCCGGCTAACCCCAGGTTTCCTTCTTTCGCTTTCCTGATTCTGGCCTTTTACGCTTAATAATAGACTGATTCCTGCCTTTTGTCCTTTAATATTTCAATTTTTTTTGTTGAAAACTTTGATTTTCATCATATATTTATAAATTTGTTGAAAATAAGTTAACATAACCGATGTATTTCGGTTGGTAAACCCGGGCAATTGTATAGTAAACACCTGATACCGGCAATTCTGCTGATGACATTTACTGTTGTCATACTGCTGCTGCATGCCCTGGCAAACCAAACGGAGATTCCCGCAATTCACAGCCTTTATAATCCTGCTGACTGTCCGCTATCTGAAGGAGATATTGTTTTTAGGAAGGGACATAGTCTGGTAAGCAGCCTGGTGCTGCTTAACGATCGTTCCACCGATTTCTCCCATGTGGGCATAGTTTGTAAACTTGATGGTGAACTTTACATCATTCACGCTGTACCCGGTGAACCGGATGCTGATGGCAAAGAAGTGGTGAAATGCGAGCGTCCTGAAGCGTTTTTTGATCCTGGCAAAGCCCGAAATATTGCCATTACTACCTTAACCTTTGCTTCAGAAACTTTGCGGCATAAGGCTGCCATCACTGCCCTTGATTATTTTAAGCGGAAAGTCCCTTTTGATGGTGCCATGGACTTTAAAACTGATGATAAACTCTACTGTACCGAGCTGGTATGGAAAGCCTGGCTAAAGGCAGGCATCAACATAACACAAAATCAATTTCAACTGCTTAAATATAGTCTGGTGAACGATAGCATCATTTTACCGGGTCATATTTTACACAGTCCTTTAGTTACGCAAATCTACCCTTAATTATAAACCTTAAAACAAAAAACGATGAAGAAAAAATTAAGCGTAATTGGATTATTGGTCATGATGATGGCCATTGGATCAATGATAATTTCATGTGGTGGTGGAAAAAGCACGCCTTCAAAGGCTGCCCTTGCATTTACTGAAAATATTGAAAACGGAAACTATGATGCCGCTTTTAACATGCTTCAGGGAGCAGATGAGGCTACCCCGGAAGAAAAAGAAAAAACAAAAGCATTCTTTAGTGAGAGCTCTAAAGAAATGAATAAAAAAGGAGGCATCAGCAAAAAGGAAATTCTATCGGAAACCCTGAGTGAAGATGGGATGAAGGCTACGGTTGAGATGAAAATTACCTATGGTGATGGTACTTCCGATGAATCGGACAATAAGCTGATAAAAACTGACGATGGCTGGAAAATTACAATGGAAAAATAAATTGTTCCGTTGAAAATATAAGCTGCAATCACTGAGAGAGGATTTAATCTGCTCACCATCTGATGGATAAAATCCTCTTTTATATAAATAGGAGGTTGTATGGATATTGTTCCTTTTTTTATTAGTTTTACCCCCTGTTATCCATTAACACATTTCAGGTATGCATGAAGATTTGATGCTTCTTGACCACATCCGGTTGAACTTTAGTCCGGCCAGCCTGCATCTGATGAACATTACCATTGGATTTATTATGTTTGGGGTAGCCCTTGAAATCAGATGGGAACAATTCAGAAATATATTGTTTAACCCCCGCAAGATTCTAATTGGAATGCTTGCTCAATTTATACTGCTTCCGGCCGTTACTTTTGGTTCGGTACTATTATTTGGCAGTTACATTACCCCCTCCGTGGCTTTTGGTATGTTGCTGGTGGCCTCCTGCCCGGGTGGCAATGTGTCGAATTATATTTCCAGCGTGGCCAAAGTCAATGTCGCCCTTTCGGTGAGCATGACGGCTGCCGGCACCGTATTGGCAGTGATTATGACCCCATTTAATTTTGCTTTCTGGGGTAAGCTCTATTCGGCCACTTCTCCTTTACTGCGACAATTACACATTGATGTAGGCGATATGTTCCTGACCGTTATTATGCTGTTGGGACTGCCGGTAGCTGCCGGTATCTTTTTTTCCAGACAATGGCCCAACCTTACCCAGCGTATTGTAAAGCCGGTAAAACAACTTTCACTACTCATTTTTGTGTTGTTTATCATCATGGCATTCCGCAATAACTACGGTTATTTTATCAAATACATCAACTGGATATTGATTATTGTACTGGTGCACAATTCACTGGCGCTGTTAACCGGTTATCTCACCGCATCGGCGTTTAAACTTCCGCGCATTGACCGCCGCACCATTTCTATTGAAACAGGTATACAAAACTCTGGACTGGGGCTGGTATTGCTCTTTAATCCGAAAATTTTCCCTCCTGAAATAAATATGGGAGGCATGGCCTTTATTGCTGCCTGGTGGGGCATCTGGCACATACTGGCAGGGCTTATACTAGCTTCATTCTGGACGAAGGTAAGACCGATAAGCAAAATACCTGTCGAAACCTGAGCAAGGCCAACTGCTTGCAATGAAAAAAACGTCTCCTTCTATTGTGCCCCGCAATATTGCCCGAACTTCGCCGGGATACCTGCTGCTGTGTGTGGTGGCAGACTTTTTTTTCAGGCTCTTTTACCGCCGTTTTATTGTTCTTAACCGCCAGCTTGTTCCCCAGGGTGAACAATTGATTTACGCATCAAACCACCAGAATGCACTGATGGACGCACTGGCCATGCTATTTGCGGCCCGCAAGCCGGTTGCCTTTCTGGCCCGGGCCGACATGTTTAAAAAACCTTTCATTGCCCACTTGCTCCATTTCCTTAAAATAATGCCCATATTCAGGCCACGGGATGGCATGGAGAATATGAACGCCAATTATGAAGTTTTTCAGGCAACTGCCCGGTTATTAAAAACCGGTATGCCCATTGCGCTTCTGCCGGAAGGCACACACAGCCCGATAAAAAAACTGCAACAACTAAAAAAAGGGGTGTGTCGCATCGCGTTTCAGGCCGCTGAAGCTCAGAATTTTGAAGCCGATATTTACATTGTGCCTACCGGTATTGACTTTACCAGCTATTCTAAAGCAGGCACAGATTTATTGCTTATTTACGGCCCCCCAATAAATATAGCTCAATATTATCCGCTCTACCGCGAAAACCCTCAAAAGGCTATCTACGCGCTGATTCAGCACCTGGCCGATGAAATAAAGAAATTGATGATTCACGTAGAGGATGAGGATTACTATACCACCATTCAGCAGGTGATTACCCTGTTTGCTTCAGACGATAAGCGCTACGCCAACTTCCTAAAGGCCCGCAAAATCATCCGGGAGTTGCACGAAAGTCCGGACAAAGCCGTGAGAATGAATGCCCTGACGGAGTTTACCACATCCTATATGCAGTTATTAAAAGAAGGCGGATTCAGAGATAAGAATGTTCGGCAGCCGGTACCTTTTCCAGCCTTGTTGCTTCGTTTGATACTTGCCGTACTTGCGCTTCCTCTGGCCCTCACCGGTGGGGTGATTAATTATCTTCCCTATAAACTTCCCACCCTGATTTCAAATAAAGTAAAGGATAAACAGTTTGTAAGTTCCGTGAATTATGGGGTTGGACTGGTTTGTTTTGTACTCTGGTATCTGATTCTGGCCATCGTAGTAGTGGTGAGCTTCAAGTCTGTTTTGGCGCTCTTATTGTTGCCACTTGCTGCCGGTTTGGGCCTGTTTGCCTTCTATTACTATATCGCCTTAAAAAAACTGAGGGGAGGTTTCAATTTTTTCCGCTTCCGCAGACATAAGCCTGCTCAGTATCATCGTCTTCTCCAGATTAGAGACGCCATTATTGCGCTTGTTCCCACCGAAAATCTGAAAAGAGCCTGATCTTCCAGTTGGTCACTTCGTCTCCC
>JAVEQP010000134.1:0-7545 GCA_034007585.1 Lentimicrobium sp. | reverse complement strand
CTATATGTTGAAGACTCCAAAATTAACAATTTGCCGGCATTTGGGATGATAAAATAACCACTTTCCCCATTGCCCGGTTATTTTTAGTTTGAATGGACACGATATTGTGCAGGCAAAGAGCCTGCAATTGATAAAAAAGTCTGAGGCAGAGCCTCAAACCAACACTTAGGTTTGTCAGAGGCTCTGCCTCTGCCATTCTATCTTTTCAGGCTCTGCCTGATCACAGATCACAGATCAAAGAAGTTTTATTGCTAAAACTTCTCTTTAGGTGGTGGCTGGAGCACCATTTGCAGGCAAAGAGCCTGCAATTGATAAAAAAGTCTGAGGCAGAGCCTCAGACTAACACTTAGGTTTGTCACAGATCACAGATCACAGATCACAGATCACAGATCACAGATCACTGATTACTGATCACAGTTCACAGGGCTTTGCCTGCTCATGGTAAAACTTATTCAAAAAAAAAGCCGAAAGGATGAGCTTCCGGCTTTGAGTAATCATTAATACATGAAGCTGGTCCGGGAAAATCCCCCTGCTGAAAATACAATCGACAGCTATGAAAGGGTTAATCCCATCATCTCTCTCCTTTATTAGTCTGCACCATGCGGTTTTTGGCTGCCTACCTTGGCTGCAAAGAATTCACGGTTCATGCGGGCGATGTTGTCAATCGAAATTTCCTTGGGGCATTCAGCTTCACAGGCACCGGTATTGGTACAGTTTCCAAATCCCTGATTGTCCATTTCAGCAACCATAGCCTGAACGCGTTTGGAAGCTTCCACCTTTCCCTGTGGCAACAAGGCAAATTGGGAAACCTTGGCCGATACGAACAGCATAGCCGATGCATTTTTGCAGGCAGCCACACAGGCACCGCAACCAATACAAGCTGCTGCATCCATGGAGCGCTCTGCATCATCCCTGGGAATAGGGGTGGCGTTGGCATCGGGGACACCGCCGGTATTCACCGAAATGTAACCTCCGGCCTGAATAATCTTCTCGAACGAGGTGCGATCAACTATCAGGTCTTTGATTACCGGGAAAGGACGGGCCCGCCAGGGTTCAATTACAATGGTGTCGCCATCTTTAAAACGGCGCATGTGCAACTGGCAGGTGGTAATGGCCTTGTCCGGACCATGCGGATGGCCGTTGATGTACATGCTGCACGTACCACAAATGCCCTCACGGCAATCATGATCAAAAGCAACCGGGTCTTCACCCTTGTGCACCAGCGACTCATTGAGCATGTCCATCATTTCGAGAAACGATGAGTTGGCGCTGACTTCCTGAATGGGATAGGTGACAAATTTTCCTTTGCTGGTGGCGTTTTTCTGACGCCATATTTTAAGTGTAAAATCCATTTTACCGAAAATTAATGAATGAATAACGACTGCGCAGCCTTATTTGTAGTTACGCTGTTTTACTTCAACAAACTCATATTCAAGTTTTTCCTTGATCATCTCAGGCGGAGTCTCTAAGCCGGTGAATTTCCAGGCGCCGGTAAACATAAAATCGGCGTCGTTACGCAGGGCTTCCCCCTCAGGTGTTTGATACTCTTCTCTGAAGTGACCGCCACAGGACTCATTGCGTTGCAAAGCATCGCGGGCCATCAGTTCACCCAGTTCCAGGAAATCGGCTACACGGCCTGCTTTTTCCAGTTCAGGGTTCAGCTCATTGGCTTGTCCCGGAATTTTCACGTCTTTCCAAAACTCTTCGCGCAAAGCAGCAATAGCCGTAATGGCTTTTTGAAGTCCGGCAGCATTTCGGCCCATGCCTACATAATCCCACATGATGTGGCCCAGTTTCTTGTGGAAGGTGTCCACTGTCTGGGTGCCTTTTACGTTCATCATTTTCTGAACGCGGTCAACAGCTTCTTTCTCAACGGCAGCAAATTCAGGCAAATCGGTTTTTATGGCCGGAACCCTGATCTGATCCGAAAGGTAATTCTGAATGGTATAGGGTAATACGAAATAACCATCGGCCAGTCCCTGCATTAGTGCGGAAGCACCCAGGCGATTGGCCCCGTGATCGCTGAAGTTGGCTTCACCAATGGCGAACAGACCGGGAACAGTGGTCATCAGTTCATAATCTACCCAAAGGCCGCCCATGGTATAATGCACTGCCGGGTAAATCATCATAGGTGTTTTGTAAGGATCTTCATCCACAATTTTTTCGTACATCTGGAAGAGGTTGCCATAACGCTCTTCAATAACTGTTTGGCCCAGACGCTTAATGGCATCTTCGAAGTCGAGATACACGGCCAGGCCGGTATCGCCAACGCCAAAACCGGCGTCACAGCGCTCTTTGGCAGCTCGGGAAGCCACGTCGCGGGGAACCAGGTTACCGAAGGCCGGATAACGGCGCTCCAGATAATAATCGCGGTCAGCTTCGGCAATTTGTGTTGGCTTAAGTTTGCCTTCGCGGATGGCTGCGGCATCTTCTTTCTTTTTGGGAACCCAGATGCGACCGTCATTGCGGAGGCTTTCACTCATCAGCGTAAGCTTCGACTGAAATTCACCGTGTACCGGGATGCAGGTGGGATGGATTTGTGTGAAACCGGGATTGCCAAACAAGGCGCCCCGTTTGTAAGCTTTCCAGATGGCGGTTACGTTTGAACCCATGGCATTGGTGGAGAGGAAAAATACGTTTCCGTAACCACCGGTAGCCAGCACCACGGCATGAGCCGCATGGCGTTCAATTTCACCGGTAATCATATTGCGGACAATGATGCCGCGGGCACGGCCATCCACTACCACCAGGTCGAGCATTTCGTGGCGGGTGTATAAGGTAACATTCCCTTTTTTTACCTGACGGCTCAGGGCACTATAAGCACCCAGCAGCAACTGCTGTCCTGTTTGACCGCGCGCATAAAACGTACGCGATACCTGAGCACCTCCAAAGGAGCGGTTGTCGAGCAATCCGCCATATTCTCTTGCAAAAGGTACGCCCTGGGCAACGCTTTGGTCAATAATTTCGTTGCTTACTTCGGCCAGACGATAAACATTTGCTTCCCGGGAACGGTAATCGCCTCCCTTAATGGTATCGTTAAACAGGCGGTAAACGCTGTCACCGTCGTTCTGATAATTCTTGGCAGCATTTATTCCGCCCTGAGCGGCAATACTGTGTGCCCTGCGTGAGCTGTCCTGGTAACAGTAACTCTTTACTTTAAAACCCAGTTCAGCCAGACTTGATGCTGCTGAGGCTCCTGCCAGGCCGGTGCCAACAACAATAATTTCAAGCCTCCGCTTATTGGCCGGATTCACCAGATCGGTGTTCGCCTTATAATTCGTCCATTTTTCTGACAGCGGTCCCTTGGGTATTTTCGAATTCAATTCAGTCATGGTTTGCATCTTTGTGAAATAAACAATTTGTTTAATGCTGGAAGTAAATTACCAATGGTATGATGATAAATCCGCCGGCAATAATGATGGCCAGGGCGCGACTTAATCCGAAAGCCACCGGCGTGTATTTGTTGTGGTTAAGTCCCAGCGACTGTAAGGCCGAATGGAAGGCATGATCGAGGTGAAAACCCAGAAAAAGCAACCATACCACGTACATAATCACATACGGAAGGGTAGTGAAACGTTCGATGACCATGGCAGCCATATCGTGGTAATTCTCACCATTAATGATTGCCACGCCTACATCCCCGAATTTAGCCTTAAAGAAAAAGTTGATCAGGTGCAATATAAGCACCAGCAGTATAATGGCACCGGTGTGAATCATGAACTTCGAGAAAAAGGAAGTCATGGCAAAGTTTTCAACCTTGTAACGGTTCGGGCGTGCCATCCAGTTCTGAATCTGAAGTATAATACCAAGCAGAATATGCAGGATAAAACCTCCAAAGAGCACCCATTGCATTGCCTGGATGAGTGGATTGGTGACCATGAAGTCAGCCGCCAGGTTGAACATTCTCCCGCCATCAGGGAGCAGCACCAGCAGGTTTATGCTCAGGTGTACGATCAAAAAGGTGATCAGGAACAACCCGGCAAACGCCATGATGATTTTTTTGGTGATGGATGAATACTGTAAAGCCATGTGTAGAAAGCTTATTGTTTATAAAAAATTATTGAATTTCAGATCGTGTCGTTTAAAATGTTGCTACATTTGTATTGCCTCACACCGTATATATGGTGGTGCTAAGACAAGGCAAAAATAGACATAAACAAATGATAAGCAACTAAGTTTGCGAATAATTAATTTTACTGTTTTTATGAGATACCAAGCAATTAACCCTGAATTGTTTATACGCAATCGGAACAAACTGGAAAAAATGTTAAAGCCAGGTGCACTGGCCGTGCTTCAATCTAATGATGAAATGCCACGCAACGGTGATCAGTGTTTTCCATTCAGGCAACACAGTGATATGTTCTACCTTACCGGACTGGATCAGGAAAAAACCATATTCACTCTTTTTCCCAACCATCCGGTGTCCGCTTTGCGCGAAATTGCCTTTATCGTTAAAACCAACGATCATATGGTGACCTGGTATGGTCATAAATATACCCTGGAACAGGCCGCCGAAGTGTCGGGCATAAAAACCATTAAGTGGCTGGATGAATTTGATGGTGTCTTCCGGGATATGATGGCCCGGGCCAACCTGGTTTACCTCAATCAGAACGAAAACCCCCGCTTTACCACCGAAATCGCCTCTAGTGATCTGCGTTTTGCTCAGCTATTGCGTCGGGATTACCCGCTGCAGCATTTTGAACGCCTGGCCCCCCTGCTTACCGAACTTCGCCTGGTGAAGGAACCCGAAGAAATTGCCCTGATTCAGAAAGCGTGCAACATTACCGGCGATGCCTTCCTCAGAATACTGAAATTTGTAAAACCCGGCGTAATGGAATATGAGGTGGAAGCTGAAATCACCCACGAATACATCCGCCAGGGAGCGAGCGGCCATTCCTATCCGCCTATTGTGGCTTCCGGCGCCGACAATTGCATACTGCATTACAACAACAACGACAAGAAGTGCGAAAGTGGCGACCTGTTGCTGCTTGATTTTGGCGCCGAATATGCCAATTATGCCGGCGATTGTTCGCGCACCATCCCGGTAAACGGTAAATTCACGCCGCGGCAGCGTGAGGTGTACGAAGCGGTGTTGCGTATTTTGCGCAAAGCTTCCCTTATGCTGCTGCCCGGCACCACCATTGATAAATACCATGCGGAAGTCTGCAAGCTGATGGAAGCCGAACTCATTGGCCTCGGCCTCTTTACCCAGGCCGATGTGGATGCCCAGGACCCCGAAAATCCGTTGTTTTTCAAGTACTATATGCATGGTACCTCTCATTTTATGGGTCTGGATGTGCATGATGTAGGCAGCAAGCAGCATCCCCTGCAAAAAGGTATGGTACTGAGTTGTGAACCGGGCATCTATATCGCCGAAGAAGGCTTTGGCATCCGCCTGGAAAATGATATTCTGGTAGATGACGAACCTGTGGACCTGATGGCGCATATTCCCATTGAAGCGGTGGATATTGAGAAGTTGATGAGGTGAACGGCTTTACAAATAGCGCTCATCAACAAGCAATTTATTTTTTACTCATTTCCCCCGAAAAAATGGCATAAGAGTTGTAGTTTTGAACCATAATAGACGAGAAATTTTATTTGGCAGCAATTGCATAAAACAAATACAATCATCAACAATTCTTAAAAGAAGCACATTATGAAAACACTTTTAAAAATGAGTATTGTGGTGTTGTTCGTCTCTTTCCTCACCATGTCATGCGAAAAGGATGAAAACCTAACGGAGCTTGACAAGATTGAGCTCGAAGTGAAAACGTTTGCATCAAACAATAAGCTGACAAGATGCACGATCAGAGAGCATCAAGGTGATTCATGGGTGGAATTGGTCAGAGAAAGCCCATTTACATTTAGTAATGGATTTATTGTTGCAAATCAGGTGTATCCTTCAGCAACTAAGGAAGTCAGGTACAATCTATTAAACCTGTATTCTTATCAGAAAGCTGACAATAGTGTTTTATTTCTTGAAATTGTAAAGGATAAATAGTCAGGTAAAATTGACTTAATTGTAAGAAAATCCCGCTACTGCCAGCAGCCGCTATGCAATAGCGGGATTTCCTATTGCTGTAAATTGAAGTGCGTAAGTATAGCTTTGTGCTTCCCCGAAAAAATTGGGATGCCTTTTCTGTCTGCGACCGTGGATGCTGCAATCCGAGATCAAAACCGCCTGTGCGTGAGACAACGCACCGCCCACAGCAACTGTCTGCCGGAATGAGAGAAATTTGGGCATTCGTATAGTCCGGAATATCCATAAAGATGGAAATAAACCACGCCCTTTTGGGGTTAATATTCATCCCTGAATTCCAGCATTGGCCTTTTCTTTATACTTTTGCGATTAAACGATGGATAATATTGTTGGGTATTGATTGCCAATCCGATAAATTATCCACCCTTCTTATTTCGACCCATTGATCCCATATTAATGTAAAAAATGAAAAAACAATATATTCTCTCCCTGTCTTTCCTTCTTTTGGTTCTATTATTCACCTCGTGTAATCAGGGGAAATTAAAAGATGGAACCTACACCTTTGAAGTGTACGCCACCAACGATCTTCACGGAAGGTTTTTCGACTCGCTTTATATTGAAAATGAGTCCGGAGCGGTGCATCCCTATTCACTGGCTTCGGTGGCTGCAAAAATAAAAGAAGCAAGGGCTGATAAGGGAGTGGATAATGTGGTGTTACTCGACATCGGAGACCATCTACAAGGGGACAATGCAGCATTTTATTATAATTTTATTGATACCGTTTCTGAACATATATTTTCTAAAGTGATGAATTACCTCCAATACGATGCGGTGGTAGTAGGAAATCATGACATTGAGCCCGGGCATTCGGTGTATGATAAAGTTACGGACGAACTCAACATGCCTTACCTGGCAGCCAATGCCATCAATACAAAAACCGGGGAACCGTATTTTGAACCTTACACTATTTTGAATAAAAATGGAATTAAGATTGCGGTAATCGGCCTGACCAATCCCAATATTCCCAATTGGCTTTCCCCTGATTTATGGGAAGGTATTGAATTTAAAGAGGTGGTTCCTGTGCTGGAACATTGGGTGAAAGAGGTGCGTGAAAAAGAAAATCCGTATTTTGTCATCGTTGCCATGCATGCCGGACTGGGCGATGTAGAAGTTGACAACATAGAGGATCCCGCACGGTTTGTAGCTAAAAATGTAAAAGGCATTGACCTGGTGCTTGCCGCTCACGATCATAAGGTAACGGCCGAAAAGATTAATAACGGAGAGAAAGAAATCTGGCTCCTGGAGGGAGGATCAAGGGCTGCGGCACTCTCCAAAGCCACTGTTGAGTTAACCATAATGGACGGAAAGGTGGTTTTAACTAACGTAAGCGGCGAGAGCATCCCCATGAGTGGCGTTGAACCCGATGCGGAATACACCAAAGCCTTTAGAGATGAGTTTCTTAAGGTAAAAGAGTTTACCAACCGTCCGGTAGGTATGCTGCACAACAGCATTGCTTCCCGCGATGCGTATTTTGGCTCTTCGGCCTACGTGGATATGATTCATAC
>JAVEQP010000133.1:0-7640 GCA_034007585.1 Lentimicrobium sp. | reverse complement strand
GTGATCGGTGATCAGTGATTGGTGATTGGTAATTGGTGAACGATGAACGCTTCCCTGCTCGCCTTAGGCGGACGGGAGTAGTAATTCACGGTAAAAAAAACAATCCGCGTTTACCTCGTTTTTTCGGGGTTAATCCGTGTAATTCGCAATCAAAAAATAACAGCAGAATAAATCTGTAATCTGAAATCCAAAATCCTGTAAATCTTGTTAATCCTGTCAAAAAAACAATCCTGTAAATCCTGTCAAAAATAAAAACCTGCAAATCCTGTCAGAAATAATTGCAGCCGCATTACACCTTTATTCCTTATAACAATAATGCTTAATTTAGCAGAAATTTGCACCACCAATGAATCCTGAAAATGTAATTAAGTCTGATGCCCTGGAAGCCAACATGCAACAAACGGATCCGGGCAAAATCGAAATACCTGAGCAGCATCTATGGTTTGCCAACTTGTCCAAAGACTACTATAGTCTGCACACCAGGGCCAACGACTGCATCACCGAATATAACCACCCATACTCTAACAATACCTATGTAATCACGCAACTGCGTAACATTTCGCTGGGCGATTTTTGGTTCTATGAAAAGAATGAGCACTCAAAAAAGGCTTTTCACATCATTCTGGAGATTTTCGAAGGATTGTTAAGCGGAGAGCTGACCCTTACCGAGGGCGAAGATGCCATTCATACCCTGCTGGAGCTGGCCGAAAAGATGCTCGAATCTGCTGAATTACAGAGCGATGTGCTTAACAGAGCGATTGCCCTCTTGCAGCAGAGTGCCCAAACCCAAACCAAGGCGTTGATTCACAATTCTACCTTCCTGCAACGCGTTTTTACGACTCAGACTGAAGGTGAAACCGGAGAAGCCATACTGCAACTCATCAGGCAAACCCTTATTGCCAATGCGGAATACTGGCGCGATACCACGCAGGTGGAAAAATGGCTGGCCGAACGCCGTAAATTATTCAGTCCGGCCACGCGCAAACAATTTACGCTGATCAACAAAAGCTATTTCGAAGACATCATCAAACAAACCAATGAAGCTCAAACCGCTCAGGAGCTGTCGGTGATACCGGGGTTTAATGAGGTATCCCTTCATATAAGGCAACTGCACCACGGCTTTGAACGTTTTCACGAGAAGTTTTTTTACCTGATTTATCTGCTGCACCTGGATGGCATGCAGAACCAGAAAGAGATACTGTTGCGCGATTTTAACAACCTGTTACGCAACATCAAGAGTGAACTTTCCAGCGATGAGGTGTTTGGCTTCCTCGACAATATATTCAGGCTGTTCAACGATCTGAAGCAGAGCAATCCGGGTACGGTACTCGATTGCATCCTTACCCTGGGCAAGGAAATTTTCCGCACCGAAAACGATCGCCACATTTCCCATTTCGAAAAGCTATTGCTCCGGTTTGGATTTATTTCCCCGGGCAAAGTTTTCGTAAGCGATGACTGGCAGCTCACCGTCAACGAAAATCACATCAAAAATATCAGGGTCTGGCTGGAGCTGATTGAATACTCTCCCCTCACCTTCCGCGACTTACTCTCTGCACTGATCATCCACCTGCGCCTGGGGGGCGTATTTATCTCGGATACCGATCTGTTTCAGCGTGATATTACCGGTTTGCTTAACGCCGACATCAAACCCATTTTTAAACACATCAAGCAACTGGCCAGGCTTTTCCCGGTATATTTCAACGAAATTGGTGCCGAGGGAGAGCTGCGGGAGATTACCACCTCCATGGACGAACTGTCGCACCGCAACGACCGCCTGATTCATTTCCTGCGCAAGCAGATTCATACCGAAAGCAACAACACCCACATTGAGCTGGCCCGAAACATTGTACAATACTGGTATGATGGCAATGCCGAGCACCTCAATCCGCTGGTACCCCGCGATGTGCAGTTTTATCTGAGCGAGAAGGGCCGGTGGTTCATGGGTGCCAATGAGATGATGCAGCAGTTGTGCCAGGTATTCAACTGCGGGCCGGAACACCTGAGCACCGTTCCCTCCCACCGCATACGCAAACGCCTCAACGAACTGCCGGGCGACAATACCATTGATAAGCACCGACTGTATTCACTTTTCAGGCTGCTGGAACTGCTGCGCGAAAAATATTCGTTCAACACCGTGAACCTAAGTACCCTGATGCAGAAGTCAGGCTTCTTTAAACTCACCGAAATTGAAAACCTCACCCATCTGCTCGACCACTCAGCCCCCGACCGCGCGCTAAGACAGGTCTATCTTTTCATGCGGCAGCTTAATACCGTGATTACCGATGAGGTAAAAACGGAAGGCTGGGAAGACATCTACCACAAACGACACATCGCCATTGGCATACCCAGTATGTATGGCAAATACCGGGAGCCCAAATTCGAAGCCATGGGCCTCACCTTCAGGCTCGAAAAGCTGGCCGCCCATCTTATGGACTTGCTTATCGACAGTATCAATCTCGATTACATAACGGCCAAAACACTCAGGCGTATTCATGTGGTGATTGAACTGTTCAGACAGGGACTGGAGCTCGATGGTGTAAGTGACCAGGGCTTTAACTCTAACCTGAAGATGTTCCGTTTCAGCCTGAATTCAGCCAGCTTTTCGGTAGGGCAATACATCAACATACTGCAGTTCATGCTGTCGAGTGTGCGCGAAATCATCAGCAAGTATTTCCTCAGGGTTTATGATGCCCAATTGCGCATTATTATTCCCCAGCTTTTCCCCGATGAAATAAAAGCAGATGCCGCTCAGGGCAAGCAGTTTATCGTTAAGAAATCAGAGGAGTTCTATCGAGAAATGCTCTCTTCCGCTTTTCTGGTGCAGATGCTGGATGCTTTTCTGGTGCGTATCCTTAACTCGTTCAGGCAAATGGTTGACAATTACCCCGAAGAGACCATCCGGAGCATTATGTCGTACAATACCGACCTGGTCATTTCGCCCCTTAACCGCGAAAGTGCGG
Source organism: Lentimicrobium sp. (assembly GCA_034007585.1). GTDB lineage: Bacteria > Bacteroidota > Bacteroidia > Bacteroidales > Lentimicrobiaceae > Lentimicrobium. The sequence goes on along the minus strand of JAVEQP010000133.1, from coordinate 4,680 downwards.
AGATGGACAACAAGATATTCCTGGGCTCGAAAGCTTACTTTCTAAAAAAACTGTCGCTCCTGGATTTCCCCATTCCTCCGGGATTTGTCCTTACCACCGAGATTTTCAGGCGCCGCGAAGCCATTTTGAGCAATCCGCACATCGAAAAAGAGCTCGACCAGATGGTACGCAAACAAATAACCAACCTGGAGAGAATCACCGGGCAGCAGTTTGGCAATCCCAACAACCCGTTGCTGCTGAGTGTGCGATCCGGAACCGCCATTTCGATGCCGGGAGCCATGAATACCTACCTGAATGTGGGCCTGAACGACGACATCGTGGAAACCCTCAGCAAACAGCCCAATTTCGCCTGGACTTCCTGGGACTGCTACCGCCGTTTCCTCCAAAGCTGGGGCATGGCGTATGGCATTAGCCGCGATGTATTCGATCAGGTAATGATTGACTTCAAGCTAAAATACAGTGTGGGACAAAAAGTCGAATTTACGGGTATGCAGATGCGCGAAATGGCTTTTACCTACAAGGATATTCTTCAAAAACACAATATCCATTTTAACGAAGAGCCTTATCAACAGCTTAAACAGGTCATTTTTAATGTGTTGAGTTCATGGGACAGCGACCGTGCCATAGTGTACCGCGAGCACCTGCAAATTGCCGATGAGTGGGGAACCGCAGTCATCGTTCAGAAAATGGTACTGGGCAACCTGCATTACCATTCAGGCACCGGCGTGATGTTTACCCATGCCCCGGATATGGAACAGCCGGGCATCAACCTGTATGGCGATTTTACCTTCTGCAGTCAGGGAGAAGATATTGTGGCCGGTCTGGTCAACCCCTTACCCATCACCGAAAGGCAGCGCAAATCAGGTTCTGCTGAGAAAAACGAATCGCTTCAACTGCGACTGCCGGGCATCTATCAGCGGCTGTTGGAGATTGCCGAAGATCTTACCGAAAAGCATGGCTTCAGCCATCAGGAGATTGAATTCACCTTTGAAAGCGAGAACCCCGAAGACCTCTACATCCTCCAAACCCGCGATCAGGACATCCGCAAACCAGACCTCAGCTTTGTTTTCGACTGCAAACCTGCTGAACTCAAGCTGCTGGGCCGGGGTATCGGACTGGGCCGGGGCGTGCTGAATGGTATTCTCGCCTTCGACAGGCACGATCTGGAAAAATACAAGGAGCTCAATGACCAGAAAATATTGGTTCGCCCCGACACCGTACCCGATGATATCGGGATGATTTTTGAATGTGACGGCCTGATTACCGCACGTGGAGGCGCAACCTCACATGCAGCAGTCACTGCCGCCCGCCTCGATAAAACCTGTGTGGTGAACTGCTCAGAAATGGTGGTGAACGAAAAAGAAAAAACCTGTACTTTCAATGGACATGTGCTTTATCCGGGCGATAAAATAGCCATTGATGGTAACCTTGGAAACATTTACCTGGGCAATTATCCCGTAAAACTGGCCGAAATCGTATAAATCCGTTACAAAAAGAGAGCACAGCAAAACTTTGTTCAACTGATACTTTGTTTTAAGCGTTTCTTTTACGATTTTTGTAGGAAATAAAAGGATTAATACATCGTTAAAAAAATCAACGCAAAGACCAGCCTCCGGCGGGCAGGAGCAAAGAATTGATTTGAATTGATTTGAAGATTTGAGAATCTACAAAATAAAAATGGAAGCTATTAAACAAATAAATAACTATTGATTCTAAACTTATAAGACATGGAAAAAGTGAACGGAAAAAATCTGCTGGGCATCAATGGTGCCGGACGTATAGGCAAACTCACCCTTTGGAATCACCTGATGAACAAGCATTTTGGTGGTATCGTGGTAAATGTGGGACGTGGTGTCGGCAAGGACTTCGACGCCCTGATACACAATGTAACCAACGATTCGACCTACGGTTCACTTCAAACATTCCTCTACGGACATTCGGGCGCAAAGAGGGAGTTCATCAAGATCATCGACAGCGATCGCAAGCTGGTTGAGATCAACGGACTGCCCGTTCAGTTCCTGCAAACGGCCCGCAACCCCCGCGACATTGACTGGAGCGGCCACAATGTACAACTGGTGGTAGATTGCACGGGCGCATTTCTTGATCCCACCATGGCCGCCGACAATGTGAAAGGCAGCCTTCGTGGCCACCTGGAAGCCGGGGCCGAAAAGGTAATCGCCAGTGCGCCATTCAAAATTAAAGATTCTACCCAAAAGATGCCCAACGACGCTACGATGATGGTATATGGCATCAATCACCTGGAATTTGACTCCCGCAATCATCACATCATCTCAGCGGCAAGCTGCACCACCACTGGACTCTCGCACATGATGAAACCCCTGCTCGAAGCCCCGGAGACCTCCAATATTCTCACCGCTTCCATGTCAACCATTCACGCCAGTACCAGTACCCAGAGCATACTGGATGCCGTGCCCAAAACCGGCTCCGGCGATTTGCGCAAAAGTCGTTCGGTGTTCAACAACATCATCATTACCTCTACCGGTGCAGCCAAGGCGCTTGAAAAGATTATTCCCGAAGTTCAAAAAATTGGCTTTATGGCCGATTCGGTGCGTATCCCTACCAACACCGCCAGCCTTATCATACTAAACCTCACCTTCCATTCACCTGTGAACGAGATCGGTGAACCGGTGGTTACAGGCGATTTGATTAACGACATCTATAAGCAGGCTGCTGAAGGCCCGCTGGCCGGGATGCTTGAATTCAGCATGCAGCAAAATGTTTCTGCCGATATCATCGGCCGCACCTCCGCTGTAGTGATTGAAGGCATTGAAACCCATACCCGCACCGGTTTTATGGGTATTAAACCCGACCTGCTGAAAAGTTTCGGCATAGAAACCAAACAAGACATCATGATCCCCGTTTGCCACGCCAAAATCTTTGGCTGGTACGATAACGAATACGGCAGCTATGTAAATATGCTTGGTAAGTTAACGGAGTATGTGGATAAAAAGATGTGATTGGTGATTGGTGATTAAAAAACTGACCTGCAAGGTTTTCTTCCAACCTGGCAGGTCTTCTTGTATTTAGTGAGCGGTAAAAAAGTTAATCTATCCCGTTTTCTCTTCTAGTGCCTGTGCTGGCACGCACTACAAGCGCGCACCATCGAAGGTACATTCGCGCAATCAGCGGTTTAAAAATCCAGCGTAAGCTGCACTCCTATAGCATTTTCGGGCATATCAAGATTGGAGATACCCAGCCCCAGCAGACGTATGTTTAGCGGTGTGGGCAATACTTCGTTGGTGAGCACACGGGCCAGGTCTAAAAGTGTCTGACGGTCGCGGATGCAACCACCCAGGCTGCGGCTACGGGTGATCTGCCGGAAGTCGGCGTATTTGACTTTAAGGGTGAGCGTTCGTCCGCAGATGTTTTTCTTTTGCATACGGTACAGCAATTCATCCGCAATCAGACTTACCTGCTCATGTATCTCATCTGACCCGCTCAGGTCGGTTTCGAAGGTATTCTCGGTGCTGATGCTTTTACGCTGCCGATCGGGCGTTACCTCACGATCGTCGTTGCCCCGCGCAATGTGATAATAATAGACGCCCGGTTTTCCAAACCATTTTACCAGATCGGCCAGTTCCTGCCGGCGCAAATCCGCACCATTGGCAATGCCTAGCTGCAGCAACCGCCCTGCCGTGACTTTACCAATACCAAAAAACTTATGGATGGGCAACTTATCTATAAAGGCAAGTGCATGCTGAGGGTGGATAAGAAACTGTCCGTTGGGCTTGTTACAGTCTGAGGCAATTTTAGCGAGGAACTTATTGTAAGATATGCCGGCCGAAGCGGTTAAATCAAGCTCCTGCCTAATCTCCATGCGTATCCTTTCAGCGATTTCGGTAGCCAGCGCTACTCCGGGTTTGTTGTGTGTAACGTCCAGGTATGCCTCGTCCAGCGAGAGCGGTTCCACCAGGTCGGTATAGTGATAAAACACCTCACGAATCTGTTCCGACACCTGTCGGTAAACATCGAAACGAGGTTTTACAAAGATGAGTCCGGGACATTTTCGTGCCGCCGTTACCGATGGCATGGCTGAATGCACACCAAATTGCCTTGATTCGTAACTGGCTGCCGCCACCACCCCCCGCTGACGGCTGCTGCCCACCGCCACCGGCTTGCCACGCAGCGACGGATTGTCGCGCTGCTCCACCGAAGCATAAAATGCATCCATATCAATATGAATGATCTTACGCCAGGAAGTGCTTTCCAGTGGATGATCGGGCAGGTTACTCATGGTGCTAAAATAACAATTCTTTGCGGAATTTGTAATTCTAAGCGAAATTTGCATTCCCGCTCCATTTCCTCTCTCCCTGCGGAATTTATAATTCCGCTCCTCCAAATGAACATTATCTCATTTGATTGCTTAATTAATTACTGAGTCCTTGCATTCAGAAAAACATTTTTTTGTAACCCTTAAATCTATTTATCATGGGAATTGTAAAAGTAATTGAGGTGATTGCCTCTTCAGAAAAAGGAATTGACGACGCAGTAAGAAGTGCTGTAGCAGAAGCGTCAAAAACCATAAAAAATATTGATTCTGTGTACGTTAAAGACATCAAAGCGCATGTAAAAGATGGCCAGGTTACTTCATTTGGCTGCATCTGTAAAATTGCATTCAGGGTTGATTGATGGAGTTATTGGTGATTGGTGATTGGTGAT
>JAVEQP010000032.1:12742-37395 GCA_034007585.1 Lentimicrobium sp. | reverse complement strand
TTACCAATTACCAATTTACTCATTCCTCCTGCTATCTTCACTAATCTGTTCGTTGAATTTATACATTACCCTAAAGGAAAAGAGGCCATTGTATTGGTCCCGGATGTTGGGGTAGCCGGTTTTGGAGTCTATGATTTCACGGGTGGCAATGGGACGGAGCGAATAAGCATAACGGACATCAAAATGAAAGCGTTTGTATAACCTGAAGCGGACATCAAGCAATAGGTTGAGGTCTGCATTTCGGTAAATACCGCTTTCAAGGGTAGTGCCTTTCATCTGATATCCATTTCGCTGCTCGCTGATCCCAATGAGCCTTCCCCACGACATGCCGGCACCAAAAGTAACGATGTCTTTATCGGTAAAATGCACCATGAGCGGTACTTCAAGGTAGTTGAGCTTTAGGTCGTAGGAACCATCCAGTGAATCGAGAAAGCGGGGACGCTGGTGTGCCCCCTTTTCACTGTAGGCATTCTCCAGGCTTATGGACCACTTGTCGTCGATGGGAATAATGGCTGCAGCACCAATATTTAATCCAAATTTTTTATAGCCGTAAACTTCATCGCCATCTACCTGGCTGGCATTAAATCCCGTAAAAACAGCACCCATAATACGCTGAGCCTGTGTTGTGAAGTTCCCCAGAATGGTAAGGAGAATAAAAATCAATAGTATTCTTTTCATTCAGTCAATCTATATTCTTTTAAACCTTATCAATGCATTTAAAACGCATATTTGCCTGAAAAATTATAAACCCAAGGCTTCTTTCATCGACAGGGAAATGCGTTTGCGGTTAACATCAACCTCCATCACCTTAACCCTCACTTTTTGGTTGAGTTTAACCACCTGGTTGGGGTCGCGCACAAAATGGTTGGTCAGTTGACTCACGTGCACCAGCCCATCTTGATGCACCCCAATATCTACAAAGGCGCCGAAAGCGGTAATGTTGGTAACGAGGCCGTTCATAATCATTCCGGGCTTCAGGTCCTGAATGGAGTGAATGTTTGGGTCAAATTCAAAAAGATCGAACTCTTCCCGTGGATCGCGACCCGGTTTGGCAAGCTCCGTGATGATGTCATTGATGGTGGGGAGTCCAAAAGTGTCAGATACGTAGTGCTGCGGCTGAATTTGCTCCCGTAGGGAGGCGTTATCTATCAGATCGCTGATGGTGCAATTGAGGTCATTGGCCATCCGTTGAACAATAGCATAGCTTTCTGGATGCACCGCGCTTCGGTCTAAGGGGTTTTCAGCATCGCGGATGCGAAGAAAGCCTGCCGCCTGCTCAAAAGCCTTATCTCCAAACCGCTTTACCTGCATAAGATCGTGGCGCGTTTTGAAGACGCCGTTTTTGTTGCGGAAGGCAATGATATTGTCGGCCAACACCGGACCCACGCCCGAAACATAACTGAGCAATTGCTTGCTGGCGGTATTCAGTTCAACGCCCACCTGATTAACGCAACTTACAACCGTATCCTGAAGGCTGCTTTGCAGGGCTGATTGATTCACATCGTGCTGATATTGACCCACGCCAATGGATTTAGGGTCAATCTTCACCAGTTCAGCCAACGGGTCCATCAAACGCCGACCGATAGAGACGGCTCCCCTTACCGTTACATCATAATCTGGAAATTCTTCGCGGGCCACCGCTGAAGCTGAATATATTGAAGCTCCACTTTCATTGACCATAATCGAAATCAGTGGTCTGTCGAAAGGTATTTTGCGGATAAAGTTTTCCGTTTCGCGCCCTGCCGTTCCATTTCCGATGGCAACCGCTTCAATTCCATAAACAGCCACCAGATTTCTGATTTTGGCCACGGCTTCGCGTACGTCGTTTTGAGGCGGATGTGGGTAGATGGTCTCATTGTGCAGCAAACGTCCCTGTCGGTCGAGGCAAACCACTTTGCAGCCGGTTCTAAAACCTGGATCGATGGCAAGAATATTTTTTTGTCCGAGAGGAGGCGAAAGCAACAATTGCCTGAGGTTGGTTACAAACACCCTGATGGCTTCATTGTCGGCTTTTTGTTTGGCCACGGCGCGCATTTCCGTTTCCATGGATGGCTGGAGCAATCTTTTGTAGGAATCCTTAACCGCAATCTGAACTTGCTGAGACGCTTCATTCTCCGTTTTTACGAAAATCCTGTTCAGTTGTGAGAGTGCTTTTTCTTCTTCCGGATTTACCGAAATGCGCAAAAATCCTTCCTCTTCACCCCTGAACATGGCCAGAATGCGGTGTGAAGGCGCACGCAGCAAGGGTTCGTTGGTATCGTAGTAATTCTGATACAATATGCCTTCCAGCTCTTTGCCTTTCACCGGTTTGGATGAAATGGTGGCTTCACGCGTGAACAGGGTGCGGATACGTTCCCTGGCGGACACACTCTCATTTACCCACTCAGCAATGATGTCGCGGGCACCGGCAAGGGCATCATCCACCGTTTCCACTGATTTTTCCGAATCAATATATTGCTCTGCCTGCTCTTCAGGATGGATGGGCCCTTGTGACAGGAGAAGCTTTGCCAATGGTTCCAGTCCCCTTTCCCGGGCGATGGAAGCACGCGTTTTTCGCTTTTGCTTATATGGGAGATATAAATCTTCCAGTTCAACGAGCGACTGCGCAGCATTGAGCTGTTTTTCCAGTTCAGGGGTAAGTTTTTCCTGTTCCCGTATTGAATTTAATATCGCTTCACGCCGTTTTTCAATGTCAAGCAGTTGCTGATTGCGGTCGCGGATGGCTGCCAGTTTCACCTCATCCAGGGTGCCGGTCATCTCTTTGCGGTAACGGGCGATAAAAGGGATGGTGGCACCGCCGGCCATCAGTTTCAGGGTATTGAATACCTGCCAGGGTTGAAGGCTTAATTCTCTGGCAATCAAATCGGTAAAGTCTTTCGTTGTATCCGTCATGGCATCCAAAGATAAGTATTATGGGGCAACCGAACCGGTAATCATATAGTTCGGCGCTTTTTTATTAACAGGGATTTTAAAAGTCTGCACCTTATCAAAGGTCTGTTTGAAAATGCCTTCCAGGGCGATGCGCTCATTTTCAGCAGCTTCGTTACCCGCAAATTTGTTGAAAACTACTTTGCCCCCCGGAAGCAGCAGTTGCTTCACTTTCTCTATAAAGGATTCCGTTTCAAACATCGGTGGTACCGAAGCATCAATGTAAATGTCAATCACAATCAGTGCCCATTGCCGGGTGCATTGTTCCACGTAATGTAGTGCATCCTCTTCCACAAGGGTAAGTTTAGCCAGACGCTCAATGTTAAAGTGTTCCCGGGCGGCATGCAACATCTCTGTATCGGCTTCCACACCTGTAATGGGTGCATTTAGAAGTAGTTCCTCCCGCAATATCACCGCCACACTACCCCCGCCGAAGCCGAGGATAAGTGTCTCATCTGTTTCTTTGAGCAGGGGAGGGTCCTTCCGGAAATATCTCCGGAAAGCGTCATGCAAGGGTCCGTAAGAGTAATTTACACTGCCTGCATTTAACTGATACCGGCCGTTTACCAGCGCAACTTCTATCTCCGGATTCAGCGTACTGGGGTATCTGGCGATGATGTGTTCACCGGTAAAGCTGGAGAGGTAAGTAAAAGCGTCTTTGGCAAAGGACATAGGCGGTTACTTTGCGCAAAGGTAAGGATTTGGCGGCAGTCTAATCCACCCAATCTGCAATAAACATGTTGGTGTCATGGGTCCCGCCATTGTTGCGGTTGGATGAAAAGATCAGCTTTTTCCCATCATAGGAGAACATGGGGAAGGAATCAAATACATGATCGTAGGTGATTCTTTCCAGACCGGTGCCATCCAGGTTTATCATATAAAGGTTAAATTCAAAACCTCTGGTGCTCGCATGGTTCGAGCTGAAGATGATTTTTTCGCCCGAAGGGTGAAAAAAAGGTGCCCAGTTGGCTTTGCCTAAATTGGTAATTTGCCGTAGGTCGCTGCCATCCACATTACAGGTGTAGATTTCCATTTGCGTGGGTGCTACCAGACCTTCCTTCAGCAAATCTTTATACTCTTTAATATCCTCGGGTGTTTTGGGTCTTGATGATCTGAAAACCAGTTTCTTCCCATCGGGTGAAAAGAAAGCGCCTCCATCGTAACCCAGGCCAATGGTGATCTGTTTTACATTACTTCCGTCAATATTACAGGTAAAAAGCTCCAGGTCTCCTGTTCGATCGGAGGTAAACACGATAAGATCCCCGTTTGGCGAAACGGTGGCTTCAGCATCATAGCCCGGCGATTTTATCAGGGTATCTATCAGGTTTCCCTTAAGGTCAGCCACGTAAATGTCAAAATCGCTATAAATGGGCCACAGATATTTACCATCAGTGCGTCTTTCAGGTTCAGGCGGGCATGCTTTACTTCCTGAACGTGTGGAAGCATATAAAACAGTAGAATCCCCGGGTAAAAAGAACGAACAGGTGGTACGTCCTACGCCGTTGCTGAGCAGGGGTGGCTGACCCAGGCTCATATCGCCATCCGCAAAACGGAAGTAATATATCTGATCGCAGGGCGCATTCCAGGCTGGATTTTTTGCCTGAAAAACAACCATTCTGTTATCACTGCTGAAATAGGCTTCGGCATTGTCGCCTCCAAAAGTGAGCTGGCGAACGTTCTTAAGGTGCTTTTCACCCGGATAATGAATGGTCGTATCTGCGGCTATATCCATAGTGCCGGCAACAGGAGGATCGTGCTTCAGCAAAGCAGCGCCTGCCATAAAATAAACAAAAAGTAAGGGAAAGGTAATCCAGGTTTTTTTCATGATTTAGTCCAAAATTAATGAGTAAATAATCCGTTAAACACCGGTCTTGAAACCGATTTATATAACTATTAATTCATGGCAAGGTTCAAAGGCTCAGATTAAAAAAAGGTTTTTGAATTTCCATTGCCCGATTTGTGGACAAACTTGCACAAGTTGAAGCTTTAATAATATGTATTAACTAATTGATAATCAGGTGTATGTATGTATTATTGCAATCTGGCTTGTATTTTGAAATAATCCAGACAAACCTAAAAATTTATGACCATGAAAAAATTGATTTTTCTATTGATTGCTGCTCCTTTACTATTCGCTTCCTGCGAAAACAAAAAGCAGACCGAGCAGATTATGCAACTGGAGAAGGAGCAGAACCGTATGATGGCTGATGCAGCTTCAAAGGATTCGCTTATCAATGATTTTTTACTGACCTTTAATGAAATAGAAGCCAATCTGGCCGAGATAAAATCCAAGGAAAAACTCATTAGTTCACAAACAGAAAGTGGGAAGGAATTGAGTAAGTCCACCCGTGAAACCATTAATGAGGATATTCGTCTGATCAATGAGTTGATGCTTGAAAATAAAAATAAGGTGGCTGTGTTGAATCGTAAGCTCAAAGAATCCAATCTTAAGATTAGTGAGTTTGAACAGATGATTAACAATACCAATCTGCAGTTGCAGGAGCGTGATCAGGAAATAATCACTCTTAAGGATGAGCTGGCAAACCTGAATTTTTCTATTGCTCAGTTGAATGATACACTTTCAATGATCAAGGACAGAAACCGAAATTTGAGTGAAGATTTGACTGATCGCACCGATGAATTAAACACCGCTTATTATGTGGTAGGTGAACGTAAAGATTTGATTGAGAAGAATGTGTTGAATAAACAAGGTGGCTTCCTCGGTATAGGTCGTACCCAGAAAATTGCCAGTGATGTGGATCTTCAACATTTTACCCGCGTGGACATCCGTAACCTGAAATCAATACCTTTGAATGTTAAAGAAGCCAAACTGATGTCTGTTCATCCTGCCGGATCTTATGAATGGAAGAATACAGATAAAAAAGTTGATGAACTGATTATTACAGATCCGGTTGCTTTCTGGCAAAAGTCACGCATGTTGGTGATTTCTACCGAAAAGTAAGTCCTGGCAGATGGTAGAATTGTTTTGAACGGCATTTTATGTAATTTTCAACCTCATTGCAGCCCTGTGATGAGGTTGATTTTTGTTTAGCTGTTGGGTAAATATTGTATTTTTGTAAATGATGACTTCTAAATCCATACGCGGTGAAAAGGTAAAAGGCAAAGTGCTTACGGGATTTGTATTGCTTTTTATGCTCACGCTTGGTGGTATTTTTGCCGTTATCTTTTTTGCCAGGCAACTTCGTCCTCCCGACACGGATGTGTCGCAGGCGGTAACGAAACTTACCCTGGTCAGCAATATGCTTTCAGGTCTTATTGACGCTGATGGACAGGCGCGGGCGTATATTACTTCGGGAGAAAAGTCATATTATAATAAGTATCTGAGCGATCAAAGGCAGATAAACAAGATAGCAGATTCTCTAAAAAATGCAAGTGTTTCGCATACTGAGCAATATCTGCGTATGTTGGTGGTCGACAGTTTGTTGAAAATCAAACACAGCACCCTCGAAAGTTTTTTCCGTCTGCAGCGAAGCAGTGGCGTACCCATTTTGAGTGCAGATCGTCTGGATAAAATCGTTGACAGTTTTAATGATACGGTGGCTACCTCAACCTATACGGTTGCATCCAAATTGACCGGAACTTCTGAAGAAACCGTTATTCATAACCCAGCGGAGGATAAAGAGGCAAAAAATAATGTTTTCAAGCGATTGTGGGGTGGGCTTACCGGCAAAAAGGATCGTATTGATACCGTAATAATTCAACACAAACCCGATCCACTGCAATTTGATACTACACATACTTATGTAAGGGTGAGTGATACTGCCATCGAAAAGGTAAGAACGCAACTACAGCGCATGGGGCGGGAAGAGCGCGAAGGCCGCCAGTTGGCTATAGAGCGGGAACTCATGCTGCTTCGCACTGATCAGAGCATACTCGATGAAATCAGGAATGTGCTCTTATTGTATGAAAAAGAGGAGATTAATGGTGCCATTGCAGGCTCAGAAAAGGCAAATCAGGTACTTAACCGCTTGTGGGAAATCGCACTTATTCTTGCGCTGACCAGTGTACTCATTATGTTTATATTTATCCTGCTCATTTGGCAGGACCTGGCCAAGAGCGCTTTTTACCGGCGTCAACTGGAACGTGCCCGTTTACTTGCCGAACGACTGCTCAAAGTTAAAGAGCTGTTTCTGGCAAATATGAGTCATGAGATCAGAACGCCGATTACAAGTATCATAGGCTTTAGCGAAAGAATGGCAGACACCGGGCTGTCAGAGGAACAGCAGGATTATCTGGAATATATTACCGCTTCTTCAGATCATTTGTTGGGCTTGGTTGATGATTTGCTGGATTATAGCCGGATAGAAAGTGGAAAATTCAATCTGGATCGGGTTTCATTTAACCCGGCCCTGGTGCTCCGGCAATCCTTTGAGACCCTGCGCCCCAGAGGGGAACAGAAGGGACTTAACATGAATTATCGTTATGACGGTGAAGGTGACAAAATGGTACTGGGTGATCCGTTGCGTTTGCGCCAGATTGTTTATAACCTCCTTACTAACAGCATTAAATTTACCGAAGAGGGCAGCGTAATTCTGAAGGTGGAAGAGAAGTGGATTGATGAGGCATTGGAACTTAAGCTATTGGTAAGCGATACCGGTATAGGAATTCCTGAAGAAAAGCAAAAGCTGATATTTGAAGAGTTTACACAGGTTGACTACAGTATTACACGCCGTTATGGTGGTTCAGGTCTGGGACTTGCAATATGCTTGAAACTTACTCAATTAATGAAAGGCACTATTGAACTCGAAAGCCGGGAGCGTGAGGGTTCAACCTTTATGCTAATCCTGCCTTTTGAGGTGGACAATAACCCTGCAGCAGCCGATGTGCAGGATGACGCATTTATGCCGGAAATGAACGGAGTTGAAATATTACTGGCTGAAGACGACGAAACCACGCGTAAATTAATCGTCGCAATACTTACAGAAGCGGGTGCGAAGGTTGCCGAAGCCCTTGACGGACATGATGCATTTGCAACTTTCGGCCTGAATCCGGAACAGTACCATCTATTGATTACCGATATAAATATGCCGGGACTAAGCGGTCCTGAACTAGCAGAGGCTATACTGAAATATTGTAAAGAGCGTGAATTCACTCCTCCGGCCATACTTGGATTAACGGCACATGCTACTCCCGGGGAAACTGAAAAATTTATAGGTAATGGCATCAATAGCCTGCTCATTAAGCCTTTTAGGAAAACACAACTGTTTGCTTCCATTCAAATCTTGCTGCCCGAACTGAGAAGTGGGAAAAAATATGCGGATAATGGGCAGTCTTCCGAAAGCGAAAGCAAGTCTGTTAACCATTCTACATCGCAACAGGTATATGATTTGAGTAAGTTTGAAGAGTACACTGCCGGTGATCCGGAAGCCTTAAAAATGATTATAAAGTCACTCACCAATGGCATCAGACTTACCACTGAGCAAATGCAGACAGCCCTCATTGACAATGATTTTCCCACACTTTCTTTGCTGGCTCACCGGACACTGCCTAATATCCGCAATCTCGGAGCTGAAAATGCAGTCGCTTTACTGGTTGAACTGGAGAGAATGCGAAATAACCCCGGTTTAAACCCGTTGGAAGTTAAAGATAAAGTAAATAAATGCGTTAGTGAGCTTCAGGAAGTTCAGAAAGTTTTAGCGGCGACTATAACCGTGGAGTAACTACTGCAACGGGATCCCGTATTGCTTCATCTTGTTGTAAAGTGTTTTCCGGTCAACGTTCAGCATGCGTGCTGCTTTGGTTTTATTAAATCTCACCTTTTCAAGGGTGCTGATGATCAGATCGCGTTCACTTCGCCTGGAGGATTCTTTCAGGCTGTTATCGTGAGCGGGCATCTCAGCGAATGTTTGCCCGGCGGGCTTTTCTCCCAGTGACTCTTCAATCAGCTCGGCGGGCAGGGTGTCGCGGGTAATTACACTGCCATGGGTAAGCAATACGGAACGTTTAACAATGTTGCGCAACTCTCTTAAGTTTCCGGGCCATGAATAGTGTGAAAATATCTGCTCAACTTCAGGCGAGAGGCCGGTAATATTGCGGTTGAGTTCTGTATTGGCCTGTTTTAAAAAGTGTTTGATAAACAGATCAAGATCATCCTGGCGTTCACGCAGGGATGCCACATGCATGGCAAATTCATTGATACGATGATAGAGGTCTTCACGGAAATCGCCCCTGACGACGGCCTGTTTAAGGTCATCGTTGGTAGCACAAATGATGCGCACATCTATCGGAATCTCGACAGTGGATCCTATGCGGCGGATTTTACGTTCCTGAATAGCCCTGAGCAGTTGAACCTGGATTTCATAAGAGAGGTTTCCGATTTCATCCAAAAAAATGGTGCCTGTATTGGCGGCTTCAAACTGCCCGGCCTTGTCGGCGAAAGCTCCCGTATAGGAGCCTTTAAGATGACCAAATAATTCACTCCCGGCCAAATCGCGGGGCAGAGCACCACAATCAATGGCCACAAAGGGTTTTTGGCTACGCTCACTGTTGAGGTGTATCTTGCGGGCAACAAATTCCTTACCGGTGCCACTTTCTCCTGTAATCAATACCGACATATTGGTAGGTGCCACCAGGGTAATGTATTCATGGAGTTTTAATGCATTATTGCTGCTGCCTTCTATGTAAAAACCAGTGTCCTGAGGGCTGTCTGCAACCACGGGAATAATTTCCGGTGTTTTATTGAGTGCCCTCGATATGGTGGATAAAATTTCATCCGGATTTACCGGTTTGGCTACATATTCAAAAGCACCCATCTTCATGGCTTTAACTGCAGTGCGTATGTCGCCGTAACTGGTCATTAATATTACCGGCACGCCGGGAAGCTCCCTGATTACCAACTGAAGCAGTTCCATACCATCATGTTCGGGCAGCCGCAGGTCGGTAAGTACTATATCAGGCTTAAAGCTACTCAACAGTTTGCGTCCTTCGGCAAAAGAATAGGCCTGCTGTGGTTCATAGCCATTCTTACGAAGAAAGGTCTCAAGCATCAGGCAAAAAGTCACATCGTCATCAACAATCAATACTTTGCTCATTCCATAAATTTTGTCTTACAAAATTAACAATTACCTTGTAATACAATAATGAAATTAAGAATAATAATCATTGTGTTGATTGTCAATGGTTTATATCGCTCAAATTAAGATGATATACTATTTTGTAAATTAGCCGACCTGATTATTCTAAAAAAAAGTAGGTGATTGAGAATTGCCGGATACCTGCCAGGCAACATTTTAAGTAATTATTCATCATTTCTTTATATTACTTTCTTTAATTTTGGAGATATATCCTTGAACATATTTATTAAGATTAAAACTTTGATTCATGAGAAAGCTCCATCTGGCCCTCCTTTTAATTTTCTTAGCGTTAATTAAGACCTCATTTGCTTCCTGGGTAACCAATCAGCCTTACCAGATTGTTCAACCCGATGGAACCGTTATTGAATGCCTGCTCTCAGGGGATGAGTATTTTAACTGGCTGCACGATGAGGCGGGTTTTACCATAATTCAGGCCGAAGATGGCTTTTATTATTATGCGATAAAGGAAAAAGATAAATTAAAACCATCGGTCTATAAAGCAGGAGCGGTGGATCCCACCGGCGTTGGCCTGAGCACAAATGCCCGCATTGATAAAGAGGAATATCAGCGCCGGAAGAGTTATATGCAACTGGAAAATGAGCGTTCGTCGCGTGCGCCCCATCAGGGTACGCTCAACAACCTGGTGGTATATATTAAATTTGCTGACGATACGGAATTTACCAACACCCGCCAGTTCTATGACGATAAGTTTAATCCGACAACCGGCAACACGCTGAAATCTTATTACACAGAGGTTTCATACAATCAGTTGACAATCAGTTCGTCACACTATCCTGAAAGTGCCATGAATACCAATTTCTCTTATACCGACACCCACAACCGGAGTTATTTCGAGCCTTATAATGCCACCACTAACCCCAATGGATATAATGGCGAAAATCAGCGGCGTTTGCGCGAACATGCACTACTTCGGGATGCAATCAACTGGATCAATGCCAATTCGCCGGTGCCCGGCTCACTTAATATTGATGGTGATAATGATGGCAGGGTAGATAATGTGTGTTTTATCATTCGCGGGGGCAACGGCGCCTGGGCCAGTTTGCTGTGGGCGCACCGCTGGGCGTTGTATTCCTATAACGTAACCATCAATGGAAAGCAGGTGTATGATTATACTTTTCAACCTGAAACTCAGGTAGAAGTCAAAACATTGTGTCATGAAATGTTCCATGCGCTGGGCGCACCTGACCTCTATCACTATGATGACGGCGGTCTGGATATTGATCCGGTGGGCAAATGGGACTTAATGGAATCGGGTGGCGGACACATGGGTGCCTACATGAAATGGAAATACTCCAATCAGGTCTGGATCAACGCTATACCTGAAATTACGGTGGGTGGCACATATTCACTCAATGCATTGACCTCATCTACCAACAATTGTTATAAAATAGCCTCCCCAAATTCTACCAATGAATTTTTTGTAGTCGAATACCGCAAATCATCCGGCACCTTCGAAAGTACATTGCCTGGAAGTGGTTTGATCATTTACCGTGTTGACCCCGCTTATAATGGAAATGCCGATGGGCCACCCGATGAAGTGTACATCTATCGCCCTAATGGTACCACCACTTCAAATGGATCGATAAATAGTGCTTATTATTCTTCTACTTCAGGTCGGACAGCCATAAATAGCGGCACCAATCCTTCACCCTTTCTGCAGGATGGTAGTCCCGGCGGGCTGGATATTTATAATGTAACGGCTGCAGGAGCAACCATTTCATTTACTGTCGGAATGTCCACCGTAGCCAATCCTGCTAATCTTGCGGCACAGGGAATCAGTGAAACACAAATTGACCTGAACTGGAACCTGAATGCTTCGGGCGATAATATATTGCTGGCATACAGTGAAGTTCCGGTTACCGGTATGCCGGTAAATGGTAACAGCTATGCCCCGGGAGCTGTTTTGCCCGGTGGAGGAGAAATTTTATTCGCTGGTGCTGCCAACTCCTTTAGCCACCTGAATCTGTTGGCATCCACGCGCTATTATTATAAATTGTGGTCGGTAAATGCCAATAATGAATATTCCAGCGGAATAGCTGCCAATGCTCTAACCCAGTGTGGTAACATTCAACTGCCTTACCAGGCTTTATTCAGCAGTCAGGATTTTCCGCCTTGCTGGAGCCAGCAACAGGAAGGCATTGCCACCGTTGAAAGCTGGGAGGTAAGTGCTACCTCATATGCAGGGGGCGCCGCCAACGAAATGAAGTCAACATGGCAGCAGACGAATCCCGGAATATCGCGCCTTATTTTGCCGCCTTTCAATTCATTGGGCATGGCGCAGGTAAGCCTCAGTTTTAAGCACCTGTTCGATGATTATTCAGCAGGCGTAACCATGCGCATCCAATCCAGCAGTGATGGCATTAACTGGAACAACGAAAGCTGGTCCCTGGCCTCCGTAGGGTCTGGCATAGTGGGGCCGGAAACCATTAATTTGTTTATTGAGCAAAACCTCAATGCAGCGCAAACTTATATTGCCTTTGTGGCCGATGGGAACCTCTATAATTATGATAACTGGTATATTGATGATGTTGCCCTGGATGTTTCTGCCTGGATGACCTGCAATATCAACACATCCTCACTCCCCGTTGAAGGCGGAACCACGTCGGGCAGTGGTAATTATGCCGTTGGCGAAACCGTTACCTTAACAGCCCAGGCTGCCAATGGCTACATTTTTGAATATTGGAGTGAGGATGGTATCCAGGTTTCTGCCTCCTCCACCTTTAGCTTCCAGGCTGAGGCCGATAGGGAACTTATTGCGCACTTTAACATACAGCAATATGCGATAAGTACCAGCTCAAATCCCACAGAAGGTGGCTCTACTACCGGTGACGGCCTGTATGATTATGGTGCTCAGGCAACTATAAACGCTCTGCCGGATGTGGGTTACAACTTTGTAAACTGGACGGATGGCGCCACCACGGTGAGTACCACTCCTGAATACAGTTTTACCGTAACCGGGAATGCTTCATTTGTGGCCAACTTCACCCTTCAACAATTGACGGTTCAAACCGAATCCAGTCCAACCGAGGGTGGAACTACCCTGGGTGCAGGAACCTATAATTATGGCAGCATGGTTCAGGTTGAAGCTGTTGAGATGAATGGCTATACCTTTGTTAACTGGACCAGCGGGGGGGTAATTGTTGCGACTACCGCGCAATACAGCTTCGTAATAGAAACTGACCAGCAACTCACCGCTCATTTTAATTTACCGCTTCCTGAATATACCCTTCAGCTTACGACTTCACCTACCGTCGGGGGAACCGTAAACGGAGCAGGCACTTTTGCCGCCGGCACTCAGCTTACTGTTTCAGCCAATGCCAATACCGGTTGGGTATTCAAACACTGGACTGAAAACAGCTATGTGGTATCTTCCAATGCATTCTATACTTTCACGCTGAATTCAAACCGTTCGCTCACCGCTGTATTCCTTCAGCAATTTAATATTATGGCCGCTGCTTCGCCCGCAGAATATGGTTATACCGCAGGACAGGGACTTTATCCTGAAGGGGAAAGCATTGTGTTGAATGCCTATGCCAACAGTGGCTTCATCTTTGAAAAGTGGACAGAAAACGGCGTACAGATTTCCACAGACCCTCAAATTGACCTGGTGGTAACCGGTACCCGCGAATTTATTGCTCATTTTAAGATGCCTGTGGATGTTGCACATTTAAAAAAGGGGAAGATTTCGGTATTCCCCAATCCTGCTAATGATTATATCACGCTGATAAGTGAGGAAAAGATTGAACTTGCGGAATTGATCCGCATTACAGGAGCAGTCATCTGGCAACAGCGGGATTTAAAATCTCCAGGTGGTACCCGTATTGATTTAAGCCTATGCCCTGCCGGACTTTACTTCCTGAGGCTCACCTCCGGGCAATATCCTCAGCAGGTAATTAAACTCACTGTTTTGAAGTAAGTTTGTTGTGGTTTTCTGTGATCTAACCATGAAACCATAGCGCTCAGGATGCAGCTTTTAAGGGTTGCCATAGGTGCATCTGTGGCGACTTTTATGGTGAACATTTAAATATACGGATTGTTATGTAGGCAGATTCCGGGGCTTGTCCGGTTCACCATATAAACCATATTCGTATGCCACATTATTTCTCATTGGGGACGATTCCGCCCAAGCGACACATTCAGTTCAGAAAACCTGATGGCGGGCTCTATTCAGAGCAATTGATATCTACCGAAGGTTTCTCCGATGCCTATTCCACCACCTATCACATTTATCCCCCGACTATGGTGACATCCATTGATGCCCCACGGGATGTTAAACCTGAGGTGGCTGTTAATAATAATATGCAGGCCCGTAGTTTTCAGGGTTTTAAGGTGAAGCCGGCCGACGATTATCTAGAGAGCCGGATACCAGTGCTTACCAATAGTGATATTACCATCATACTTGCCGCGCCGCGCCATTCAATGGAGTCTTATTTTTTTAAGAATTCCCAGGCCAGCGAAATGATTTTCGTGCATGAGGGAAACGGTACCTTGCATACGATGTATGGAGAATTGCCCTTCAAGCCGGGCGACCACGTAATGATTCCCAGGGGAGTAATTTACCAGTTAAGTTTTGACAAACCCGAAAACCGCCTGTTCATCGTGGAGTCCTACAGTCCACTCCGGTTTCCCAAAAAGTATGTAAATAAGCAAGGACAGCTTGAAGAGCATGCACCCTTTTGTGAACGTGATCTGCGAAAGCCCGAAAAGCTGGCACCCCGTGATGAAAAAGGTGATTTTATTGTAATGGTTAAGAAAGAGCATCAATTGTTCCCGTATCATTATGCCAGTCATCCTTTCGATGTGGTGGGCTGGGATGGATGCCTCTATCCGTATGCTTTTTCCATACATGATTTTGAACCCATTACCGGACGTATTCATCAACCGCCTCCCGTTCATCAGACCTTTGAGGGCAATAATTTTGTAACCTGTGCCTTCGTACCCCGGCTTTATGATTATCATCCACTCTCCATTCCGGTTCCTTACAATCATAGCAACGTGGATTCGGATGAGGTACTTTACTATGTGGATGGTGATTTTATGAGCCGCAAGCATGTGGACAGGGGGCAAATTACCCTTCATCCCATTGGTATTCCTCACGGACCGCATCCGGGAACCGTGGAGAAAAGCCTGGGTGCAAAAGAAACCAAAGAACTCGCGGTGATGGTGGACACTTTCAGGCCACTGCATCTTACCCGGCAGGCCATGGAAATTGAAGAACCGGATTATCACCGCTCCTGGCTGGAATAGTATTTTTTCACCCTGTATAAATTCCTTTTAATTATTATTCATTTCACAAGCATCTTAAAACAATGAGTTCAAATACCGATTTTCTGCCTATTGATGGTACCGATTATGTTGAATTTTATGTGGGAAATGCCAAACAGGCCGCACATTATTACCAGACTGCCTTTGGGTTTCAGCCATTGGCCTATGCCGGACTCGAAACCGGGTTAAAAGACCGTACCAGCTATGTGTTGGTTCAGGATAAGATTCGTTTTGTCTTTACCTCCTCCATGCTGGCAGAGGGCAAGATAGCCGACCATGTTAGAAAGCACGGCGACGGAGTTAAAGTGGTGGCTTTATGGGTGGATGATGCCCGCAAGTCATGGGAAGAAACCACTTCCCGCGGAGCTAAATCCTACCATGAACCTCAAACCCAATCAGATAAAAACGGTGAAGTGGTAACTTCGGGTATTCATACTTATGGAGAAACGGTTCATATTTTTGTGGAACGGAAAAATTATAAGGGCCCGTTTTTACCTGGTTATGTTAAGTGGGAACCGGAATTCGTGGCAAAACCTACCGGCCTGAAGTATGTGGACCATATGGTGGGCAATGTGGGTTGGAATGAAATGAATACCTGGGTGAATTTTTATGCGAAGGTGATGGGATTCAATCAATTGGTATCATTTGATGACAATGATATTTCCACAGAATACACTGCGCTGATGAGTAAGGTGATGAGCAGTGGAAACGGCCGCATTAAATTCCCGATCAATGAGCCTGCCAAAGGTAAAAAGAGGTCTCAGGTAGAGGAATATCTCGATTTTTATGGTGACAGCGGCGTGCAGCACGTGGCCATGGCCACCGATAATATTCTTGAAACCGTTACTGACCTTCGCAACAGGGGAGTACAGTTTTTAACCGTTCCCGGTTCCTATTATGAAACGGTACTTGACCGTGTCGGCACTATCGATGAGGAACTTAAATCATTAAGTAAGCTCGGCATTCTGGTTGACCGGGATGACGAAGGTTATCTATTGCAGATATTTACCAAACCGGTACAGGACCGGCCTACGGTATTTTATGAAATCATTCAGCGTAAAGGGGCCAAATCATTTGGTAAGGGCAATTTTAAAGCCCTCTTTGAAGCCATCGAACTGGAGCAGGTAAAACGCGGGACCTTATAATGGAAAATACAAAATTACAGCCTATCCCTTCCTGGGTAGAGGGTAGTGAAAAATCCGGTTTTCCCCTGAATAACCTGCCTTTTGGAATTGCTGAAATAGAACCCGGGAAAATCGTTGGGGTAACCCGCATTGGAGATCAGGTAGTAAATCTTGAAAAACTTGCAGAACTGAAGGTGTTCAGCGGGCTGCATCCCAGGTTGTTTAAGGCTTTTTCGCTGCCGGTACTCAATTATTTTATTGAACTGGGTCGTGATGTGCATCATGAACTGCGTGAAAGGCTTCAGCAGGCATTCGGGGTGGACAATACCGATAAGCAGCAGATTGAAGGCATTAAGACAGCGGCATTGCTACCATTTTCCGCTGTTAAAATGCAGATGCCGCTTAAGGTAACCGATTATACCGATTTTTATTCAAGCATTGAACATGCCACCAATGTAGGCAAGATGTTCCGGGATCCGGAAAATGCGCTTTTACCCAACTGGAGGCATTTGCCGGTAGGTTATCATGGCAGGGCTTCGTCCATAGTGGTGTCGGGTACACCCATTCACCGGCCGCTGGGGCAGACGAAACCGGCAGACAGCAGTTTCCCGGTTTTTGGACCCTCAAAAATGTTGGATTTTGAACTTGAAATGGCTTTTGTTGTAGGTAAAAATACTTCTCTGGGCGATCGGGTGCCTGTTGAAAAGGCTCGGGAGTATATTTTTGGGCTCATGTTGTTCAATGATCTTTCTGCCCGGGATATTCAATCCTGGGAATACGTGCCATTGGGTCCCTTCCTGGCTAAAAATTTTGGTTCCGTGGTTGCCCCCTGGATAGTAACCCTTGAGGCTCTTGAACCCTTCCGGGTAGATGGCCCCCCTCAGGAACCTGAGGTCTTGCCTTACCTTAAGTCTAAAGCGCACCGGAATTATGATGTACAGCTCGAAGTGGCCATCCGGCCTGAAAATGGGTCTGAAAATGTGATCTGCCGTTCAAATTACAAACACATGTACTGGAACATGGACCAGCAACTGGCTCACCATACCGTAAATGGTTGCAACATAACGGTGGGTGACCTGTATGCTTCAGGTACCATCAGCGGAAGCGAATCGGGTTCATTTGGTTCAATGCTTGAACTCACCTGGCGGGGTGCCAATCCCATAAAGTTAAATGATGGCAGTGAACGTAAATTCCTGAATGACAACGACACCGTGGTGATGAGGGGAAGCTGCCGGAAAGACGGCATTGAAATTAGCTTTGGTGAATGTGAATCTACCTTATTGGCCCCACTGTAAAATGTACAAAACCTTTGATGCGGCAGAAATTGCCCCAAATGCAATCCACCGGCTAATTGTTGGCGCCATCGCACCTCGCCCCATCGCGTTCGCAAGTACAGTGGATGCTCAGGGCCGACCAAATCTTGCCCCGTTTAGCTTTTTTAATGCTTTTGGCGTAAATCCCACCACCATTATCTTCAGCCCGGCGCGGCGGGGACGTGACAATACGACCAAACATACTTTTGAAAATATAAAAGAGGTACCGGAAGTAGTAATCAATGCGGTAACCTACAGCATGGTGGAGCAGGTTAGCCTTGCCAGTGCCGAGTTTCCACCTGGCATAAGTGAATTTGAAAAGGCAGGCTTCACGCCCCTGGCTTCGGAAAAGGTGAAGCCATTCAGGGTAAAAGAATCTCCCGTTCAATGGGAATGTAAGGTGAGGCAGGTCATTGAAACCGGAAGTGGGGGAGGTGCTGCCAATCTTATTATTTGTGAGGTGTTAATGGTGCATGTGCGAGCCGATATTCTTACGGATGATGGTAACATCAACACCTCCAAAATCGATCTGGTGGGCCGTATGGGAACCAATTACTACGTGCGTGCGCATGGTGGGGCACTTTTCGAAGTGGAAAAACCCTACCATAAACCGGCCATCGGCATCGACGCCTTGCCTTTTAGCCTTAGAAATAGCCCTTTACTTACCGGTAATGAACTGGGAAGGCTGGGCTCGGTAGAAACTATGCCTTTACCCGGGGAACTGGATGAAGCCCGTGCCATTGCCGAAGTGAGTGAATTGCTTAATCATCCGCTGCTTACCCGGGAAGCCAAAACAGAAAAGCTTCATCAAATGGTACGCGAGGCTTTGCAACAAGGAGACAAACGTCACGCTCTGATTCTGGGCTGGGTGATGAATGGAGAATAAAAACTATAGCCGCTGATATTCAAAGGTAGGATAACCTTTTTTGCCCTGGCTGTTGTAAAAATCAATAAAACGGAGTTTGTATAACGCACCCTTGCGGTTGCGGATGATGTAATTTCGCTTTGGAAGCGTAGTATATGTAATATTACCCGAGGTTACATCACCATTCACCTTTTTCCAGTCATAGCCGATGGTATCCATTTGCGAGCTGAGCAACATGTCCTCAGCTTCCTGCCGGGTTATTTCTTCGAAAACATGCTGAGTGTTAAGCGCTGCCAGAATTTCAGTATCATTAATTAATACACCGTTGACAAGATAAGGATAGGGTTCTCCCTCATCGGTAAACAACAGGGTGGTGTAGGTGCTAAAAAGTAAATCCCAGTTTTGTGTTTCGGGTTCAATCTGAGGATTGAGGTAACCGTTGTTGAACGACAGGCATACTTTACGTCGGCCTGCATCACGGGGCAAAACGAAGGTGCGCTCATTGCTGCCATCAGGCTTTGCTATCCTCAGGCTTACTTTCTGCGTCTGGGCATCTATCAAAGGTTGTATTTTAACATATCCGGTTGAAATTCCTTCGTCATCCACGCCCAGGGCAATCAGAAAAACTTCCATTTTGCTCTGCAATACCCCATTTTGTTGTTTCCACCAGCGTCCGATAGCATTTCCGGCAGTATCACCGGTAGATTCATCAAAATGCCATTCCGCAGCAGCCGGATTAGGTACTGCACTAAAATCGGTGGATCCGGTGCGGGCCGCATACATCATCACGGAAGTATTCAACCACAAGGTATAGTCATCCGGATCGCAACTTAATGCAATATCCCATTGGGTGCGCTCATTAGTCCCGGTGACGGAATCCAGGCTCAGGCTGAAAAAAGTCTGAAGTGTATATTCCGGCAGCATTTCAATCATTACAGTTTTTACATCTCCCGGTTTGAGCGGAGTTACCATTTCATCCTCATGAAAACAGGAGGTCAGGGTGAAGGCCGTAAGGCAGAGTAGCACCAGCTTATCTGGCAGCAGTGTTCTTTTCATTTTTAGAGATGCTGTAGTTGATTTTTACAAAGAAAGTACGGCCCCAGCTTACGGGAATGGAAGCGCCGCCGGAGGAGTGTACCCCACCATCGCCCGTACTTCCTGTAGTATTAATATTGGTTACATCAAACAGATTGCGGCCGCCCACAGTAAATGAAATTCTGTCTTTTAAAAAGGATTTTACCACGCTGAGGTCGAAATTGTGGTAATCGTCCACCTTCCCTTCCACCAGTTCCCCGTCAATATCCTGGAAAATCCGGGCACGTTTGCCGGTATATTTGTAAAATGCCGAAACGGAAAGTTTATGCTTGTCCCAGCGTCCGGTAATTTCGCCGGTGAGTTCAGGCGACCAGGTGAGTTTATCCCCCAAATCATTGCTGAGGTGATTGTTGTAGCCGGTTCGGCCGTATCCCAGCCTCAAGTCAAATATCGGATAAAGCGACGACCTGATGCCAAAAGTATATCCCATGGTGCGTACCTGTTCAATATTTACATACGAATAGGAGTCGTTACCCAGATCCACCAGGGTGATTACATCATCAATGTTGTTCATGAAAAATCGCGCTTCCGTTTCGGTAGCATAGGTGATTTTTTCAATTTTGTGCGACAGTTGAAACTGGAAGTTTCTGGAATATTCGGGACGCAGTTCCGGGTTGCCTTTGATGTCATGGTTCACATCCACAAAGTTAAGGTATAACTCTTTGATCGAAGGGGCCCTGAAACCGGAGGAGAAGGAGCTCCTTACACTTATGTTTTTGTGGGGATTGGATTTCACGTGCAGGGCATAAATCAGAGGGGTGGAAAATTTACTGTTGTACGCGAACCTAAAACCAGGCTGTATCTGCAACTGATCAAACGGTTTGTATTGAAAGCTGGTAAAACCAGCTAAATCGGTGATGGACTGCCGGTCATTTCCGATGCGTTCACCGGAACCCCATTCTGCATTCAGGTCATATCCGGCCTGGTAACCAAATTTTCCCGAAACGGTGCGGTAGGAATACATTCCCCGCGACATAAGTGCACTAAAACTGGTAGTGTCATATTCAACAGGCGTTTTCTCCAGTACACTCAAATCATTAAAGAAAAGGGTGCGTATGCGCTGATAGAAAGAATAGGAGATATTTGCCGTAAAAGGGTGGACATTTTTGGTAGAGATATCTGCTTTCGCGATGTAACGACGGGTGGTGAAATAATTGTCAAAGGCTTTCTCAAAATAGGGCGGTTGCAGATTGCCCTGATTGCGCAACTCTTCATCGAAAGCACTCATCGTGGTACGAATGGAGGCTTTGGGGAGGGAAAGGGTATAAGTTAAGTCAGCATTCATCTGTCGCTTGGGTTTCCATTGCTTGGTGCGGCTGGTGTCCACTGATGAATAACCCCCGAAGAAATTGCGTCCCAGATTCACGCCAAAAGCATGTTTATTTCTGCGAAAGCTTGCTCCAGCATCAATATTGTAAACGCCAACCGTTTCATAGTAGGCAGAGGCCCGGGCATTGTAAGTGCTTCCGCTTATATCCTGTGGGATGATGTTAATGACTCCTGCCAGGGCATTGCTGCCATATATCACCGACATAGGTCCTTCAATGATTTCCACCTGTTTGGCCTGCTGAAGATTCACCTGACTCAGATCAATGCTTCCATTCAGGCGTCCAATGACCGGCACCCCATCCACCAGAATTTTTACGTGTTCACCAGCAAGGCCCTGAAGGCTCATGCCGGTGCCCAGGGAACCGTCTTCGATAATCCGGATATTCAACTGGTTACGCAACAAACCGGCCAGGTCAGGGGCAGCCTTACGTTGAATTTGTAAATGATTAATCACATTAACACTATATAGTGACCGATCAGTGCTGGTAGGATTATATTGTGCGGTAACCACTACCTCATCAAGCGAAAAAACTTCAGGCTGAAGCCGGATAATGCCGGTACCGCCCGGCTTTAGCGTATCGTTGTATCTTTGATAACCCACATAGCTCACCTGCAGATGGGTAGGCACCTGAATACTCAGGTCGATGTGCCCTTTGGTATCCGTAATAAAGTAACTGATCTTTCCACTTTTAAGATTGGTGGCTTTAACATTGGCAAATACTATCGGCTGATCGTTGCGGGCATCCACAATATGCACATTACTTTGCTGTGCAACCGCGAAAACGCCGAACATTAACCAGCCCGACAGTATTTGCCATCTAATCCATTTTATCATTGGCTGACAATCAGTTTAAAGTTGCCTTGCTGACGTGAATCAGCGATGTGGAGTATATAGGTGCCCGGTGCAATACCATCAGTGTCTATACTCACTTCCGGTGCATTTACGTTGAACAGTTGTTTAACAATTCTGCCGCTTAGATCAGTAAGAGTAATCCGGGCATTGTTCAACGGTTGCTCACATCTTATATTGAGTGACCCAACCACCGGGTTGGGAAATAGGGTTATCCCGGTTAGGGTGTTTTCATTCAGGCCGGTGGATGAAACAGTGGTCAGGTTAAAAGTGGTTGTTCCTGAGGCTGATCCGGAAAATGCTTCAAAAACCAGCTTTACAACCGGGCCGTTCTCTTTACGGATGAAATAAGCCAGTGAATCAGTCATTTCCCATTGAGAGGCTGACAAATTATAGGATTTCCAGTCATGCCCGATAATGTTGATTTTATTTACAAAGTCAAGTCCACTCCAGTCGGTGAAATCGGGAGCTGCCGGATGCACTCTCGCAACAGAGAGGTTGTTGTTAATCAGCACGCCGTTTACCGGATAGGGGGTATTCATTACGCTATCGTAATAACGGGTGAAGAGCAGGTCCCAATCGGCTTTTGGAGGCTCACGGTCAACGATGCCGCTGGAAAACGAAAACGCCATAAACAGCCGGTCAGTGTATGGGGTTACATCCAGTGTATCCGTGTGTTCGTTGCTTCCGTCAACATTGGCATAACGAATGATGAATTTGTTTTCGGTCGAAATCTTCTTCACAATGTGAAGTTTGCGATAGATGCCATCCACCGGTTTAATCAGATATAAGGAATCACCCACCACATTGTGGCTGGTCATACTGTAAATTCCCCAGCCGTAATCGGGATGGCCTTTACTGAAAATGTTGAATGAACCTTCTTCCCAATCACTGTTATTATTGTAGAGTTTGGTCCAGGATTGTATGTTAGTGGTGTCAAAGGTTTCCCATCCCTCGATACCGGCATTGGGATAAGCCCACAGGCCTACATTGGCACCATCATTGGAGATGATGCCGGCGCTGAAAGCAGCAGAATAAAAAGCAATGTCCCAGGTGTTGCGTGCTACGGTCTTTACTTCACCATTGGTAAGCGAAAAATAGACTTCGTTGGGATATTGCGGACTGTTGCCCATTGAAACGTTATAAACCGTTTGGGCATATAGCAGGTTAGTTGCCATAGTGAGTACTATTGTAGCAAAGAGTATGCGTAGTTTGAATAGTTTCATGGTGTTAATTGTAATGATGGATAGATAATGATGCCATCACTGAAAGCAATTTCAATGATGAAAAAAGATGGGAATTTCCGGGAGTTTAAGCTACAGGGGGAGGTGCCCGCAGGCCGGGTGTGCGGTGAAGTGCACGGTGAATGGTAGGTATAGGGGCTTCAAAGTTTCTAATGATAAAAGTAAAACAGCGAAGCCCTGGACCGTCCTGCAGCTCAGGCAGCAGGGCTGAAGTCAGGAAAAAAGGCAATGTTTTCTCGTGAGAAACCAATAGTGTTTCTTCCCGCTTATTAACTATACCCATAGATATAAGGGTACGTCCGAAAATATGGTGTTGATGAAAATTGATAAGTGAGCCTAAGTATATCCAGAACACAAGAAAGGCAGTGGCCAGTAAGGTCGCTTTTTGTAATGCCTGATGCCGTGGATTAAGAGAGCTCATATCAAGATTTTTAACCCGTCTTTGTTGCGGATATGCCGCAAAGTTACAATTAATCAAAACAATAGTTGTAAAAACCATGAGAATAAAAATATATCATCAATTAAATGTCGATAAGTCAGGGCGCTGCTATGAAATGAGTCAGGGTGCGACTATGCTGAAGAGTTAGGACGCTGCTATGAAATGAGTCAGGGCGCGACTTTGAATCGCACCCTGACTTTGAATCGACCCCAGACTATGAGTCGCCCCCTGACTATGAATCGCCCCCTGACTTTGAATCGCCCCCAGACTATGAGTCGCAAATGGCCTTTTTCGAATATTATCGCTGATATACTATGCGGTGGGTCAGGACACGACTATGCGGTGGAGTCAGAGCGCTGCTATACGGTGAGTCAGGGCGCGACTTTGAATCGCCCCCTGACTTTGAATCGCCCCCAGACTATGAGTCGCAAATGGCCTTTTTCGAATATTATCGCTGATATACATTGCAGTGGAGTCAGGGCGCTGCTATGCGGTGGGTACGATGAGTCAGGGCGCGACTTTGAGTCGCACCCTGACTTTGAATCGCCCCCAGACTATGAGTCGCCCCCTGACTATGAATCGCCCCCAGACTATGAGTCGCAAATGGCCTTTTTCGAATATTATCGCTGATATACATTGCAGTGGAGTCAGGGCGCTGCTATGCGGTGGAGTCAGGACGCTGCTATGAAATGAGTCAGGGCGCGACTTTGAGTCGCACCCTGACTTTGAATCGCCCCCAGACTATGAATCGCCCCCTGACTTTGAATCGCCCCCAGACTATGAGTCGCAAATGGCCTTTTTCGAATATTATCGCTGATATACTAGGCGGTGGGTCAGGACACGACTATGCGGTGGAGTCAGAGCGCTGCTATACGGTGAGTCAGGGCGCGACTTTGAGTCGCACCCTGACTTTGAATCGCCCCCTGACTTTGAATCGCCCCCAGACTATGAGTCGCAAATGGCCTTTTTCGAATATTATCGCTGATATACATTGCAGTGGAGTCAGGGCGCGACTATGCGGTGGAGTCAGAGCGCTGCTATACGGTGAGTCAGGGCGCGACTTTGAGTCGCACCCTGACTTTGAAT
>JAVEQP010000032.1:0-12642 GCA_034007585.1 Lentimicrobium sp. | reverse complement strand
CCCTGACTTTGAATTGCCCCCTGACTTTGAATACATCATTGCAGCAATAAACCTAATTCGTTGATTTTTTCCCTGTTAATCAGCTTGCCATTTCGGAGCCCTTTAATATCCGCATAAGATGAAAATTCCCAAGCTTCACACTGCTTTACCAGCCGGTCTTTTACAGGATTTAAATTGATATAATTAAAGCAAATGTTCGGATATTGCATTTCGGAGTGCTGAATATTTATCACTGTTATACCTTGCAAATCAAACCAGGCACGAGCGTTGTTATTACTGCAACTCAGGCAAATTGCTTTTGTTTGTTTGCGGAAAAGTGAACCAGACCAGTTATTTCGTTTGTTAATAGCTCGTGTGTAGGAAGCCAGCATTAATCCAATGGATTGCTGAAATGAGCGGGTTTGCGGTGGAGTCAGGGCGCGGCTTTGAGTCGAATCCTGACTTACAGGCAATTCCTCCTCTTTTACGTGTACCATTAGATGGAAATGGTTTGGCATTAAACACCAGGCCAACAGATCAGCAAAAGGCAAAATATGTTTCCTGACTTTTTCGAGAAAAAATAGATAATTATCTTTTTCGAAAAAAACTTGCTGCCGATTGTTACCCTGATTATAAATATGATACAAATGACCTTTTTCGAATATCATAGCTGTTACACATTGTTTGCTTCTGCGGTGGAGTCAGGGCGCGACTATGAGTCACACCCTGACTTACAGACCAAAAATACAGATTTTTATCAGATTCCACAAATATCCTCTTAATGGAATAAGTTATTGATCAAGAGGTGCAACAGAGCTTCGGATGCAAAATAATATTTTAATCAAAACTGCGTAAATTTGTTTTTGTACATTAATCAGTACAGGCTTAAAATTATCCTCTTTAATTTCTTCTTTGTAATGTATGATAAGGTGAAAAGAGTTGTTCAGTTTTACCGTCATTAAAACTATCTTTGCAAAAGTTTAATATATTTTAAGTGGTTTAATAACTCAATAATTTTGATGCAGAGAAAAGTAGTTTTTAAAAAGATTCTTTCCTGGTTTATACAGGGCCTTATTTTTACCGCACCGGTTGTAATCACGGTTTACATCATCGCAATGTTATTTAATTTTGTCGATGGTTTACTTACCAATGTTATTTCTGGATTAATTGGTGTTCGCATTCCCGGGTTGGGGTTGGTAGTAGTATTGGGAATTATTACGCTCATAGGTTTTTTTGGCTCTTCTATTTTATTCAGGCCATTGCTTGCCTACCTGGACAAGCTTATCAGTCAGGCACCTCTGGTTAAAATTATCTATACTTCGATTAAAGATTTTTTATCGGCTTTTGTAGGTAAGGAAAAGCGTTTTACTGAGCCCGTGCTGGTAAAGGTTGGTAAAGGTGCTGATCTGGAGAAAATGGGATTTATTACCCAGCATGATCTTTCCAATCTGGGCATTACTTCAGGTAAGGTAGCGGTTTATCTGCCACACTCTTACAACTTTTCCGGGAACCTGTTTATCGTTCCCATTGAGAATATTACTCCACTTCATGTTTCACCTGCCGAGGTAATGAAGTTTATTGTCACGGCCGGGGTAACCAATATCGATAAATCTCTTATAGATGAAATTGTCGATGAATCCATTGATTTAAAACCAGGCGATGAAGATTGATAAAAGCAAACCGGTTATTCTTGTAACCAACGACGATGGCATATATGCCAGCGGATTGCGCACGCTTATTGACATTATGCGCGAGATTGGCAATGTGTTGGTGGTGGCACCTGACAAGCCACAGTCGGGCATGGGCCATGCAGTAACCATTATTTCCCCTTTGCGGGTGCATAAACTGGCTGAGGAAGAGGGCTATGAAGAGTACTCATGTACCGGAACTCCGGCTGATTGCGTTAAATTGGGTCAAAAGGCCATACTTGGTCAAAAGCCCGATTTGATTGTTTCCGGCATCAATCACGGCTCCAACGCTTCGGTTAATGTGATTTATTCTGGTACGATGGCTGCAGTGCTCGAAGGTGCCCTGGAAAATGTTCCGGCCATTGGCTTTTCGCTCAATGATTATTCCGTTCATGCCGACTTTAGCAAATGTAAACCATACATTCTATCCATCACGCAAAATGTAATTGAAAAAGGTATTCCGGAATATACCTGCCTGAATGTGAATATTCCATCTAACAATGGTTCGCCCATCAAAGGCATTAAAGTGGTGCGGCAGGCTATGGCTTTTTGGGAGGAAAAGTTCGATCAGCGTATGGATCCCCAGGAAAGGGCTTACTTCTGGCTTACCGGAGTATTTAAAAACTACGATACCGGTGTGGATACCGATGAATGGGCCTTACATAACAATTACGTATCCATTGTTCCCGTTCATTTTGATCTTACTTCCCACAAAACGATACCTTTACTAAAGGATTGGGAGACAGATAACCTGAATTAATTTTTTTGACAAGATGCTGAAGCAAAATAATTTTTTTATCGGATTTTTTCTTTCCCTCGGATTGACTGTATTTACCGGCCTGCTGGTTTGGTTGTTGGCACCAACCGTTGCTGCCTGGTTTACGCAGGATGAAATTTCCATTAAAATCATGTTATTGTCAGTGGTTCCACCGGTCTTACTTATGCGCTGGTACCTGCGCATCCTTCGCGCCGAACGTTCGGGTATGGGCGCTGTTACCGTAGTTCTTGTGACCATCATTTTATATTTTTTGTTGCTTGATGGCAAGCCATTTTTGTACTTTGTGCCCTGAATTTGATTTAACATGCGATACTACATCATAGCTGGCGAAGCATCGGGCGATCTGCATGCATCCAATCTGATGGCTGCCTTGAAAAAGGCAGACCAACAGGCTGATTTCAGGTTTTTTGGCGGCGATAAAATGCAGACGCAGGGGGGAGTGCTGGTAAAACATTACCGTGATCTTGCCTTTATGGGTTTTATTGAAGTTTTACTCAACCTGGGTACCATACTGAAGAATCTGCAACTTTGTAAAAAGGACATTAGCCAATATCATCCCGATGTGGTAATATTGGTGGACTATCCCGGTTTTAATATGCGGATGGCAAAATATCTTCATAAAGCGGGAATTCCGGTTATTTATTATATCTCTCCCCAGATATGGGCCTGGAATCAATCCAGAGTGCATCAGATTAGGAAAACTGTTGATAAAATGCTGGTTATTCTCCCCTTTGAGCAGGCATTTTACAAGCAACACAATGTGGATGTTGAATTTGTAGGGCATCCTTTATTGGATGCCCTTGCAGCCAATACTTCAGCCATGCCGGATTTATTAGAGCACCAACCCACCGTGGCCCTGCTGCCCGGTAGCCGGAAGCAGGAGATTTCACTGGTGCTTCCGTTGATGCTGGAAACCGCGCGACTTATGCCGGGAATCAACTTTGTGGTAGCAGGTGTAGGTGCCATTGGTGATCATTTTTATCAGTCTATTATCGGCAACAGCCCGGTAAAGGTGCGGATGGATCAAACGTATCAGCTTCTGGCGGCTGCACAGGCAGCCCTGGTAACTTCAGGTACGGCTACCCTCGAAACAGCCCTTATCGGTACGCCGGAAGTGGTTTGTTATAAAGGAGGAGCGCTTTCATACCAGATTGCTAAAAGAGTGATTCGTACCCAATATATCTCTCTCGTTAATCTGATAATGGAAAAATCAGTGGTTAAGGAATTGATTCAGCACGAACTCACCCCTGTTAACCTTAAAACAGAACTGGAATCCCTGCTAAATGATAAAGAGAAACGTGAGCGCATGCAGCATGATTTTACCTTACTCCGCAAGAAGCTTGGAGGTGAAGGAGCATCTGACAACGCAGCGGACATTATCGTCAGGTTTCTCAGAGACAAAAGTAAACATTAACACAATCGTTGATTACTATGAATAAATATTCGTTAATTACTGTCTTGTTTGCATTATCGGCATTGTTATTTGCCTGCAATTCCAATCCTAAAAATCCGGATGTTAACCATACCGATACAGCAGCGGTTGCCGGACAGACAAAATCAGATGTCACCACACCGGCTGATTCCATCCGGATGTCTTCAGACCTTACTTCAGCGAAACAGGAGCCCATTATTGAAATTGTTCCAATATCACCGCAGGCAAAATTAGAACGTCAGCTTTCTCAGGGTGAAGGAGCCCCCATGCGAAAGGAAGGCATTCATTTTGCTTCACTAGGGAAATTTAAAGAAGCTATACAGGCGTTTAATGAATCCTTAAAGCGGGAGCCCGACAATTCAGATACCTGGTTTTACCGTGCCAAGGCCAAAGCCGATATGAAAGATTATGCCGGTGCAGAGGCCGATTATAAGAAGGCTATTGAACTAAGAAGTGATGTGCCCGCATACTATTATTATCGCGGTGAAATGCGTGCAGTTCAGAAAAAATATGATGCGGCACTGGCCGATTTTGAGCAGACCATTGCGATTCAGCCCACTTATACGGATGCCATTAATTATAAAGGGGTGATACTGGCCAATATGGGTGATCATCAGGCAGCGATTACATTTTATGATCAGGCCATAGAAAAAAAGCCTGATTTTGCACTGGCTTATTATAATAAGGCTACTTCATTAGCGGCCCTGAAGCAATTTACCGAAGCTGAGCATGATTTTAGTGAAGCACTCAGGCTGCAGCCGGAATACAATGAAGCTTTGATAAATCGTGGAAACGTGCGCTTTATGCTCAGTAAATATGCAGAGGCAGTCGTTGATTATTCCAAAGCGCTTAAGTCCACGCCTGACAATGCAGACATTTACTATAACCGCGCTTTTTCGTATCAACGGCTGCAACAAGCTGAAAAGGCATGTGCCGACTGGTTGAAGGCTGAACAGCTTGGCCATACTGCGGCAGCCGGAATGTTAAAGCAATTTTGTGAAGGCGTGAAATAAATGTATTGAATTTCGGACCCGGTAAAAGGTGGACTTAACCTGAACTATTCATAAATTCTTAAAAAAATGAAGAAAGTTCAGTTCAATTACGACTTTGAGGTAGTTTAACTCCTGGAAACAGTTATTACTGAATTTTAACCAACACCTCTTCATGGCATCAATAAACTTTGTGGGGAGTCAGGGTGCGACTCAAAGTCGCGCCCTGCCTTACTGGTCCAAAATTGCGTAAATTTGTTTTTGTGAATTAATCTGGTTAAAGCAGAGCTGACCATAAATTAAGTAAGAGATTTCTCCCTGCCCCGAAAGAGCTTAGCAAATGCAAGGGCTCTTTTAAAATGAACCACGACATGCCAAAGAAGGGTCGAAAGTCTGCCCAATTGAATATAGCTTAAGAGCCTTCTTCAATAAATATTTTTTATTTTTTTTATTCCATAACTGTAATTGGATTAAATTTTTTCGTAAATTTAGCTTCATAAATTACCACCTTCCCGGAGGGTAAAATGGTGTTTTATGAGAATCTGGCCTAAATTTCCTTTCGCAAGGCTGTTGTTGCCGTTTCTGGCGGGTATTCTTATTGCCCGTTTATGGTTTATTGATCCGCGATTGCTGCTTGTTATCGTCTTATTTCTGCTCTGCATCACCGGTTTCCTTCATTTTTCGGGTAAAAGGTTTGGTAATTATTCGCGTCGGTGGATGTTTGGTATGGCACTTAATATTGTGCTGATCTTGCTGGGCATGTTGAGGTTTTCGGGTTTTAATGAGTTGCGGCATCGCAATCATTTCAGCCATTTGATCTCAGATAAAGCAATGGTTTGGTCAGGGATTGTTATTGATCAGCCTGCTTCCCGAACAAATTCCATCAGATTTACCATAAGCGTTGACAGGGTTCTTAAAAGTGACAGTTTATTTGAAACCAGGGGAAGGCTTATGGTTTATATTCCACTGGACTCAATTCTACCGTTAAATTATGGCGACCGTATTGTTTTTGCTGAACCGCTTAGCCGGGTTCGGGAACCGGCCAATCCGGATGAGTTTAACTACGCCCGTTATCTGGCAAATAAAAATGTATTCCATCAGGTTTTCATTCCTGCCGGCAGGCTATTGGTTACCGGTGAAAATGAAGGCAATATTTTACAGAAATTTGCCTATGCTGCCCGGGACCGGTTTTTGAGCATTTTTACCCGGTATAATATATCGGGAAAGGAGTTTGCCGTTGCTTCGGCCCTGCTTATAGGCTATGATGATATGCTTGATCCCGGCCAGCGTAAGGAGTTTTCCGGCGCCGGGGCCATGCACATTTTGTGTGTTTCAGGCTTGCATGTAGGTATCATCTTTCTGCTTGCCGACAAATTATTCTTCTTCCTGCGCCGTCCAAAGTCTCCCCGTTTCTTCAGACCACTTTTTATCATTGCAACTATATGGCTATATGCCCTCATAACGGGGCTGGCACCTTCGGTAATGCGCGCTGCATTGATGTTTTCGCTGGTGGCGGTAGGTGGGGCACTTAACCGAAAGTCACATATACTTAATACGCTGAGCGCATCAGCATTTATTTTGCTGCTTATAAATCCGGCTATGATTTTTGAAGTAGGATTTCAGTTATCCTATGCGGCAGTTATTGGAATTGTGGTATTTCAACCTCAGTTTAAGCAGCTCTATGCGCCTGTTCGTAAACTGCCTGCGTATGTCTGGGACATTATACTGGTGTCGGTTGCAGCACAATTGGCTACTGCCCCTTTATCAATACTTTATTTTCATCAGTTTCCCAACTATTTTCTATTGGCTAATCTTTTGGTAATTCCCCTTGCCGGAGTGCTCATCTATACGGGAGTGATTTTTGTGTTTTTATCATTTATCCCATTAATTGGCAAAGTGGCTGCTTTTGTGTTGGTATGGGAAGTTAAGTTTCTGAGCAATGCTGTTGCCTTTATAGAACATCTTCCCGGGGCGGTAAGCCATGACTTGTTCCTGAGCACCCTGGCTGCAATAGCGCTTTATGTATTGGTACTGGCCCTGTTTGGGTGGTGGGTAAGCCGGCGTAAACAGTGGGTTTATATTGTATTGATTTCAATCTTACTGCTTGCATCGGATTATGCCCGGGTTTCTATTACACGCTCCAGGCAACAACTGGTGGTTGTACATCAGATTAACCGGGGCACGGCCATTAGTTTTATTCAGGGAAAGCAGCACCTCTTATTAACGGATAGTGTACTGAGTCTTTCCCCACAAAAACTTGATTATCCGTTACAGGGGTTCAAAGTCAGAGCCGGTCTTCGTTCAGAACCTTTGATAAGACTGGATTCAGCACTTTCCAATCATGCTATGCTTTATCTTGACCAGGGAATGATGTTGTTTGATGACAAGCGGTTTGCCATTGTGTCGCGCAAACATCGCCTGCCTGCCACCGGCCATCAATTAAAAGTGGATTATGTGATACTCACTTCCAACGTCTGGTATAGGGCATCTGAATTGGCGGTCTATTTTCCCGGAGCTGAGTTTATTATTGATGCTTCAAATTCCAATCGCCGAACCATGCAATGGCTCGAAGATTTTCGGGAAATGAATGTTTCCTGCTATAACATCCGTGAAAACGGAGCCTGGGTGCTCCGCATGGATTAGCAAGGTGAGATCCCGGATGCCCAAAATGAAATTTGAGCGGAAGGAAGAGATGATTTTCGCGGATATTAATGAATAAAAATCAATATTCCAGATTCAGCATGATGGGCAAATGGTCGCTGAACCCGCCCTGATACACCATGCCGTTATAGGTGCGGAAAGGTCTGGTGCCATTGTGAACCAGGTCATCTTCAAGCAAAAACGGCAATCTGAGAATTTCAGCACCTTTGGCCGATAGCCTCAGCCCATCCTTGCTTCTGAGCAGGGGAGAAGATACAATAAACTGATCGAGCACACTCCATTCCTCCCGAAACTTATGGGTGCCTCTGTCCCATTTCCCTAAAAATGGTATCATCAGATTGCACAGATAGAATCCTGTTGAATCCTGATTGGCTTTTGCATTCAGGTGAACGTACACACTTTCGTCCAGGGGTGTATCATTAAAATCGCCTGTTATTACGATTCTCGCTTCCGGTTGAATGGTTCCGATAGAGTCAATTTTTGCACGAAGTGTCAGCGCAGCATCCCGCCTCCGGGGGATAGTGGCCGTAGCTCCTCCATATTTTGATGGCCAGTGGTTCACGAAGAAATGAAGCGTATCGGTGGGACTAACCAGCCCTTTAATGTATAAAATGTAACGGGTGGTTGAAACCGTTTCGCCTTCGTAAAAAACGGGAATCGCTTCATGGTAAAGCTCTTTAAACCTATCGGATCGATAAATGGCAGCGACGTCAATCCCACGGGCATCCGGAGATTCTTCGTGGATTATCCGGTACCCGAAGCGTTCCAAAGGGGTGCGTTTTAGCAGTTGAGTAAGACAAAACCGGTTTTCTACTTCGCAGAAGGCGACAATTTCAGGCGGCCGCCACCCACCGGCGCTGATAATCACTTTAGCCGTGCTGTGCAACTTCTTCTCGAACTTTTTCCACGTCCATGCCCGCATGCCACGCGGAGTAAACTCTTCGTCATGCTTTAAGGTATCATGAAAAGGATCAAACAGATTTTCCACATTATAAAACATAATCCTGAACGATTTTGTACTATCGGCCGATTGAGCGCTCAATTTTATGCTGCCCGTTAACAGATAAAGGGCAATCACTCCCTGAAGAATAATTTTCATAGGCTGGCTTTTGTTGCCAACAAATTTACTCAAATTTTAAATTAATCTCCCTTATCCGATTATTCATAATGATTCTAAAATACCTGAGCGCTATGTTAAGCATGTTAATTGTTTCTATTTTTGAGCTTTAAAACCAATATAATATGGCCAGGAATAAAAAATACAATATTTATCGCATCAGCATACAATGGACCATATTGGCATTATTGCTATACATGGTGTTGCGTCCCCTCTTTGACAAGTCGTACCTTGCTGACTTTGAGGCCTATTGCCCTTTTGGCGGGATGCAGGCGCTCTCTTCATTTCTGGTAAACAATTCTCTGGCCTGTACCATGACCGGTACCCAGATTTTTATGGGTCTGGCGCTTATTGCAGGCGTATTCCTGCTCAGCAAGTTGTTTTGTAGTTATGTTTGTCCCATTGGTACCTTTACGGAATGGCTTGGAAGACAAGGTCGCAGGCTGAAAATGAATTTTGTAGTGCGGGGATGGGCCGATCGCGTACTCAGAATACTGAAATACGGATTGCTGTTTGTCGTGTTTTATTTTTCGGTTAACAGCAGTGAGCTGTTCTGCCGCACCTTTGATCCTTATTACGCGGCTTTTACCGGTTTTGGACACGATGTAGTCTGGAGTTATGCTATAATCACGCTGCTAATGGTCATTCCTGGCTCTTTTTTTATCCGGCAGTTCTGGTGCAAATATGTCTGTCCACTGAGTGCAGCATCCAATATTTTTACTTACGGATTTGTCTTTTTGGGGATAATAGCCTTGTATCTTATATTAACACTGTTGGCAGGTCTTGCAATAAG
Source organism: Lentimicrobium sp. (assembly GCA_034007585.1). Taxonomy (GTDB): domain Bacteria; phylum Bacteroidota; class Bacteroidia; order Bacteroidales; family Lentimicrobiaceae; genus Lentimicrobium. The sequence goes on along the minus strand of JAVEQP010000032.1, from coordinate 3,205 downwards.
CTGGGTATGGCTGTTGGGTGCCTTGTGCCTGGCAGGCTTTCTACTGGAAAGCATCACCCTTAAATCAAACTGGTTGCCTGTGTTTAAGATTACCCGCGAAAGCAGTACCTGTACTTCCTGTCGCAAGTGTGATAAGGCCTGTCCCATGGCCATTCGTATCTTTGATCAACCGAGGGTAGATCATATCGATTGCCATATGTGTGGTGACTGCATTACCCAGTGCCCTGAAAAGGATACCCTCAAAATCAATCATCGCAACCTCAGGTGGCTGCCCGCTTCAGCAACGGTATTGCTTATCGTTTTGGGATTTACTTTTGCTTCGTTTACCGATATCCCCACAGTGAGTGTTAAATGGGGTAGCCCCGAAGAAATGGAAGCGGCAGAAATTTACCGTCAGGCTGACCTGAAAAACGTAAAATGTTACGGCAGCTCCATGGCATTCGTCAATCATATGAAAGAGGTGGAAGGCGTGCTTGGCGCAGAAACCTATGTAAGCGATAAAAGCGTAAAGGTGTGGTATAATCCTGCGGTTATTAGTGCAGAAGCCATTAAGCAGGCCATCTTTACGCCGGTTAAGGAAGTCGTTGCGGCACCTTCGGCTAAGCTGGCTGAGATCGCTTTTGTGGAAATGGGTATAGATCAGTTTTTTGACCCGGGTGATGCCGGCTTACTTTCCATTAAAGCAGAACAATCCCATGGAATACTGGCATTTGAAACCAGTTTTGGCGAACCCGTACATGCCGTATTTTATTTTGATGAGAAACTGCTTTCTCCCGAACAGATAAAAGCCATGATTGAACAGAAAATAGTGAGTTGGAAATCGGCAAACGGCGAAGAAGCAGCAGCACGGACGCATTTTAAAGTTGCTGATGTTTCCGCAATACAAAAAATGTCGTTAACGGACTATCTGAATACTGTTTACGAACCCGTTCAGCTTACGTTTAATGGCTTTGATACCTACACCACCGCAGACCTTGACACTTTAAAACTCGACTTCCCCCAGGCTGCCCGCCCCGGAATGATGGATGAATCCTGGTCACTACTCAGTCATGTGAGCAACAATAGGGGTGTGGTGGGTTTTGAAACGGTATTTACACCCCGCGGAATAGCACTTTGGATCACTTTTGCAGATGCAATGACCTCCATCGAAGAAATTAAATCTTTGCTCAATGAGCCCGATCTTAAGGTACATATGAGCGATGGTACCCAACTGGAGGTGAGCAACCCATTCCATTTTGATTAGTGCTTACGGGGTGAATTACAATTCGTTGATATCTACCAGTTTGTTTTTGAGCGCAAACAATACCAGGTTAACCGTATTGGGCACATTGGCCTTAATCATCAGTTGCGATTTGAGCCCTTCTACGGTTCGGCAGTGAAGACAAAGTTCTTCACATATCTGATAATTATCATATCCCTTACACAGATATTTTATCAATTCCAGATCTCTTGATTTCCATTCTATCTGCTGGGGATTGAATAAATCATCTCCCGAAGTATATTTTCTGAAATTAACCAAAGGTACTATCGAACTGGAGAAATATTGTTGTCCCTGGGCCATAATGTGGAAAGCATGTTTCAGCTCAGCTTCGGCAATGGAAGTATGCAGCACCCCGTTTACATCCAGGTCTGTGAGTTGTTGTGCCTGGTGATGCTCCAAATCGTTTAATATCGCAATTATTTTTATCTCAGGAAACTGATTCATAATGGATTTTACTGCTTCGATCCCGGTGCTAAAAGGAATCAGATGAATCAGTAATATATGAGGCGGTGATGGCTGGTAGAAAGCCGGGAGAAGCTGGTCGAATTGGCTGCATTCACCGGCCACATATAAATAAGGAATGGTATTGATCACCTTCTTAAGCCCTTCCCTGAAAAGCGCATGCGGATCAGCAATGTAAACACTGTGTTGTTCCATTTATTTTCTGTTTAAGGCGTATCCTGATAATAATCATTGGTTAAACTCCATTCCTTCTGGTAACCGCTTCTGTAGCTTATTTTCCTGATACTTACCAAGCCCGATTTCAGCCCCCAAAGGATGAGTTCAAGCGATGATTTTACCTTTGCTTTCCGAAGCATGTTGGAACGGTGTTTGGCAATGGTCTTGGGGCTGAGGAAAAGGTGAGCGGCAATTTCATGGATAGAAAGACCCTTACATATCCATTCAAGCACCTCAAGTTCCCGGGCGGAAAAATGATTGGAATCTTTGTGAGACAATTGATTTTTCAACACTTCACCTATCAGTTCGGATGAGAAGTAGGGCTGGTGGTTTGCTATTTTTTGCAAAGCCTTAATCATCTCATTGAAGCCTTCCGTTTTGAGGATGTAACCAAAAATACCCTGATCAAGCAGGTTTACCAGGGTTTGCTTTTCTATCAAAGAGCTGTATATGATAATTTTTAATTCAGGCTTAATATCCAATGCAGCGCGGGCTACCTCTGTTCCATCGGGACCTGGCATCATCAGATCGAGGATAACATATTCAGGATTACGCGTTTTTAACATTTCCAAAAATACTTCACCGTCAGGCGCCTCTCCAACCAGTTCAAATTTTTGGGTGGTTTTTATCGCATAACGCAGTCCGGCTCTGATGATGGCGTCATCATCCACAATCATTATTTTGGGAAGTGCTACATTTACCTGGTCCGTTTCCATTAATTCCAAAATGAGAAAGCACAAATATAAACACTTTTTCTTTATTGTCAAAATTTGGCATACGTAAATAAGAGTATTAAAATTCCATGGTTTTACGCTGTTATTAGTTTACTTTGTGTCGTACTTTCGTATCAGTAATAGAATGCCACTATAAGACATTGACGATTTTATCGTAGTGGTTCTGGTTAATAACCAACATTTCATCTATAATTTGTTGATTTCCAGGATACATCTACAACTCCTTTCTACTTTTTATTATATCAAACCCCACCTTTTGCCCGGTAAGTTTTACCGGAGGTAATAGTGTCTTTTTAAACCAAAAGACACCTTTTTGATTAACGGGTTCAATGGAACCCCTGCCATAATATTGGCTGTGTTTTTTTGATTGACTATTAAATGCCCAAAGAAAAGAATGCCAGATTTAACCAAAGATATTAACCAAGTTATTCATAAATACAATTAACCATGAAGACATCTACACAAAGCATCGGCGCCAGGCAAATCGTATCCCTGGTATTTTTCATTTTACTTATGGTAAGTGCGAGCGCTC
>JAVEQP010000031.1:36032-37541 GCA_034007585.1 Lentimicrobium sp. | reverse complement strand
TATTCGTGGTGGATTGTACAGCCTACAACCCCGAAGGGGTTTCCCTATGAATAACCCCCGGTTGAAGTGGTTGCCGCAGGTAACCAACTTCTACCGGGGGCTGCGAAGCGCAAGTAAATGCCAACCCTGACGGGGTTGCCCTATTCTTTCTTCACAAGAAAAGAATATGACTTCTTCGCCCATTTAAAAAATTCCATATGTATGGACTAGGGATAGTTTCATAAGTATAAATCTGAAATCAAATCATAATGAACAGCTACCGACAGATTTTATATCACATTGTATTCTGTGTATAATTCTAACCGCTAACTTTGCTGATTAATGCCAAATAAAATTTCTAGCATAACCTAGCACGATTTGCGGTTTGAATAACTCGCATCTTTTGAAACACCCACATACCATGTCTGAATTTACCAACACCAAAGTGAAACGTTTACACAAACTGCATGAAGTCTCCAGAATGATATTGGACACAGGCAATGCACGCCCTTTTATTCTGGCCAATCCCGATTTTCTCTCTACCGTTGTTCCGGCTGACTTTATCACGCTTTTTGATGAAATCATTCAGCAGGGTACACCCATGGAGGAGGTTAAAATGTTGACCAATAAGCTGCTGAACATCTTTCATGTTCCCATCAGTGAATTTAGCAGGGTGGCTCCAAAAGCCGGCTCATTCCTTGATGTGCTTGAGCAGAACAACCGCGATATGGAGAGTGTACTGGGTGAAATCCGCCCGGTTTTCAAGGCTTTTGTTAAAGATGCTGATAATGTGGAACTACGTGCAGGGCTTAGTCGCTTGTTTGGCCAACTGCAGGTGTTTGCAAAGCATTACATCATAAAGGAGAATGTGCTGTTTCCGGTTATTGAGCAAGCCTGGCCCGATTACCGCTGTTTGCAGATTATGTGGTCGTTTCATGATGATATCCGGCGAAATATAAAATCTGTACTGGAACAATTGAAGCAAACAGAGATGGATTTAAAACAGTTTAACCGCTGTGTGGGTGATGTTTTCTTCAATATGCTGGCCATTAAATTCAGGGAAGAGCGGATATTGTTTCCCTACATACTTTCAACGATTGCTGAAGATAAGATCAACAGCCTGCAAGTTGAGGCGATTGAGTTGGGTTTCCCATATATTCAGCCCGAAAAATCAATTATTAAAGCCGGGAAACCTGAAATGGAAAGCGACAATATCAATCTGGGAACTGGCATGGTAAGCATAGAGCAAATCAAACTTATTTTTAATCACCTTCCCGTGGACATCACTTTTGTGGATGAGCACAACAAAGTGAAGTATTTCTCGAGTCCGGCCAAACGAATTTTCCCCAGAACGGTTGCCGTCATTGGTCGTGATGTTAGCAATTGCCATCCAAAGGAAAGTGTGCATGTGGTAGAGCAAATTGTGGAATCGTTCAGAAATGGCGAAAAATCCCAGGCTGATTTTTGGATTAAGATGCGCGGAGAATTTATTCTTATCCAATATTTTGCGTTAAGGGATGCGCAGGGGAA
>JAVEQP010000031.1:0-35932 GCA_034007585.1 Lentimicrobium sp. | reverse complement strand
CGGCTGCACTAAAAGCGGGGAATCCCCTGGTTATCGTTTTATTGATGGCAGGCACGTCTCCTTTGCCTGTTGCAGTCCAGCTTATTGTGCTGAAGTCAAGTGGGTTCAATACATCATCATAGACGTAAGCATTGTTCTGCACTTTTTTAAGGTTCTGGCTGTTCAGGCTAACGTCGCCCCCGTCTGTCATTGTGTTTGCACCTGCCGATTCCATAAATGCAGCGGTAGCCGTATTGATTTCTATTGGAAATGTCATGCCTCCCACTGTTTGAGTAGTAACACTCTTAACTGCCACAAACACTCCAAAAGCGTCATTGTAACTGAATTGATTAGAGGTGTTGTTGGTTTCATCTGGTTTGTCATCATCTTTAGTGCATCCGGTAATGATAGCTGCTGATAAAGCTAAAATAAAAATGAGGCTTTTTGATAGTGGTTTCATGTTTTCAGAGTTTTGGTTGGTTTTATTTTTTTAGCAAACCCATGTCGAGTCAACGGTACAAAGGTAAGTCTATCTCAGGGGCAGGGATATGCCTGCTGTTCGGTATTTTTAGTACGTATGATTAGGTATGTATTTAAGCGTTTTGTCCACAATCAGTGCTTATTCAGGTATTGAGCAATCTTCACACCTGATTTTAGTTGTCTTTTGACCTGATTTGCCGGTCTGATAACAGAAATTCTCCAGCAATCCCAGCTTAATGGCAAACTTGGTTAATCCCGCCAGAGATTTTACTTTTGTTTTGCGGTTGATGTTTTTGCGATGGGTTTCTACAGTGCGGGCGCTAATCTGTAACAAATCAGAAATTTCGAGGGTGCTGTTTTCCCGCATAATCAAGCGTAGTATTTGCTTCTCCCGTGTAGTCAGGCCCGATGGGGTGGGTGAGTGCTCCATAATGCTTTTTTTACAAAAGTAAGCATAGAACAAAGGGGCTGAAATACAAATTGTTAGGTATTTTGAATCCGTATTTGTACGGATAAAGCACGTAAAACCCGAAAAGCAGCTTTATACTTAGGTAATCCCGACTCCGGTGTTCCTGTTGTTAAAGATTGTACTCCGTAAGGTTGTTTTCAATGGCAAACTTCAGCAAACCAACAATGGTGCGGGTATTGGTTTTCTGGATGATATTTTTTCGGTGGGTATCCACGGTGCGTTTGCTGATAAAGAGTTTTTCAGCTATTTCTTCGCTGGAGAGTTCTTCCATGATCAGTTTTACGATTTCTATTTCGCGGGGAGTGAGCAGGGCAGTGTTTTTTTCTATGGTTTTCTGCTTCTTCAGGCGCGTCATCATAATGTTAAGCACCTCAGAGCTGTAGTAAGTGCTGTTGTCGGCAATGCGTTTTATGGCATTTATCAGCTCCTGCTTGCCGGTGTTTTTTAGAATACAGCCTTCGGCTTCCGACATCAGTATCTCATTTACAATTTCCCGGTCGTTGTACATAGTTACTACGAGCACCTTAATCTCAGGATGGTGTTGTTTCACCCAGCGGGTAAGTTCCACTCCGCTCATGCCGGGCATGCTGATGTCTGTAATGAGCAAATCGGGCTGGGTATGGGCAATAAACTCAGCAGCCAGGCTACCGCTGTTTACTTCACCGATAACCAGTAACTCTTTTTCGCGTTTCAGGAGTGCTTTTAAACCATCAATAAACATCTGGTGATCATCCGCGATAAGTATGCGTATGGGTTTAATTTCGTCTGCGTTCATAAGCTTGATTTGCTGAAGTTGATGTTGAGGCGGGTACCTTCGCCGGGTTGGGAGTAGAGCATCATTATACCATTGAACATAGAAACACGGCTGCGGATATCGTCCCAGCCAATACCTTTGCTGTTTTTATCTGCATCTTTCGGCATACCCTGACCATTGTCGGTAATTTCAAGTTCCAGGGCTTCACCGGTTTTTCTCAATATAATATGAATGGCAGTAGCATTGGCATGTTTAAGGATATTGTTCACACTTTCCTGTACTACCCGATAAAGGGTAATTTCAAAGGGTTCGGGCAGGCGTTGACTGATGCCATTTGCTGAAATTTCAACATTTACCTTCCGGCCCGAATTTATTTTTGATGCCATATCGTTGAGTGCTGCCACCAATCCCAGTCGGATGAGCGCGGACGGCATGAGGTTGTGTGAAATCTGACGCAGGTCGGCAATGGACTGATCAATAAGCAATCCTGCATTGTTCACGGCATCCTTATCTTCCTGATCTGTAGCTACATCTTCAAGTACGGAAACATTCAGTTTGGCTGCCGACAGCAATTGCCCCAGGCCATCATGAAGTTCCATGGCGATGCGTTTTCGTTCATGCTCTTCTGCATTCAGCACCTCGGAATAGGCCTGTTTTTGCAACAGTGCCTTCTCGTGTTCTGTTTCCACCTGCATACGATACTTGGTGCGCTGATGCCACAGCAGCAGTCCACCGGCAATCATTAAACTAATCAGGGCAACCGCCAGTAGCTGATTGCGGCTTCTTACCCGCTGTTGCTCTATTTCCAGGGTTTTTACCCGGTTCTGATTTTGAAGCAGGGCGATCTCTGTCTCTTTTTGTCCCGATTCGAAGCGCGCACCCATTTCTGCAATGTGTTCGCTGTTGCTTTGGGAATAGAGGCTGTCGTTGATGGAGTCATAAATCTTCCTTGCTTCATACGCCATTTTATAATCTCCCTGCCGGGAATAGAGTACGGCATAAGCTTCATAAACGCGCGCCAGCCGGAGCAAAGCTTTTTGATTGGCTGCCAGCACCCGGGCCGAATCAATCATGGTTTTTGCTTTACCATATTGCTTGAGATCAGTATAAATCATGCTCAGGTTGATGAATGCGGAAATACGGGTACTGTGATCACCGAGGGCTCGTCCCACATTCATAGAACGCTGATACATGTCCACGGCTTTCTTGTATTCCTTGCGCTCCTGGTAGATAAGGGCCATATTATTCAGGAGTATGCCCATGCCGTATTTATCGTCAATGGCTTCTTTAATCTTTAGTGATTTTTCATAATAGGGCAGTGCGGTATCATTTGCATCCATAAAGGAATAAGTAAACCCAATGTTGGTAAGCGATGCTCCCATGCCATATTGGTCATTAATTTCTTCGCGCATTTTAAGAGCCTTGTTGTGGAACTCAAGTGCCTTCGGATATTGTTTCAACTCGGAATAAACCAGCCCCAGATTATTGTAAATATTGGCTACAATTTTAGCATCATTCTGATTTTTAAAGATATTCAGTGCCTGATAATAAGTGCGTATGGCTTCCGCATAATTTCCCCGGCTCTTATGCACCATCCCAATGTTGTTATAAACCCCCGCAGTTATCACCGTATAGTTTGTAATCCGGCTTTTCTCCAGCGCAAGTTGATAATAACGCAGGGCGCTGTCATATTGAGCCGTAATGTCATACGCAATTCCTTTTAAATTATACGCCACGGCCAGTCCGCGATCAAATTTCATCCGCCGGCCTTCATTCACTGCTTCATTGGCCAGTTGGCCGGCTTTTTCGGTATTATCATAGATGTAGGCATAGGACAATCGGTTAAGGGCATTCACCAGGTTGGTGTCGCGTGCCCGACCTGTACGTATCACCCGTTCCAGACTGTCAGTGAGGTGGGGTTGAGCGATTAATTTTCCCGAAAGTAAAATAAGAATAGCAAGCAGTGTGCAGATTTTTCGCATAGGCGGAAAAATTCTATATGGTTTGGGGATGGTTTGTGCACTCATCTTCCTTCTTTATCTCTAGAATTGTCGAAAGTAACTTATATTTATCTATTTGAATCGCAGAATGGGATTCCGGGCTTCATCCATAGCCTTCCGTTGATCGGGATGGGTGTGTCGGAAACCTTCCCGGCAGCGATTATTTTCAATCTCAGGAAACATTATCCATTGCTGGAATGATGCGTCTTCTAACAAGTGATGGAAGAAGAAGTTGTTGTTGTTTGGCATTTTAGTCTCTCAGTTACAGTATGGAAAAAGCAAGCATCAGAAATGAAATTAATTTAGGCGGGATTTTATCCAATAAATAGGGAAAACCAGCGGTGAAAAAGGGGCTAAATTTGAAGACCCGGCTCAATATATGAAATCTTAAAGTAGCTGACCCTTTGCTCAAAACAAGAGGAGTGTTTTGTTACGTGATAATAATTTTTGCAGCCGGATGCATTCCTGAATTGAAGAGATGCCAGATTCAAAAAGATAAAATGATTATTTCTGTGTGAGCAGCCAGGCGGACTTAATTTCTCCTTTTCTTAAGGTCTGCAATTGCTTGAGTGCTTCTTCCTTCCCGGGATAACCGGCCAGGCTCACCATGTGCAGACCCTGAGGGTTGATCCCGATAATTTTTGCATCATAACCTTGATTCTTAAGCGAAATTACCAGATTGTCGGCATTGCTTTTAACCCCGAAAGCACCCGCGATAATAAAATAAACATCATTTTCGACAGGAGTGGCTGCCTCAATATGTGTTGGTGTCTCTAATGGCTTTGTTTCTTCAATGGCAGCAAGTTTAAGTTCGTATGTTTTAGCGGGTAAGGCTGTATTGACAGGCTTTGGTGACGTATGCTCAATGGCTGATGGCCAAAGAGAGGCTGTGCTACGGGCCAATGCGGTAACTTTTTCCGTGTTCATCAGTGCCCAAACGCTCAATGCAGCAAACGGTAAAAATATAGCTGCACGCATCAGCGAACTTCTTATTTGTTTATTGGTGATGAGGCGGCGTACACTATTATTTTTATGATTGCGCAATGGACTGCGGTCAATGGGAGGGGAAATAAAGCTTGGTAAGCCAAAGGCGTCGTCCAGTAGGTTAAGGTTATCCTGTGGAAGAAATTGCAGATGGTTTTCTTTATCGGCAAACAATAAACCTATGCCTTCAATCGTGATTTTATCTCCAATACTTAATCGGCTCAAAGTTGAAATTACTTCCTTGTCAATAAGCTGAGTGGCTTCGGTATAAGGTATTTGTTGCTTTTGACTAATATAATGGGCAAGCAACCCATCATTGGCATTCAATCTCACATTAAATGCAATCTGTCGTGAAGGTGGGTTGAAAGTGTGATGCTCCGGATGAATGAATGCCGGTAAATAATTGGCAACAAAGCCACCCAGTCCCGGAACAATAACACAATCGTTGGTACGGAGCAATTCAGCTATTTCGTTTTTAATGCCAATCATAAAGACTTGATAATTTATATTGTTATACCCGGAGGTGAGGGTGAACCTGCTACAATTCGGCTGCTAAGATAAGGCCGGGAATGCAAATTTTCAAATATTGTTGGTAAGTTTTAATAAGTCTTCGGGTGTGTCAATGCCGAGCGTATCATATTCAGTAATTTTGGTGTAAATGGAAAAGCCATGATAAAGCCAACGCAATTGTTCGAGCGATTCATTTAACTCTGGCGGGGCCGGGGGTAGAGAGAGCAATTCCGGTAATACTGAGGTCCGGTATCCGTAAATACCGATGTGTTTGTAGAAATTACCGGTTTCTGCCCATTTTCCCGGCGCTAAGCCACGCTGATAAGGTATGGGTGAACGGCTGAACCACAGCGCACGACCAATGCTATCGGTTACTACTTTAACCACATTGGGATTGTGTATATCATCTGCTTCAGTAATCTGTTTAATGAGTGTGGAAATGCTGACTTCCGGCTGGTTAAGCTGTTCAGCTACTGCGGCTATCTGAGCAGGATTAATAAAAGGCTCATCTCCCTGAATGTTTATGGCTACTTGGAACAGATCATTTTTGCCGGATAAGATTTCAATGACCTCAGCTATGCGGCTTGTACCACTTTCGTGATGGGTACCTGTTATGATGGCCTCTCCACCAAAATCTTTCACATGACCGGCAATACGGTCATCATCGGTAGCAACCACCACTTTGTGAAGTGCTCCACATTTTAAAGCCTGGCGGTACACGCGTTCAATCATGCTTATGCCCGCAATAAGTATAAGGGGTTTTCCCGGAAAACGGGTAGAAGCATAACGCGCCGGAATAATGCCTATGGCTTTTAGCGATGAATCAGAAGAGGCCATGAATCTCTGCATTGATGCGTTCAATAATGCTGGCCAGATCTTCCGGTCGCTCTGAAAAATTAGTGTTGTCCACTTCCACAATCACTACTTTCCCTGAGGAATAGGTGCTGATCCAGGCTTCATAGCGATCGTTAAGACTGCGTAAATAATCCAGGCGGATGGAGTTTTCATATTCACGGCCGCGCTTTTGTATCTGGCTTACCAGCTTGGGTACACTCGCCCGCAGATAAATAAGTAAATCAGGAGGTTTTACAAAAGTGCTCATTAATTCAAACAAGGAAGCGTAGTTGTCAAAATCCCGTTTAGTCATCAAATTCATGGCATGAAGATTGGGCGCAAAGATGTGCGCATCTTCATATATGGTGCGGTCCTGAACCACAGTCTGACCACTGTTGCGGATGTCTATTACCTGTCTGAAACGACTGTTTAGAAAATAGACCTGCAGGTTAAACGACCAGCGCTGCATGTCTTCATAAAAACTGGGCAGGTAGGGATTAACATCTACATCCTCATAATGCGCCTGCCAGTTGAAATGTTTAGCCAACAAACCGCATAAAGTGGTTTTACCGGAGCCAATATTTCCAGCGATGGCTATGTGCATGGGTTTATCAGAATTGTTTTCCATTAGATGAATTGCATTTTGTGCGTCATTTCTTATACCTGAACTAAACGCTTTGAGTTAATATTTGTAAAATCTCCTCCAAATGATCGCGGTTGTTTGACAACCTTGGAATTTTGTATTGACCGCCCAGGCGGTCACGTTTTTTAAGCCATTGATAAAAGGTGCCATTAGGTAAGACCTTGATTAATGGTTCATTAAGTACCATGTTTCGATAGCGTTTGGCTTCGTAATCCGAGTTGAGTGACTTAAGTGCCTCGTCAAGAACCTCACCGAAGTATTTCAGATCGGACGGTTCCTTCTCAAACTCAATCAACCATTCGTGGGCGCCATTTTTCCCTTCATCAAAATACACTGGAGCTGCCGTAAACTCATTAATGAGTGCGCCGGTTTTTTCGCAGGCCTGTTCCAACGCCTTAAGAGCATTGTCTTCAATGACTTCTTCACCAAAAGCATTGATAAAAGTACGGGTGCGTCCGGTAATTTTTATCCGGTAAGGATCGGTGCCGGTAAAAGTAATGGTATCTCCTATCTGATACCGCCACAAACCGGCATTGGTGGTAATGACCATCGCATAGCTCTTGCCAATTTCAACCTGATGCAGGGGAATAGGCAGCAGATTGTACGTGCCTCCTTCACTCAGCGGAATAAATTCATAGAAAATACCATAATCGAGCATGAGCAGCATATCATCAGCGTCAGTGCGATCCTGTATGCCAAAAAAGCCCTCTGAGGCGTTGTAAGTTTCAAGGTAATTTATGGGTTTGCCGATTATGCGTGCAAATTGAGTGCGATAAGGCACAAAGCTCACCCCACCATGGATGAAAAGTTCCAGATTGGGCCATACTTCAATGATGTTTTTCTTCCCGGTTATTTCAAGGATATGCTTAAGCAATACCAGTGTCCAGGAAGGTACTCCGGTGATGTTGGTAACATTTTCTTTTGAGGTAATACGGGCAATCTGATCGATTTTTTCTTCCCATTCCGACATCATCGCTACACTTAGATCAGGGGTGCGCATGAGCTCCACCCATGAAGGCAGATTTTCCATAATAATAGCGGAAACATCCCCCACTATGGTGCCGGCTTCCGGATTGTCGGGAAAGTGAGTGCCACCCATACCCAGCAGCTTACCATTAAATATCTGGGTATCAGGATTATTGTTGCAATATATAGATAAGAGGTCTTTACCGCCTTTAAAATGGCACTCTTCCAGAGATTCTTCGCTCACCGGAATAAATTTACTCTTGTGGCTGGTAGTTCCCGATGATTTTGCCATCCAGGTGATTTCCGAACTCCATAAAAGATTTTGTTCCCCCTTGCGCATGCGCTCCACGTAAGGTTCCAGATCAGGATATTCGTTCAAGGGCACTCTTGATGCAAAAGTGTTATAATTCTGGATGCTGGCATAATCATATTTCTTGCCCCATTCAGTATTGCGTGCACTGAGAATGAGTTCCCTAAGCCACTCCTCCTGCACATCGTGCGGATATTTCATAAAAAGTTCAATCTGATGCATACGCTTCTTCATGAACCAGGAAATCACGGAATTAAATATTGTCATAAATCAAAGGCTAACTTCAGCAAAATTAACCGAATTCCCATTAAAATTTGAGAAATATGAGGTCTTGCCCACTTTTTTTATTGTATAGCCTGATTGTGATAGTATTGCATAAGTATTTTGTTTGCTGTTATATAAAGTTAACTGTCCGATGATCAGATTTCCCAACGCTAAAATAAATATTGGCTTTGAATGCTTAAGCAGCGTAATTTTGGGTTTCATACTACTGACCCTCATCCATCCCATTTGGGATGGTCGGTTACGCTGAAAGCTATTCCCAAAATGATGAGCTAATTGAATTTAGCAGTTTAATAATGTAAAATACTACCCGCCATAAAGCATCCTGCCTTCGACAGAAAATAACTAACCTTTGTAAAAGTTAAATTTTCCATGGGGCAATTGTTCCATATTCAATGAGTTTTGAAAGGAACCGCACTCATTAAGATGGTAATTCTGTTTAATCTTTTATTTTGATTATCCTTGAAACCCGGCATTCACCTCTGATGCATATTTTTAATATATACGCACCTTCAGCAAGATTGGTCAGATTGATTTCACCACCAGAACCGTATAATTGATGTTTTGCCAAAATAATTCCCTGTAAAGAATAAATGGTAATTACTTTTGGTTCCGGACGTAAACCTTCTTCTCCAGGAAACCCGATGAAAAGCTTTTCGTTTGCCGGAACCGGATAAATTTTACAAGCTCTTTCAGTAATTCCTTCAGGTAAACCAGTTGTTGAGTAAACTTCAGCTTCCAGTGTGATTGCACATTCTGCAATCTGCAATAATATTGAATGATTTCCGCTGCATATATTGTAGATAGTATCATTTAGAATAGGAAAAGATTGCCCGTTAATTAGGCAATAAGCCGGAAGGCTTGCTTCTGAAATATGCAGAATAATTTTGCCATCACATTCCGGTGTTCCTATATCATCAGCAAAGCTTTCTGCCCATACCTCCGGCTCATTTTTTTCGATATTTATTGTTTGCTCTGAGGTACAACCTTCAGCATCAGTTGCTCTCAAATGATAAACGCCAGCCGGTATGTTCCAAAGTTCAGCTCCTTCGATGAAGCCATTCCATAAAAAGGTGTAAGGTTCTGTTCCTCCGTTGGCTTCTGCAATAATATATCCGTCGTCATTTCCACAATGGGCATTGCCTGATGATACTTCAACAGAAAAAGTTGAACATTGGGATATTGTTTGGGTATTGGAGCATAATTGCATTGTACCTGCGCAATTTTCAGGAGGAGTAATTCTTAACTGATATTTTTTATTGCCTTCGGGTGAATTTATATCAGTATATGATAATGTTCCAACAGATAATTGAGCAATTTTTTGATAGTCACTCCAGATGCCTGAATTGAAAACGGAGCGATACAGTTCGGTGAATTCATAACTCAGGCCCTGGTATTGGTTCCAGGCAAGATTTACTTCATTGTTTGACCCAAGGCTCGACTGAAGGTGCAATGTACTATGCATGCTCCCTCCGACTATTAATCCGCAGGTGTCGAGGTTTGCAACTGAATAGGTATAGGAATGTTGCTGCGGAATGGAGTTATCGTCCATAAACTCATTTTCGTTTATGCTTAATCTCCCAATGATTACATGTTGGTTATATTCGTTAGTGCGATAAATGTAAATGGAGTCAACAACAGATTGGGGGTTGATTTCCGAGAAAATAATCTTGTTTTTCCCTGAGGTTTCATCGGCTGTCACAAAACAAAGATCTTTTCGCTGTGGAGTATAAAGGGGGTCAGGAACATTTATGGATGCATATGACGGACAACCGTTTTGGTTATAGGCAACCACATTGTACTGACCACCCTCACTTACATCAATTATTCTGGAATTGCCATAGTAAATGGAATCGTAATAGTTTCCTTTTGTCCAACGGTAACTGGTAAAACCATCATTGGCCCAGAGTTGTGCTGGCGGACAATAGCTCTCATCAGAAAGAGATACGGATAACTCATTTCCAACGCAGGTTTTGATCACTACGATTTGGCGCCTGTTTTCCCAATTAAGCTGCATACCGCAAATTGTGATAAATGCATCATCGGCAACTTGAAATGTCAATCCTCCATCTCCATGGGGTTGGTCAAACAGATTCGCAAAAAAAGATTTAAGGCTGTCTCCTTCAAAATTTGTGACCAGGACAAAATTGCCTAGGTTATCATTGCTTGATCCGTAGCCAGAAAAGAGATAACCTTCACTGGCAAATGAAACCTGAAACAGTTCCTCAAATCCGGATGTTAAAACTTTTTCCCATATTATCTGCCCATTTGAATCGGTTTTTAATGCCCAAAAATTATACGATGTAGAAGCGATTTTGCCACCAATCAACAGGTTGTTATTCTGATCGTTTAAAATAGTTTTCACATCAGTTACATTGTCTCGTGGAAATCCCCGTTGCCAGATCTGATTTCCCTGACCATCAATCTTGATTATTACAACCTCTTTAATGTTGTCTATTAATTTTCTTCCTGCTAAAGCGAAATTTCCATCCCCTGTGCTGGTAATACTGCTGAAATAATAGATACCATCAATTGAATTATAGTTTCTCTGCCACATCAACTCGCCGGATATACTGATTTTAAAGGCCTGAAAAGATGAATAATTGCATAAAACGATATATCCATCTGAGTCAACTATAACATCAACTGAATTGTTATTATATTGATCACCAATTGACTTTTGCCATTGTATATTTCCGTCATGATCTGCTTTAACAACCCAAATGTCATAATCTCCATGATTCACAGTTAAATCATGATCATTGGAGGAGCTTTGTCCAACAAAAATATATCCTCCATCCGGGGTTGGCTTTCCAGAAACAAACCTATCTTCGGAGGATCCTCCGTAATTTTTTGACCATTCGACATTCCCTTCAAGATCAGTTTTAATGATCAGGGCATCTGTCATACCATAATTGGTATTATTCAGATTCCCATCGCTTGATTCGGAATCGCCTAAAATTAAAAAGCCATCATCCTGAATCAGGGTTGACCCGCTAGGATATTCATCTTCAGAACCTCCATACTCTTTAACCCATAAGGTATTGTACTGCAGTTGAGGGAATGAATCTAAACAAGTTGCTAAGAGAAAGCTAAATAACAGGATCTTTTTCATAGTATATACTTTGGAAGGTGTAAATTTATAAACTTTTTTTAATTATAAATTAATATTTCACAGATAATAAAAACATTCTGCAATATTTCTGGTACAAATTTTTATAAATATTATAATACATAGAAATGCAACTTCATTTTTTAAACAATTGTTATTTGAACTGCCAGGTATTGTTCCGGTAAAATTAAACATGGTTTTTAGTCATGAAATTGTCATATCTTTGTATATTGCACATACTTAGTCTCTTAATTTAGCAAAATCACTTCTCAGGATCATTAGATGGAATGTCGCGAATTTGTCTTTGTTTCCGTAAACCTTCGAGACTTTTACTTTTGATGAGACCATGTTAGTTTTGAGCTAAATAATTGAAGCCACTCCGAATAAGTAAGAAAAAGAGAATGCCACTAAGGCACTAAGAAACCAAGATTCACAAAGGAATGATAATCAGGTATTTAAACTTAGTGATTCTTTGAGTCTTTGAGCACTTCGACTGGCTCAGTGCATCGTTTGGTGGCGAAAAAGCACTATTCGGAGGGGGCTCATAATTGGATAATTGCACTTAACTGATTTGATTTGCCTGCAGTAAAGAAGGGGAGCGATTGAATGAAGCTGTTTTTTTTGTTGAAAAGAATTATATTTGCAATAGCTCTCAGTTTTTAACCTTATCGTTTTATGATTTGCTTCCCAAACGCAAAAATCAATCTCGGATTGCGTGTCCTTCGCAAACGTGAGGATGGTTTCCATGATATTGAAACATTGATGATTCCCCTCTGTTTGTGTGATGCGCTCGAGATTGTACCGGCTGAGAAGTTCGGATTCAACCTTACGGGTCTGGCCATTGAAGATGGTCCCGATAATAATCTATGCTTAAAGGCCTTTAAAATAATGCAGCAGCGTTACGATCTGCCTCCGGTTCACATTCATTTGCACAAGGTTATACCCACCGGAGCCGGTTTGGGAGGCGGTTCGTCTGATGCTGCTTTCACCCTCAAACTATTGCGTAGGGTGTTTAAATTAAAATTCTGCGGAAGCGAATTGAATGAAATGGCGCAAATGCTTGGCAGCGACTGTAATTTTTTCATTCACAACCAGGCTGCTTTATGCACCGGTCGCGGTGAGGTAGTTAGTCCGGTTGATTTTAATTTGAAGGGCTGGCATCTGATGCTGGTTAAACCTCCATTTAATGTTGCCACTTCGGATGCTTATGCACAAACAACACTTTCAGGTAAAGCCTTGTGGACTGAAGGAAGTTTGCCGGATCCTCCTGATCAATGGAAAGATTGGATGGTCAATGATTTTGAAGCCGGACTGATGGAAAGATATCCGGTGCTGGCTGAAATCAGAGACAAACTATATTCTTTGGGAGCTGCGCATGTATCGTTAAGTGGTAGCGGTTCCGCCATGTATGGGTTGTTTAAAACCAAACCCGAATCCAAAGATGCCTTTGGGAAAATGTTTACCTGGGAAGAAGAATTTAGCTAAACCTACTTTGGCGCAACCCTGAGTAGATAGATACTTAAAATCCCGAAAATAAAATTGGGTATCCATACCGCAATAACCGGCGGCAGGTTGCCGAGCGTAGCAAAAACGGTGGTGATCTGCATAAATAATATGAATGCAAAGCAAATGGTAATGCCTATGCCCAGATGAAATCCGATACCGCCTCTTACTTTTCGGCTGGAAAGGGAAACGCCAATCACTGTAAGAATAATGGTAGCAAAGGGAAATGCGATTCGCTTGTGCTTTTCAATTTCAAAGGTGAGCAGGTTCCCTGATCCCCGCATTTTTTCCATTTCGATAAATTGCCTCAGCTCCCGATAGCCCATATAAATGGCATCGTCCACATCTACATAAAAATCAGTGGGCGTAAGGTTAAGCAGGGTGTCGAGGCTAGCGCCACGGGTAATCACCTCTCCTTTCGGACCAATTTCACGCCTGACCCAGTTGTTAATGGTCCACAATCCTGAAATACTGTCCCATTTCAACTGATCGGCAGTCAGTTTTTCCGTCATGCCATCTTTATCAAACTGTTCCAGCGAAAAGCGAAAGCCTGAGTTTTGGACGGCATCAAAATTCTCCAGATACGCAAATACTCCCGGGCTGATTTGCATATGAATGTTGTTTTGCCCACTTTTTGTCCTTCCCTTCAGATAGGTTTTCTGGAATTCCTGCATGTTTTTGCTGGTTACCGGAATTATAAAATTCGAAAGGGTGAACGACATCAAAGCCAGAAAGGTCGCTGATATAATATAGGGTCGCAGCATCCGTCTGAAGCTGATACCACTATTTAAAATAGCTATAATTTCAGTATTGGAGGCCATTTTGGAGGTAAAGAAAATGACTGCTATAAAGGTAAATAGTGCACTGAAGAGATTGATAAAATAAGGGATAAAATTGGCGTAATACTGAAAAATAATGGCATTTAAGGGCGGCTTTTTTTCCAGGAAGTCGTCGATTTTTTCCGATATATCGAAAATGATGATGATTACGGCAAGCAAAGCAATGGCATAGAAAAAAGTGCCTAAGAATTTACGAATAATGTATAGGTCAAGTTTTTTCATGCAGGTGTTGCTTTGCGATATAGATTAACGCAGCTTTATTCAGATTAGTGTTTACAGTCGCTGCGCCACTTTAGTTACCATTTCCTGTTTCCAGGTGGCAAAAGTTCCGGCTTCAATTTGTCGGCGCGCTTCGTCAACCAGCCAAAGATAAAAAGCCAGGTTGTGCTGGCTGGCAATCATAGGGCCAAGCATTTCGCCGGCCACGAATAAATGCCGGAGATAAGCACGGTTGTATGCAGAGTCAACAAAAGAAGTGCCTTCCGGATCAAGTGCCGAAAAGTCGGCCTTCCATTTTTCGTTGCGAAGATTGATGATGCCGTTTTTAGTAAAAATCATGCCATTGCGGCCGTTTCGGGTGGGCATCACACAATCAAACATATCCACGCCCTGTGAAATGCCTTCCAGAATATTGGCCGGCGTGCCCACGCCCATCAGGTAACGGGGCTTATCCTTTGGCAGGATGTTGCAAATCATTTCAGTGAATTCATACATGGTATCAATGGGTTCACCTACGGCCAGCCCACCAATGGCGTTGCCATCAGCTCCAATGGAAGCAATCTTTTCTGCCGACTGTATCCTTAAATCGCGGTAAACGCTGCCCTGAACAATAGGAAACAAAGTCTGACGATAACCGTAAAGTCCTTCAGTTTCGTTAAAGCGCGCCACACAGCGGTCCAGCCAGCGGTGAGTGAGCTCCATAGATTTCAGCGCGTAGTCGTATTCGCATGGGAAAGGCGTACATTCATCAAAAGCCATCATAATATCGGCGCCAATTACCCGCTGAATGTCCATGACCCGCTCGGGCGTGAACAGGTGACGTGAACCATCGATGTGTGATTGAAAAACCACGCCTTCTTCTTTCATTTTTCGGCGATGGGCAAGCGAATAAACCTGATAGCCACCGCTATCGGTAAGTATGGGCTTGGTCCATCCGTTGAATTTGTGCAATCCACCGGCTCCCTTTAAGATATCAAGACCCGGCCGCAAATAGAGATGATAAGTATTCCCGAGAATAATCCTGGCTTTCACATCCTCATCCACATCGCGCATATGCACCGCTTTTACTGTGCCGGCAGTGCCCACCGGCATAAAAACAGGGGTGGCTATTTCGCCATGATCGGTAGTAATGACTCCCGCCCGGGCATGACTGGAGGTATCGGTATGGGTAAGCCTGAAATCCATGCAGTAAACTTATTTTAAAGGCTGCAAAGTTAGCAATCTTCGGGGGATTGCAGGAGGGATTTTCCAGGCCTGACAGGTAAGGACTTCTGCTTCATCATCAATGATAATGCATTTATAAATCGGATGATGTTTCATAAAAGCAGATGTGCTCCGTTTTTTTCTTTATATAGTTGATATTTTCGGAATTCGTATATTCTTCGGACTTATAATCAGATAATTTGTTTTCTTTCCAGTGTCATCTGATTTCAGGATTTCTTTTACAACTAAGTCCTGTAAATCACGCAATGCTGTATCTGTTGAACAATTGGCCAATTTTGCATAGGTTGACGTTCGCAAAAACCCAACTTCCTTATCGTAATTGTCGTATAAAAAATTAATTACACTTCGTTGTCTCTCGTTTAATGAAGTGAATCTGTGTTTATCCCAAAAGTGTGATTTGTCAAGAATAATCTCTAAATTTTTCTCACTTGCAAGTATTGCCCTTTCGAAACAGTCTAAAAACCACAGCAAATATGAAGTAATGTCGCTTGTTCCTTTCTGGGTTTTTTCAAGAATTTCGTTATAATATTTATGCTCCTTGAATATTTGATTAGACATACTGTAAAATCTGATTTTACTTCCTTCGCTCCGGGCTAAAAGCATATCCATAATAGCCCGGGCAAGTCGTCCGTTGCCATCATCAAAGGGGTGAATGGTAACAAACCAAAGATGTGAAAGAGCTGATTTCAACACTAAATCCATCTGATTCTCCTCATTCATCCAATTCAGAAATAGGTCCATTTCTAAAGGAACTCTTTCAGGCATTGGGGCTTCAAAATGTACTTTTTCCTTACCAAATGCACCGGAAACGACTTTCATTCCAGTTGATCGGAACCGGGCAACGTCACTTTTCACACGTCCACTATAACCAGATTGAAAAAGTGAGTTGTGCCAGCCTAAAAGTCGTTCATAAGAAAGGGATATATCATAATTTTGGGTTGCATCCAAAAGGACATCAACTACGCCCTCTATTTTTCGTGGGGTAGATATAAATTCGGCACCTTCAATGCCTAATTTTCTGGCAATGGAAGAACGAACAAGTTCAGGGTTAAGAAATTCACCTTCGATTTTAGACGTGTCTATAACGTCCAAAACCAGAGATTCTAATGTTGCACGTTCAATTAAGTCGAAACCCAATCTTTCCATATGCCCCAGCATTCTACCTTGTAAATGTCTTACAGAGGCTAAGATTGGCAAAATCTTTTGGTTATCCCAAACAAAATTGTACCAGTTTTCCCTTTGGTGTATATACATAAAAATCCTTCACTGCATTATTTGCGGTAAAAATAGGTTTTTTTCACCGCAAAAAATAAATTTTCATTCAAAGTGTAAGGTTTTACGATGCACTTTAAGTACTTAAGTTCCATGATGAATCGTGCCTCTGATTCATCATCAATGACAATGCATTTATACACCGGATGATGTTTCATAAAAATAATTAGCTATTTTTTAGTATAAATAAACCCTCGTGGAATTCTTACATAAGCACCCGTTCCTTCTGAGCCGTTACCATTGATTTGAAGATTGATGATCTTCCACTCCAGCTTTTGGGAATTCAGTAAGTTAAAATGATCAAAATATCCTTTCATAATCTTTAGGCCATTGGTACTTCCCGCAGTTTTCAGCATTCTGGCTTTTTCCTGACCTATACCATTGTCTTCCACGTGAACGCACAGGAAATCCCCTTCGTTGTATATATTGATGGTGAGCAGCCCTTTACAATCTGAGGGAAGTAAACCATGTTTTATTGCATTTTCGGTGAAAGTTTGTATACACATTTTGGGAATGATGGTTTGCGGGTTTACATCATCGGATACATTAATTTTATATTCGAATTTATTGGAAAACCGCAACTGTTGAATATGTATATAATTGGTTACAAAAGTAATTTCATCCTCCAGGGTGGTAATGAGCTGGTTGTTGGTTTGCAGCACAGTGCGCATCAATTGTGAAAGCTTGACAAAGTAGCTGTAAGCGATGATTTTTTCTTCCTTCAGCACTGCGGCAGCAATGCTATTCAAGGCATTGTAGGTGAAGTGGGGCTCTATCTGATTTTGAATGCCCAACAGGCGCAATTCAGACATATAATATTGGTTTTCGAGTTCCTGTCGCTGTTTTTTTCGTTTTAAGTGCATAAAGTACGCACCGGTTGCAAAAAACAGCAGAGCCACAATCAGGATCATGAGTATTTGAAACGACCGCCTTTGGTAAAGCGCCGGTATAATGGTAAAGTTCATCATAGCTTCCTTAACCGAGGAAACCCCATCCGCGTTTACTGCTTTTACTTTAAAGTGGTAATTTCCCGGAGGTAAATTGGTGTAAACTGCTGATTGTGTTTGTATCGGCTCAGACCAACTTTCATCATAACCTTCAAGCATAAATGAATACTTCACGCTCTGTGGATGACGCAGGCTAATGCCAATGAAATCGAACCTGAGGTTTTTTTGATCTGACTGCAAAGAGAAGCGCATCGGACCGGCTTTATCTGGGTTGACTTTTTCCCATGCCATCTTTTTATCAAGCGCCAGCAGGTTGGTCGTGTATATTTTTGGTGGTTCAGTGTTGGTCTCGATCATGCGCGGGTCAATTCTTATGCACCTGTCATTGCATGGAAGCCACAAATAGCCTTTGGAATCTTTAAAAAATCCGTTTTGTCCGGGTTCAATGCCTATAAACCCTTTGTCTTCGCCCACACTTATGAGTTCAACCGTTTTATGAGCATAAAAATTTTTCAGATTGAGCATGTGGATTTTTTGGATACTGCCAATAAATAGCATGGTATCACCAACCGTAATAAGGCTTACAATTAAATCATCTAATTCCGGATATTCGATTCTTTCAAAGGTCTGGTAGTTATAAAAGAACAATCCATTTTTGTTGCCTATCCACAAATTATCGCGGTGGTCACGCAACAGGGTATTGCCGCCATAGTCAAAAGGGATTTCTGCTGTGGGTAAATGAATCAGGCTATCACCCTTCAACAGGCTCATCCCATTGAAGCCACCCAGCCATATCCGGTTGTACTTATCTGCTTCTATGCCCGTTACTACAATGCTTTTTCCGTTTCCGGGATAAACCTTTAGCGTATCATAAGACATGTCCTTATTTAATTGGATGTAATACGTATTGCCACCAATCATAAAGCTGCCGTCATTTCTGTTTTTACGGATAATGAAGGATGATAATTGTTTGTTTATTTTTGGAATTATGGTAAATTTCTTGCCATCGAATTTTATCATTGGATAATGGTTGGTGGTCAGATATATATTATGGTCTTCATCCACCATGCTGCCCATAGCAAGATTGGTTTGAGCCCCATCGGGCAGTGAAGGCAATAATTTTTCAGTGGTAAATTTTCCATTTTCGAGTTTTTGCAGGCCATCATAATAAGAAGCAAAATACATTTCACCCTTTTTACCTTCTGTAATGCTCCATACATTGCTGTTCAGGCCGCCTTTTTCGGGCAGATAGTTGATAATAGCTAATGTATTTGCGCGATATAGACCGTTTTCACTGCCAACCCAGAGATTTTGCTCTGCATCAAAACATATTTTCATTGAAGTTGGGAAGTTGATGCTTGTAATGTTTCTATTGTGTGCTGAAAATATTTTTGCATGATTTCCATTTCTATGATTCATCACAACATTTCCGGCCTTGTCTATCGCCAGGTTTAACTGGATATTTACTTCATTATCTTTATAAACCTCTTGCAGCAAAAGTTTTGGAGAGTTATTGTGGAGACAATAGAGGTTCCCGTTATCAACATAGTAAAGTTTTCCATCAGGCCCCACCTGGAATCCCTGTAGATGGGCAACATCATGCTTACTCAGCTTTTCTCCTGTGAGGCTATATAAATCGCCACCATTATCTGTAAACCACAAGGTTTTTGAAGCTTTATCATAATTCATTGACAGCATTTCAAGCTTTTGGTGCAAAGGCGTGGGAAGAAGAATTTGTTTCGCGGCAATGAATCGGTCTTTTATCAGCAAGTGTTCCAATAATACATTGTTTTCTAACAGTTGGTAAACTACAAGGCTATCTGCAGACATAGGACAAATGGCATTGCTTGTAACGTCATTGGTGGATAAAGCAAAGTTACTGAAGGAAAGTCCATCATATCTAGTCAAGCCATTATAAAACAAAATCCACATATTTCCGTTGGCATCCTGCTCAATTTGACGTGGCCAGTGGGTGAGAAGCCCGTCTTTTTCGGTAAAATTCTCGAAATGGATGCCATCAAACCGACTTACCCCCATGCGGGTGCAAATCCACAAATAGCCTTTATCGTCCTGAAAAATATCTTGGATCTGCGATTGCACCAATCCATCATTTACCGTATATCGCTTCCAGGTAAGCTCCTGCGAAAATAAATTCAATGAAATGAGAAGAGAGGCAATCAAAAGGGAAACAGCATTCTTCATAAACCGAAGGTATTTGGCCTTCACAAAAATAGGGAAATTAACAAATCATTAACAAGCTATTTTTTAAATATAAAATATGAAACCATGCTGAAGGTTGAAAATTGAAAAGGTTTCTCCTGCAATCGATGTAGCTTTGGAGTGATAGGTAAGTAATCTAATGATTTGTAAGAGATCCTGATGTCTTGGCAGGATGTGATTAATTTGAATTTATTTCTCACCCACCTTTAAGACTTTGGTTTCGGAAATACTGAATGTTTGCTTTAGCGGTCCAGTCATCAGCGTAAACTCCCCTTTCTCCAGGAGGATTTCATTTTCAAGGTTCACAAAGGCAAGGTCATTTACAGGAAATTCAAGGGTAAGTTCCCTGATTTCGCCTGGTTGCAAGAGTACTTTGGTAAAGGCCCTAAGTCGCTTTACCGGCGGGGTGTTCGAGGCAAAATTATCACGCACAAAAATCTGCACCACTTCCATGCCCGCCTTGCCGGAATGGTTGTGGATGTTAACCTTTACCTTCACTGTTTCACCTGATGTATAGGCCGTTTGGTTAAGTTTCAAATCGCTGAAGCTGAATTGGGCGTAACTCAACCCAAAGCCAAATTCATACTGTGGATTAAATGCCGAGCCTTCCGGCGCACCAACCCCCGAAAGCGCTTCGGTAGCTTTGTGGTAATAGGGTTCGAGACTATAAGCAAATTTAGGATAAGTATAGGGCAGTTTGCCGGAAGGGTTGGTTTCCCCGAAAAGGATACGTGCCACGGCTTCGCCACCATAATTTCCCGGAAGATAGGCATTGAGGATGGCTCCGCATTGCGGTTCTACTTCCGGGATAAGCCTTGGCCTGCCTTGAACCAGAACCAGGACGACCGGTTTGCCGGATGAAGCCGCTGCTTTTATCAGTTCCTGCTGATTTTCTGATAAGTCAAGAGTGGTTGCATTTCCGGGGGTTTCGGTATAGCTGTTTTCTCCAGCACAAACCACGATATAATCGGCTTGTTTGGCCTTAACAAGCAATTGAGAAAAATCATGCTTCTGCTCATTTCTGTAATCACCGGTATCACTGTATGTCACGCCTTCTTCAAGTATAACATTGGCTGGATTAACGGCTAAATCCCGTATGGCTTCATAAATGGTTGGATACTTTTCAGTAAACTCATTCACCAGATTGCCTTGCCAGGAATAACTCCAGCCGCCCAATAGTGGCCGCATGGTATTGGCGGCAGGTCCACACACCAGAATTTTTGCGTTGGCTGGAAGGGGAAGAAGATTATTGTCGTTTTTCAATAGGGTTATTGATTCAAGGACGGTGCGCCGGGCATCAGAAGCAAAATTTTCGGAAGCGAAATCGGGATAGTTTTCCTGTGTGGTTGTCGGGTTTTCAAACAATCCCAGCAGAAATTTCACCTTCAATATGCGGCTTACAGCATCATCAATGCGTGACATTGGGATTTCCCCCTCATTGACCAACTCAACCACATAGCCCGGGAAGTCGAAATTGTAAGGCACCATGGACATGTCTATGCCGGCGTTGATGGCCATTTTCACAGCTTCTTTCTGTGTTGAGGCAATTTTATGACGGGTATGCAGGTATTCAATATCTCCCCAGTCTGTTACCACAAAACCTTTGAATCCAAGCTCTTCCTTCAGCAGTCCGGTAATCAGTTGATGGCTGGCATGGACCGGCAGGCCGTTTATTTCGCCCGAATTTACCATCACGGTGAGTGCACCGGTTTCCACCGCTTTTCTGAAGGCCGGCAAATGGTATTCCCTGAGCAAATTCATGGGAATGAGTGCAGGGGTGCGGTCCTTGCCACTGGCAGTTTGTGAATAGCCCAGGTAATGTTTCATGCAGGCTGCAATCCTGTTTGGCTGCGAAAGATCATTGTCAGCACCCTGAAGTCCGGTAATTAGCGCTTCACCCATGGCAGCCGCGAGTAGCGGGTCTTCTCCAAAAGTTTCCCATTGCCGCGGCCAGCGCGGATCAAGTCCCAGGTCGAGCACCGGGCTGAATGTCCAGGGACAACCTATGGCGCGGGTTTCATAGGCCGTTATTTCACCTGCCCGCTCAATGAGTGCTGGGTTCCAGGTGGCCGCCATGCCTATCTGCTGTGGGAAAAGGGTTGCTCCGCTCACATACGAAGCCCCGTGTATCATGTCAAGGCCATACAAAACCGGAATTTTTAAGCGGGAATGTTGCAGACAACTCTCCTGTATCTGACCAATCAACCGGTTCCATTCGTGCTTGTTCCTTGCCCGGTTGTTGGCGGTATTCAGCACCGAACCTATGTGATATTTGCCAAAAGCGAGGTTTAACGTATTGGTATCCAGCACTAAGGGCTCGTTGCTCACGTAAGAGCTTTCACCTTCCGTAAGCACATCAATGGTTACCTGCGTCATTTGACCCACTTTTTCTTCCAGTGTCATCTGGCTAATCAATGCGCTTACTTTGCGATCAATCTCGTTTCCGGAATTTTTATCTTCATAGCTGTGGGTGCAGGAAACCATGATAAAGGCTGTAATTATGAATAGCAAAAGCAGGTTTTGGCTTCTCATGGCAGTAGTAATAATCATCGATTTTATACTTAAGCAGTGTTCAAAGACGGGCTGTTGGTAAATTCAGGGTAAACGTATGTATGTTAACAGTTTCTGGTGTTTCTGAGCCTGCCTGTTTCCGTCGAATCATTAGGTGAGGCAAATTGCTGTTTTAGGAAAAGAATTAGTTTTCGTAAACCCTCACATAATCCACCTCCATTGTGGCCTGTTCCATAGTCGGGTCAATGCCGTGCTCTCCGCCCCAGTCGCCCCCAATGGCAATATTGAGGATAAGGTGAAAAGCCTGATCGAAAGGCCAGGTAGCAAAATCGCCTTTATGGTCATTTTTAAATGTGAAATACTTTTGAGCATCCACAAAAAAGTCAATCTTTTCAGCATCCCATGCGATAGCGTACACATGAAAGTTTTCGTTAAAATCAGGAACATGAATGGTATCTCCGACTTGTGTTCCGATTTTATGGTTGTAAGCACCGGTATGCACTGTCCCATGCACTACACCGACATCATAGCCTACATGCTCCATAATGTCGATTTCACCACTTTCGGGCCAGCCGCCATACACCCATTCGGTGGAAAGCATCCATATGGCCGGCCAGGTGCCAACGCCCGATGGTAATTTGGCACTCACCTCCACGCGTCCGTATTTGAAATCACGTTTCTTTTTAGTCACCAACCGGGCAGAAGTCCATTTTTCTCCGGTTTTCACTGCTTTAATGGTGAGTACGCCATCTTTCACAAAGGCGTTTTC
Source organism: Lentimicrobium sp. (assembly GCA_034007585.1). GTDB lineage: Bacteria > Bacteroidota > Bacteroidia > Bacteroidales > Lentimicrobiaceae > Lentimicrobium. The sequence continues at coordinate 13,105 of JAVEQP010000031.1, read as the reverse complement.
AGGATTATTGGAGTAGTTCTGAAGCTCGTTGTTGCCCCAGCCATGGTCACCGGTGTCATAGCCCCAATTTTCTGGGGAGGGAGTGCCGGTGTAGTCAAATTCTTCTGCCCACAATAGTTTCGGGGTTGTTTGGGCACTAAGGGTGAATGCTGAAAACAGCATCAGCAACCAAATCAGAAAATTTATATTTTTCATTTTTCGTAATTTTTAAACAGCGATGAGGTTACCGGGACAATCAATTTGCCGGGCTTGCCGCGAAAAATCTTTTGCTATATGGATTAAACGTTTCATAGCGCTTGTCCCGGTAGCTCATCGTGCACTTAACCAACCAACCACGATTGTTTTATTTCTTTGTTCAGTTTGTTTCCTTTTCCGGGATATCAATAACCGTCGTTTTGTACGAAAGTCCCTGCCGAAAGGTCAAGTTCCGACTGCGGAATGGGCAGAAAACCTTTGGTTGCAGGATTGTAGGTGACATCGAAAATCTGCTGCTCGCCCACGTAATTTGGTCCGCGAATTCCTGAGTAGGAGAGGGCTTGATTGGCAAAGGCCTGGCCTTTGCGCAATACATCAAAATAGCGAATTCCTTCCAGGGATAATTCCAGCCGCCTCTCTTTGTATATGTTCTCAGGTGTAGCCGGAATACTGGACAAACCAACCCTTGATCTGACGCGATCGAGGTATTGCTGGGCATTTCCACTTCCAAGTTCCGCAGCCATCAGCAGTACATCCGAAAAGCGGATAACCCGGTGGTTACAGGTGCGGTTCAGTTCAAACTGTCCGGAGGAACCCCAATGTTCAGCATCGGAACTGTACTTTTTGGAGAAATAGCCGGTATGCTGATAGCCAATGGAAAGGGAACCATCCAGCTCTTCCTGGGTAAGTACCGTATAGGCATACCGCGGGTCGTCCTTCAGGTCGTTGACTAGCTTCTGGCTTACGGTACCGAAGCTCCAGCCCCGGTTCCATTTCTGTGAGCCGGTAACGCGAGGGCCTTGCATTTGTGCGGAGAGGTTGCCTTCACCACCTCTTACATAGCCCCAGTCCCACCAGGGCGGGGTGTCGCCATAGGAAATTTCAAAAACAGACTCTTTGCCAAATTCACCTGCCAGTTTAAAATTTGTTGTATAATCCTCGAAAAGGTCATGGCCACTGATGGCAATAAGCTCATCCAGATATGTTACGAGTATTCCTTTGTTGATGACCGTATTACCAGCCTGTAGATCCTGATTATACACCCCGTTGTAAAACAGGTAAACCCTTGCCAGCAAGGCCTGGGCTGCCCATTTGGTAATCCTCCCGGCTTCGGCTGCTGAAACACTTTCCGGCAAACCGGTCATGGCTTCGGTCAGGTCTAAGGCAATTTGATTGTAAACTTCTGCCGGCGCTGCCTGGGGTTGCTTGTATTCCGAAGGACTGCCGAGGGTCTGGGTCAGCAACGGAATGTTTTCGAAGTATGCTACTTCTTCAAAATAAAAATAAGCCCTCAGGAATTTACATTCGGCAATTACCCGCTTTTTAAAATCATCGGAAGCATCAACGCCATCAATTTTTTCGAGCAACAGGTTGGCGCGGTATATGCCCACGTAGTTTTTTATCCAGATGGCATGGGCTATTTTGCTGGTGGTGGGGATGTTGAAGTTGTTAAATTCATTTTCATCCTGACCATCGTTGGCATCGCCGCCACCGGCATAGGCATCGTCAGAAAGTATATCGGACATCACGATAAAGGGTGCCCACGATACGCCCGGCGTTGACTGATAGCCAAGCACATCGTAAACGGCAACCAATGCCTGCATGGCCTGCTCTTCCGTTTTGTAAAAAGTGGTGGTTACTTCCCTGTCCAATGGTTGCAGGTCCAGAAAATCATCGCTGCAGGAGGCAAGCAAGCCAATGATAAAAAGAAAGGGAGTGGTTTTTATGATAAAGTTTTTCATCGTTGTAGCTGTTTTGGGTTAGAACGAAATGGTGGTACCAATTCTCCAGGTTCGTGCCTGCGGATAAATTCCACGGTCAATGCCGATATCGAGCGCACTTAGCGCGCCAATTTCAGGGTCTGCACCGCTGTAATTCGTCAGGGTAAACAGGTTTTCAGCAGAAACATAAATTCTCCAGGTAGCTGCACCCATCTTTTTCAGGAGGTTTCCTGGCAAGGTGTATCCAATCTGCAAATTCTTGATTCTCAGGTAAGAACCATCCTCAATGTAAAGGTCTGATACGCGGTAATTGTTGTTCACGTCAACCCAGGTGTACCTTGGTATGGTGTTCGATGTACCTTCGCCCGTCCAGCGGTCGAGGATGTCGGTGGTTCGGTTGGTGTACCTGAGGTCCTGTCGCTGGCTGCCATTGAAAATGTCGTTTCCATAGGTACCTGTAATCAACATCGACAGGTCAAAATTCCTGTAGTCCGCGGAAGCGTTAAATCCAATGGTCCATTCAGGGGTAGGATTTCCAATCATGGTCCGGTCGTCCGGGTCAATTTTCCCGTCACCATTCACATCCACAAACCGTACATCGCCAGGCTGGGCATTTTTCTGCAGCAGTTGCCCGGTAATGCCGATGTGCTGATATACTTCTGTCATGTTCTGGAAAATACCATCGGTTTTGTAACCAAAGAAATAGGCTATGGGATAACCCTCCTGCGTTCGGGTAATGTCAGGGGTTACTGCCCAGGATGCGCCATCGGGCAATACCTTATCGGGATTGGCCACCTTGGTCATTTCGTTCACATTGTAAGTCAGACTGAGACCGGTAGAATAACGAAGTTTCTTTACCATGTGTCTCCACGTAAGGTCAAGTTCAACGCCCCGGTTTTGCACACTTCCCACGTTGGCGAAAGGTGCGTCGTTGCCTACGTGTCCGGGAATATTGATGCGTTCAAGCAGTCCGTCGGTGGTTTTAATGTAGTAATCAACGGTTGCCTGCAGGCGGTTGTTGAAGGCGCCTAAGTCAAGGGCAAAATTTAACTGCCGCGATTCTTCCCAGCGGATATCCGCATTTTCGATGTACGATGGTGAAGCTCCGGTGTATCTGCCCGATCCAAAAATGTATCCCCGGCTTTTGTCCATGGTAGAGATAAACTGATAGTTCCCAATGTTCTGGTTACCGTTAACACCCCATGAAGCGCGGAGTTTTACCACATCAATTTGCTTTATTTTTGGGAAGAAGCCTTCGTCGCTGGCTACCCACGAAAAGCCCAGAGATGGGAAATTACCATAGCGGTTGTTGGCGCCAAACCTCGAAGAACCATCTCTACGCAGAATAGCGGTTACCGAATATTTGTTTTTGTAGTCATAAGTAATTCGGCCAAACAGCGAGGCAAGCGCCGAATGATACGCGCCGCCCTGGGCCACCCACACGGTATCGGTGGCCATGTCGAGATACACATTGTCCGGGTCGAACAGCGGTACATTTGCATTGAAACCATACAGGTTTTCATAGTTGGTTTTAGCGGCGGAAGTTCCTGCCAATACCGAAAAATTGTGGTTGTTAATGCTCGAAGTATAGCTAATGGTGTTGTCCCATTGCCAGGTAAAATAACGCTGTACGTTTTTGCTTACCGATGTTTTGTCATCATTCAGTTGGGCGCCGTTCAGATAAAAAAGCGGCCGGAAACTGTCGTCAAGCACATAGGCAAGGTCCATGCCGAGGCTGCTTTTAATTTTCAGGCCCTTAATCACTTCGGCTTGTCCGAAAATGCTCCCGACCAGCTTGTCCACACGGGTTTTTCCGGTTTGAATTTGCAACAGGGCCAGTGGGTTTACGATTTCAGCCCCAACGAGATTTGAAATTCCATATACCTTGCCATCGGGACTGGTTACTACAGGCTCATTTGAATAGGGGGGCAGTGCCAGAATATCCGGGTCTTCCTCGTAAAGCGGGGTAAGCGGGTCGAGGTTTAGCGCACTGCTGTATGCTCCGTTAAAGGACTGGTTGCTGGCAATTCCCCGGCGTTTGATATGGGAATAGGCGAGGGTGTTCCCAAAACTGAATACCTTGTTTACCTGACTGTTGGTGTTCAGACGGGCGGTAATGCGGTCGAATTGCGATTTGTCGCCACCAATGATGCCCTGCTGCGAAAAGTAGGAGAGGGAGGAGAGGTAAGTGGTCTTGTCATTTCCACCGGACATGGAAATCTCATGACTTTGAATGGGTGCATTTTTCTCGAAGAGCAGTTCCTGCCAATCGGTATTGTGTGCCGGTATTTCGTTCAGGTCAAAAGGCTCATTCAGCCCCGAATTCCGGGCGCCTTCGTTCATCAACATGCGATATTGTGTGACATCAAGCATGTCCAGGGTATTGGCCACATTTTGAATGCCGCCATAACCGGAATAGGTGACGCTCATTTTACCGGCTTTGCCGCCTTTGGTAGTAATAAGCACTACGCCATTGGCAGCATTTGAGCCATAAATGGCCGCGGAAGCCGCATCTTTCAGTACGTCAATGGATTCAATATCGCCGGGTGCCAGGTAATCAATGCCACCCACCACAATGCCATCCACCACAAAAATTGGGTTTGAATCGCGGGTGGAGCCGGTTCCCCGGATGCGGATGGTGGGCGCTTCGCCGGGTTGTCCCGACAGGTTGGTTACCTGAACGCCCGCCATACGGCCCTGCATGGCCTGGTCAACGCGAAGCACTGGCGTGGAATTGATTTCTTCCGATTTCACCGAAGCAATTGAGCCGGTAACCACTTTCTTTTTCTGGGTGCCGTATCCAATCACCACTACCTCGCTCAAGTCAGTAATTTCAGGAACAAGCGCAATATTTATCTGGGTTTTTCCCGCTGTGGCGATATGCTGGGTGGTATAGCCAATAAAGGAAACCACCAGAGTGGCAGGTGAACCGGTCAGTTTCAGACTGTATTTGCCAGAAATATCAGTGGTCGTCCCATTTAGGGTGCCTTCTTCCACCAGGGTTACCCCGGGCAATGCTTCACCGGTTTCCTTGTCGGTAACCACGCCTGAAATGAGGCCGTTTTGTGCCCACGCCAAATTTGAGACAAATAACAACAGGCTGAAAATCAATATTATGTGTAGATGCTTTCTCATCGCTGATTTTTTTTGGTTGAGAGGTTGTATGGTGTGTTGATGGGTTTTAAAGTCAAAGGAATAGGTTTGAAACGCTGCATTTGTGTGCATTCTCATAGCGTGAGCGGAAAAATGCTTCACATACTTATACAGATGTACTTAGTCAAGCGGGTTATTAATCTTTTTGAAAAACCCGGATGTAATCCACCTTCATCTGCTGGGGGAAAATGGTAGTAGCATCCGGTAAACCGGGCCAATTGCCACCCACAGCTATATTGAAGATGAAAAACTGGGGCAGGTGAAACTCTGACATATGGGCAGGGGTGATGTCCACTTCATTGAACTTTACATCGTTCACATACCATTTCATGGATGTTTCATTCCAGATAAGGGTGAAAACATGGTATTCATCTGCGAAAGTACCCGAACTCAGTGAATAGCTTTGTCCGTAACTCACGAGCCCGTTATTGTCCCAGTGCACCGTCCCATGAACCGTCTTTTCCCGTCCGCTGCCACCTATCATTTCCATGATATCAATCTCGCCACAGGCAGGCCAGCCTGTGGTTGTAAAACTGTTGCCCAGCATCCATAATGCCGGCCAGATGCCCTGGCCTTTTGGCAACAATGCCCTGATATCAATCCTGCCATAAGTGAAGGATTTTTTGCCCTGGGTTACCATACGCGATGAAGTGTATTCACTGTTCTGGTAGCTTTCTTTCCTTGCTTCAATGGTAAGCAAGCCACCACCAACACTGGTATTGTCCGGACGATAGTATTGTTTTTCATTGTTTCCCCAGCCACCGGCGCCGGTTTCAAATTTCCAGTTTGCATTGTTTACCGATTCGCCATCAAATTCATCGTTCCAGACCCTCTGATATCCGGGGTATTCTAAAGGGGTGGAATATCCCTGGTCAATACTTATTTCTTCATCCTCGGCCAGGGTAAATTGCTTTTCTTTCCGGATGTACCTGCCTGAAACACCATACGCCCGCACATCAATGCGGTAAGTCCCGGGATTCACATATAGATATTCAAATTTCCCGGTGCTGTTAATGATGGGTTCAATGCCCGTTGCCGGATAAAATCGATATTCCACTGCATTATCAGCCACCGCTTCAAAGAGCACATTTCCGGTACCTTCGGGCAAAGTAACAGTTATCTGCAGGTTTGACGGGTCATCACTATTGTCGGGTTTATCTTCTTTTTTACAGGAAGAAACCAAAAACAGGGGCAGGCCGAGTGTCAAAAGCAGAAGAGGGAGAAGTTTTTTCATCATCAGGAAATAAATGGAATATGGCCTGGTTTCAGACCATATTCCATGAAAATGTGACTATTCAAATTTGAAATTACGAATGTAGAAAGTGCCATCTACGGTGTGACCTGACCCTCCGATGACCATGCCAACGAGATCGAGGTCTGTCCTGGTTTTGGGAGTACCTTGTCCCGCAGTGGGAGACTCAAGATTAAAGGTGTAGGTTTTCCATTGGTCAACCACAATGTCGGCGATGTCCACATCATATTGTACCCAGCTATTCCAGAATTCCATGGTTTGACTGGCATCGGCTATCCACAACTGTATATTTTTGGTAAGGCCACCTTCGCTGTAGGTATTGGTGCTTGGAATATACACATCAATGGAAACCGTGGTGAAGTTATCAAACTGGCAGTCATATTCCAGTTGAAATTTGAGGTCAGCATACTGCTCAACACCCCGTTGATATTTGCCTACTTTAGTTCCTGCTGCATTGGCCGGATCATCCACACCAGCAGTAACGGTTACAGCCGACTCGGTGGGAATAAGGTCTTGAACGTCACTTGGATTGGTAGAAGCGAAAGTATTGAAGAGGGCAGTAGGAGTTACATCTGGCAAATCTTCGCCAAAAGGAATTTCTTCTTCAACTACGGCAGGTTCAAGAGCCAGGTTTGAATAGGAAACATAACTGAAATCCCAGTAAGTTTCCTCATATGCATACGAAATAACCATCAGGTCATAGCCGGTATGCTCCGTAATGGAAATTTTAAACTTCCTGCTGTCGGGAACATCAGCAGATTCGCCTGTTGTGGTCAGTTTGGCCAATCCCATCCATGCGCCTTTACCCATAAGTGTAACTTCATTGGTTGTGGGCTCATAAGTATAGGTGTAAGTGCCGCTGAGCAATGAGCTTACATCCGCACCATTTGCATTAATCATGTTTGAAGCGATGGCTTCAAAGCAGGTACCAAAAACGGGGGTGCCATCAAACATTTTATCTTCGCCCCAAAATGAACCCTTATCATCGAAAACAAACGAGCCGTCTGTGTTAAAGGTAAAGGTGTGGTAGTATATGCAAGGTCTGATACCTGTATTGTCGAGTGACCACCAGGAACGGGCAGCTTCTGCATTGGGGCCAACGCCCATGCAGGTGCCTTCTCTGAAAAGCTTCCAGGTTTTGGATGATTCGCCGGCCAGTAAACCAAGGGCTGAGTTCGGGTCTTTGATTTCAATGGTCTGGTCGAAAGTAGCCGAAGCATTGTCCGCGTTCTTAGCTGTGAGTATTACCTTATAATTGCCCCCCGTGGCATAGATGTGCACCGGGTTGGCTTCGGTAGAGGTTTCGCCATCGCCGAAATTCCAGCTATAAGCGGTTGCATTCTGTGAAAAGTTGGTGAACGTTACCTGTAAATAGTTGTCAGGTGATACCGCGAACTGAAAACTGGCGACCGGGTTTTTTGCGGGCTCAACTTCATCGTCGTCTTTACATGAAACCACGGCCAGCGTTGAGAAAATTACTGTTAGAAGTAGAAACATTTTACTCCAATTCGAAAATTTGTTTTTCATTTTGGTTTGTGTTTAGTGGGTGTTACTTAATATTGGTTGGATAATAAATGCAGTTGTTGATGAAAAATAGCTGATACGCATTTGTTAATGATCAACGCCATTAAAAGTACGAAATCCTGATTTCGTTAACAAAAATACAATTAAATTGAGGCTAAGTCCAGTTTTAAGGCTCATCAATACTACATCAATAACTAAAATACACTACATCATGATTACATCATAGAAACTATAAATAATTCACTGGCAATGCTTTAAAGTAAATAAAACCAAATATTTAACTACATCATTTAGATTAATAATACCTCAGGTAAATGATTAAACTTTGCATAGCTATTAAATATACGAATCAGAATGACATTATAAAATCGGTCAGGTTGACTGTGTGGTCTATATTTAGTTTCTTCCGCAGTCGATAGCGGCTTATTTCGAGTCCGCGCACCGAAATATTCATCAGGGGTGCAATTTCTTTGCTCGACAGGTTCATTCGTAAATAGGCTGAAAGTCTTAATTCTCTGGGCGTAAGGTGAGGATAGGCTTCTTTAAACCGGCTTATAAAGTCACTGTGCACCTCATCAAAATAGGCATTGAATACTTCCTGATATTGCTCGTTTTTGATTTCCTTATTGATTTTACGAATAAGCTGAGAAACCTGGTGCTTGCGTTCCGACTCTTCGCGTTCGCGGTAGAGTTGTGAAAACTGTTCCTTTATATCGGTAAGTATCTTGTTCTTATGCACCAGATTGAGGGTGGCATTGGCCAGCTCCTTATTTTTGTGGTTCATTTCATTACTTAAAGCTTCATTTTTTAGATGAATAATCTCTTTTTCAGTCGTCAGCGATTGTTCACGAAATGCCTGAGCTTGTTCTTCAAGCTGCTTTTTGCGTTTTAGCATCTCAGTTAGGCGCGCTTTTTTAATGCGTCGCCGGATAAAAACAATGTTGCCGGTAAAAAACAGAATCAGCAATAGCGTATAAAGAACCATTGCGGCCTGTGAACGATGCAAGGGCGGCCTTATACGGAAAGGGAAGAACACTGCAGTACTTTCATCCCCAAAAATGTTTTGTGATTTTACTTCAAAGGTATAATCTCCTTCTTTTAGATTGGTGTACTCTTTAAAACTCTCTGTCTCCCAGGGCGACCATTCTTCTTCGTATCCGCGCAGGCGGTATGAAAAGCGGGTACTGCCCGGATATTCATAGGAAGGCGAAGTAAACTGAAAAACCACTGCATTGAACCGAAAGGGAAGTAGTCGCTTTTGCTGGTTGCTTTCAAATCCGATCTTAGCTGCCAACGGAATATGTATCACTGAATCACTGCTTGCAAATCTGACACTGCGCAAATAAGTTGGATCACTTTCCCGCTGAGCGGTATGGTCGAAACGGGAGGAAAAGTGTATAAGTCCTTCCTGAGAGCCGATAAAAACATTACCTGCGTCCTGCACAAACAGATGTTCAAAGGATGGCAACAACATGCTGTTGATTCTGAAGAAGGGAGTCAGTTCCGTAGTGTGCTTTCCTTCAGCATCTTCACGCACTAATCCCATTGTATTGTTGGTAAAAAACCAGAGATTGTTCCACTTGTCTTTAATAATTTTATCAATGAAAGGTAAGTCCTTAAAAATATCGGAATATTTTGGGTTTTTATAAAAATGATCTGCTTTATTGTCAAATCTGTAAAGGCCATCATTGGTCGAAACATTGAACTGCTGATCAATTTTATGGATGTTGTAAGGCAGATTTTCAGGCAGTCCATTGGAGGATTTATACAATCTGACATTTTGAGCATGCGTCAGGTCCGGATTGAGCTCAATGCTGAAAATACCCCGGTAACCATGTGACATCCATATGGTATTGCCCTGCTCCAGTATGGTACGGCTCGATTCTTTAAATCCTTTTACCTCATGTGAAAAAGTCCACTGTCTGACCTTTTTGGTAAAAACTGCCAATCCATTATAAGTGCCGGCAATCAAGGTGTCGCTATTGTCATGGTGTCGGATAAACGTCCAGTAACCGGGCAAAGTGGATATTTTGGTTGCTTTCCCATCACGGATGGTAAAACAGCCGGTATTGTGACCGCACAAAAGCTCATTGTCAAAAACCTGAAGGCACCATACCTGCCCTTCTGTGCCAGGCACTAAGTTGAATTTTTCATCGCCTTCTGCCGAATTTCTAAGCGCCGAAAGCTTTATGAAAAAAAGCCCCTGATTGGTGCCGGCATAGAGTAATCCGTTGTGTTCTATGGAGGCATAGGTGGCTTCCAGGTTGTAATTAAAGTCGAGTAATGAAATCGGTGAATTAATTTCGGCATAATCAATGCCATTGTCCAAAGCCATCCAAAGGTTATTGTGCCAGTCCTGAAAAAGGCTGAGCACGGTGTTGTTTTGCATTCCGCGGGAGCGGTTTAGGTGTTGGAAGACAATGCCATTCTGGTCTGTAATATAAACCCCGTTTTGAACGGTGCCGAAAGCATAAGAGTCTCCTGAAAGAGTGATTCCAGTGTACAATTCGTGTAGCTTTAAACTGGCATTTACCTGTGAATTCCAGGGTTGTAAACCGGATGGCTCAAGGATGAAAGCTCCCTCCGTAGACGTCCCCACCAGTAATTCTCCATTGGCCATTGTAAGTAAACTCCTGATTTCAGTCCGTTGAAACAGCGGATCATTTATCAGGGTTTCAAGACCACGATCGGTGAGCTTTTGTAGTCCCCGTTTTCGGTCAACAATATAAAGGAAGTCTTTTACTATAAACGATTGCCCAAAAAAAGAAGAGAAAGGTTCAATAACCCTGATTTTCCCGTTTTTATAAACGAACAAATTCCTGAAAGATTGAAAAACGATTCCTTGTTCTGTGGCTTGAATTTTCCAGATTTCATCGAACGATCTGAAATAATCAGGAATGAGACCAGATAAGTTGGTAAATCTCATCTTTCCGTCCGCGTCAGGTAAAAAGTATCCCATTTCTTCAAAACCACCGGCAAATATCGTATCTCCTTTTATCAGCAAAGAACGGACAATGGTTTTTCCCGGTAGGGGATAAAGTGTCCAATATTTGCCATCAAATTCAAGTAAGCCGTCATTGTTGCCGAAATACATAAAACCCTTTTTATTCTGGGCAATGCTCCAGTTTTGGTTGCTTGCGTTATAAATATTTTTCGGGTAATTATTGATAAAAGGAGTACCGATATCTTTTATTTGAGCCCGAGCAGATAGGGAACAGATCACAATAAGCAGAATCAGGAAATTATGGCATAGTGCTTTTATTGCCTGAATATAATTCGCCCGATGAGGGGAAATAGGATATTTCCTGTTGATTACATTCATGATAGTAGCAAAAGTAACAAATATAATGGCGTGAGATAATAGTTTATCCTGTTAAAAATATGCCGGGACAAATGGTCAAATCAAATATTTTCACTGGCTTATTTTCTTCACTGTGACCAATATTCGGTAATTTTGTCCTGGAAAATTAAAATCAGAACATTTATGACGATAAACTGGATATTATTGATTATTGGCGGTTTTTTCGAGACCGGATTTGCAATAAGTTTGGGGAAAGCGCAACAAGCCAGCGGAAAAGAAGCCTGGTTTTGGCTGGCTGCTTTTGCCGTTAGCGTAAGTTTGAGTATGTATTTGCTTTACAAGGCGATGGGCGGCGAAAAGGCCATCCCCGTTGGGACAGCCTATGCGGTTTGGGGCGCTATTGGCGCGATTGGGACGGTAATTGCCGGTATTCTCCTTTTTAAAGAGCCGGTAACGCTTTGGCGGATGTTTTTTCTAACCACCCTGGTGGCTTCTGTAGTTGGATTGCAGGTAGTAAGCAGTCAGAGTTGATTTAAATAAACTGTACAGAAGGTATAATTCATCAAGTTCAACGGATAAATTTGACAAGTCATCCAATTTTAGTTTATCCCCTTTTAGCGCAAGGTCAATATTTGACCCATTCCTGAAATTTCCTTTGGTGCGGGAACCAAAATCCAAAGGTTTGTTACATCTAACTCTGGAAACAGAGATGAAGACTTTTTCTACTTTCAGAGTAGGGTTGTATTTTGCCTGGCACATCAAAATAAGATTTGGCCCAGCTTACCTCAACTCAGGTGACTGCCCGTTTTTTATTTTATCTTTGCGCACTTTAAGTCATTTATTTAATTTATCCGTTCATGTCAGAAGAAAATTTCAACGAAACTGCCGTTGCCGACGTGGTGCCAGTTAAAAACAAAACCAATCTGGTGTTAACCGTATTGAACATTGTATTGTTTATCGGGCTGATTGTATTGTACTTTATCATACTTAAGCCGGACAACGGTGATAACAATGCATCAGCCAGCGCTCAGCATAAGGCTGCCCGCTCCACCAATATTGTCTATGTAAACAGCGACAGCCTAATGGTGCATTATGATCTGGTAAAGACGATGCGATCAGATTTGGAAGCCAAGAGCAGACTACTTGAACAGGAACTCAGCCGCAAACAGTCTGCTTTTGAAAAGGATGCCAATTATTTTCAGGATCAGGTGAAAAAAAAATCCATCTCCGAGGCTTCGGCTCAGGAGATATATAGCAGCCTGATGGCCGAGCAGCAGAAGTTATATGATCTTCGGGACCAATATGCCGGAGAAATATCGCGCAATGAATATGAACTTAATCTTGTACTCATCGATAGCCTGAATAACTTTCTGGAGCGCTACAACCAAAAGTATCATTACGATTATATTTTGTCCTATGCTCATGGCGGAAACTTGCTTGCCACCAACGATTCGCTTGATATTACCCATGATGTACTTAACAAGTTGAACAAAGAATACAGCATGAAGGCTAAAAAGGATTAAAAATGAGCAGAATCCTTTTGTTAAGCGTTATTGTGATCTGGACACTTTCCGGATGCCGGCCTCAAAGCAGTAGCAAGGAGCCCACTGGTCTGATACCCCGGGATTCAATAATCAGCCTGATGGCTACCATGGAACTTAATGAGGCCGCCCTGAAGATTCAGCTAAAAAACAATAATCGCGACAGCATTAACAAACTGGCATTGCGTAGCTACGATTCGCTTTACTCCTTTTACCACTATACCCCCGAACAGTTTAAAAACAGCCTCGATTATTATCAGGACAACCTGGATGATTTTCAGAAAATGCTGGATGAAGTGATTCTGATTTTAACTAAAGAACGCGACAGCATTCAGAACCAGGGAAAAGCAAAAGATACGCTTTCCGAAGGTTTAGAAAGTTAAGATGGTTGAGAAGTTGAGAACTGTCTGAGTTTCTA
>JAVEQP010000030.1:0-37618 GCA_034007585.1 Lentimicrobium sp. | reverse complement strand
GAATCGTCGTTCCTCCTCCCGGGATTTGAGGCCCTTCGAGTGGTTCGACAATTGCTCACCAACCATGCCTCAGGATAAAATTTGATGATTTGTTGATTTGATGCGTGTCCGTCCGCCTTAGGCGGAGCGGGATTTGTTGATTTTTGTACAGTACTTCCTGTGCCCGGATGGTTTCGGCTTTCTCGTCAAAAAGGACGAGACAGGCTACTCATCTACTTCGCTTCTGCGGGGCAAGCTGCTCAACCACCGGGCTACGCTTACCAATCACCAATCACTGATCACTGATTACAGATCACTGATCACAGATCACCGATCACAGATCACCCGTCACTACCTCTCCACCATCACACTCCCCCTTAACGTACTCACCTTCCCCAAATAATCGGCATAATAATGTTGATTTGTTGATTTGTTGAGAAAATATAGATGGTTTTGGCTTCCTTGCATCCACTGCAGTTGATTTGTTGATTTGTTGAGTCGTTGAGTCGTTGAGTCGTTTTGGGTAAACAACCAAACAGGTTTTCTTCTGGTGCCTGAGCTTTTTGTCGAAGGCCAACCTGTTAGGTTTTCTTGGGGCAGGGCGACTGGTTTTTTGATTTGAGGATTTGAGCCCCGAATCGTCGTTACTCCGCCTCAGGCGGATTGAGGATTTAATGCTGAATAATTGAATGCTATTGGCAAGTTGGACTTTTGAAATTAGAAATTATTTACCCCCTTTTGTAACATTTCCTATCTTTAACTGTCCTATACTTACCCGACTGAACCAATCCAGGGCAGATGACAACAGCGGAATACAATACATGCGTAGATAACCATGCCGATGGCGTATATCGGTTTGTGCTTAAAAATATAGGCGACCGGGAGCGTGCGCAAGATATTGTGCAGGAAGCATTCTCCCGAATGTGGGAAAAAGCCGGTGACATTTCATCGGCAAAAGCCAGGTCATATCTGTTTACTACGGCCTATCATACTATGATTGATGATATCCGCAGAGTAAAGAGACTCAGTCGCATGGACGAAACGCAACAATTCGAGGTGCCGCATGCAAGTCATGGGTACAGCGATTTAAAAGAAGTGCTGGAGGAGGCATTGACCAGACTTCCTGAGATACAAAAAACAGTTATTACCCTTCGTGACTATGAGGGATATTCGTACGAAGAAATTGGGGAAATTACCGGGCTGAATCCTTCACAGGTTAAAGTATATATATACCGGGCAAGGGTAACGCTTAAAAATTACATTGGCCGCCTCGACAGGGTCATTTAAAGGACACGAAAAATGAAAGCAGTGAAAATTAACCGTGAGAACTATGCCTTATTTGCCGTTGATTATATTGACGGCAGTCTAAACAGCGTGCAGGCTGCGGCATTTCTTTCTTTTTTGGATGAAAATCCGGATTTGAAGGAAGAGTTCAACGGGTTATCGTTGACCAACTCCCTGCCTGCTGACGAGATGGAAATGCCTATGAAACAAGCACTCAAGCACGATTATGATCTCGATGCCCTGAAAATCAGTCTATACAACTATGACTATTATTTTATAGCCTGGTTTGAAGGTGATCTCACTGAGCCGGGACGACACAATGTAAGCTCATTTGTTAAACGACATCCAGAGGCAAAAACAGATTTTGAGCGCTTTGCACAATCCCGCCTTCTTCTTGAAACTGATACTATTTATCCCGCAAAAGTAAGTCTAAAACAGAATATTATTCTGCCGTTATGGATGAAAATAGTTCCGGTTGCTGCTTTTGCTGCGACCATACTTTTACTTATTTCTATCTACCTCCGCGTTGAACCGGATACTGAAGATAAACTGAACCAGACGATTGGAGGTTATGAAATGGCTGTGCCTTCGGCCCCGGAAAGTTCGGCGCCGACATCTGAAGGTGATGATATTGCAGTTGAAATTAATAAATCCATTCCTGATCCGGATAGGTCGGCAAATGATGCCAAACCCGTTCAGACCGTTGAGCCTGTCCGCCACAATAGTGAAGCGCCGGTTGAACTAAAGCGTCTGCCGGCTCAACGCGTGACCATTAATATCACTGAGCCTTTCAACGGCAACCCCCGCCAGGTATATACACAACTGTTTGATGATATTCAGTTGTCGCAGGAGTTGATGCTTGCCGCTGCTGAAAATCTGCCAATAGAAAAAAGTAATGCTGTTCATTCCACTTATGGTCGGATGTTGAACCGGATTGTGAGTACAGGTAACCAGGTAGTAAACCAGTTGCCTTCCACGCTTGATCCGTGGTTGCTGGCAGACCTTGGTATGAATGGCTTCAATGTGTTGACCAACAATGAACTGAAAATCAGGCGTTACATGGACGAACAAGGGAGAACCCAAAAGGTGCAACTCATCGATCAGGATGGAAACAGAAGGATTTTTAGCAGCAATTGAAAAAGAATTAAAAAAATAGAGAGGTACGGGTAACAAAATCATCTTTATTCCCGTCATAAAGAAACTAACATGCAAAATACCACTCAAATGAAAACAAAAACCTACCTTTACAAAACCGGATTCTTTTTGGCAGCTTTCTTTTATGCTGCTGCGGCAATAGCTCAGGTAAGAGGCAGCGGTAACACCGTTAAACAGGACAGGGAGACTGGTCCGTTCACTAAAATTGAAATCGGCGGAGCCTTCCGGGCACAATTGATTCAGGGCGATCGTTATGTGGTCACTGTTGTAACCGACGACAACCTTCAGAGTTCCATAGAAACACGGGTATTGGGCAATACCTTGGTGATAGAAGCTGCTTCGGGGATGAAAAACCTTTCTGAGCTGAGCGTTGTAATACAAACTCCTATGCTCGAAAAAGTTCAGTTGGACGGAGCGGCCCGGCTTACTACCAATGGAACTTTTGTTACGCCCAGGTTGAGGATTGAAGCCAATGGAGCCTCAAGAGTAAACATGACCCTACAAACCGAAGCCCTTGAAAGTAACGTTAACGGTGCGGCCAGGCTTACCCTCGAAGGCGAAAGCATAACCCACGAGACAGAGGTTAGCGGCGCAGCCCGGCTCAATGCGCTGAAACTAAAAACCACCACTACAACAGTGGAGGTAAGTGGGGCCGGTAGAGCCAGCGTATTTGCCAACAGCGAAATTATGGCTGAAATTAGCGGAGCAGGAAGACTATCATATTTTGATAATAATGTCCTTAAACAACTCAATCGCCCGGGAATAGTTACCGTGCATCTGGACAACGCCGGGCAGGATCCGGATCTGGAGGCTATAGCCAAAATTGAAGAATATGATACCTACCAAAGTGCGGATTCAGTTATTGTAAATGTTGGAGATGTAAAAATAGAAGTGTATGATGGTGATAAAACCAAAGTTATCATCGGCAACAATGAACTTAAAGTGGATGAAGATGGTAAGGTAAGCTTTAAGCGAAATCGTCAGGAAAAATTCGACGGCCATTTCGGAGGTTTTGAAATGGGTGTCAATGGATTCCTTAACAGCAAAGGCGGATTCGATATGCCTGAAGGTTATGACTTTTTGGATCCCCGGATGGAAAAATCCATCAATGTAAAATTGAATTTGCTGGAACAAAATTTTAACCTCATCGGTAACAATCTGGGTTTAACGACGGGTCTTGGGATAGAATGGAAAAACTATCGCTTTAACGATAATGTTCACCTGCTCCCGGTGGATAATGATATTATTAATAATTATGAAAATTTACCACGCAATTATACCAAAAGTAAGCTGGTAGTAAACTATCTGAATGTACCCTTGATGCTTGAGTATCAGACCAACCGTTTTTCAAAGAAGAATAGTTTCCACATTTCAGCGGGAGTGCAGGCCGGTTTGCGCATTGGCTCACATACCAAAAATGTGTATCAGGAAAATGGAAATAAAAAGAAAGTAAAAGACCGTGATGATTTCTACCTTAATCCCATAAAATATGATCTGTCAGCGCGTATTGGTTGGGGTAAAATAAATTTATACGCCGATTACTCCCTCAATACCTTGTTTAAAAACAACCGCGGCCCTGAGCTTTATCCGTTTACCCTGGGCATTACGCTCGTTAGCTGGTAAGCCGGGTGTTGTGGTCTGCCCGATGCTGCTTCCTATGGGGGCAGCATTTTTATATTGTGGGAAAAAGCTGTAACTTTACAGCGCTAAATATGCCAACACCTATCTTGTTGCAAAGATTTTAAACACAACCATATACTTATGTCGGGACACAGCAAATGGTCAACCATTAAACGAAAAAAAGGCGCGCTTGACGCCAAACGATCAAAAATATTTTCAAGCATAATTAAAGAGATTACTGTTGCAGTTAAGGAAAGCGGTCCGGATCCGGATGGCAACCCCCGGTTAAGGCTGGCCATAGCAAATGCCAAAGGGGCAAGTATGCCTAAGGAAAATATTATCCGTGCCATCAACAAAGGATCAGACAAGGATGCAGCCAACTATCAGGAAATTATCTATGAAGGCTATGCACCCAATGGTATTGCCATTTACATTGAATGTACTACTGATAACCCACAGCGTACCGTAAGTAATGTGCGCTCTTATTTTAATAAGTTCGGAGGTAGTCTGGGTACCAATGGTTCGCTGGCTTTTCTGTTTGACCGGAAGGGTGTTTTTACCATACCGCAGGGCAGCATCGATATGGATGAATTTGAAATGGAAATTATTGATGCCGGAGCCGAAGATATACAGGTAGAAGACGAAATGATAACCATTACCACAGCCATGGAAGATTTTGGCGCCATGGTCAAAAAGCTGGAGGAGCTGGGAATTGAGCCCGAAAATGCTGAATTGCAGCGCCTACCTCAGAATACCGTAAAAGTGGACCTTGAGGCCGCTAAAAAAGTTATGCGGCTGCTCGACCTGTTTGAGGATGACGATGATGTAAACAATGTTTTCCACAATATGGAACTTACCGATGAGTTGATCGCGGAATTGGAATAACACATTGGATTAAGCTTGTTTTTTATAGGAGTAAATAAAAAAACCAGTCGCTTCCGTTCGGAAACGATTGGCTTTTGATTATTCTGAATTAGAAATTTGCCCTCAAAGAAATTACAAAATTTCTTCCAGGAGCCGAAATACCCGAACTGTAAGGACGATAGCGCTCATCAGTAAGGTTTTCAATACCCGAACTAATCACAAACATATTAGACAAATCGTAGGTTGCCTTTATATTCAGGGTGTACCAGGCTGGAGCGTAGTTATTCCCGTTGGCATCCTTGGCGTATAGTTCAACCTTGTTTTTTTCTCCAAATGGTAAATCTTCAAACTTTCGTTCTGCCATGTAAGTTGCGTAAAACTGCAGGTGTAAATGGTTTGCCCTGAAATTTAAACGCGATATCCCATATAGAGGCGGAGCATGCCGTGACGGGCTGGTACTGCCATCATCCAGTTCCTCTTCACCATATTGGTAGTTCAGCTCAGAAGAGAAACTAAAACCGGCCGGAAGCTTAACTTCCGCGCCAAACTGAATGCCATAAACATTTGCAACAGCAGCATTTTGTATAGCTTGTATTGAGCTTAACTGCCCGTCATACATAATGCTGTCCAGTCCATTAAGTTGAAAATCCCGTTTTACCAACGCATTTTCCAGTATGGTATAATATGCCGACAAATCAACCTTTACTACTTCTCCGAAAACTTTGGCAATTCCCAAGTCAAAGTTATAGGCATATTCTGCTTTCAAATCAGGATTGGGCACTGTTACGCCTCCGGCTTCGGAATCAAATACTTTTCCGACATCATCAATATTGGGAGAACGAAAGGCAGTTCCGAAGTTTGCTTTAATAACCCAGGTTTCAGCAGGCCGGTAAATAGCACCTATGCTTCCGGTCAAAGCCGCATTGTTTAACTTAGCCTCAGAAAAGGGTAAAGGATAAAAGTCCAGATTGTTGCTGAAGTCCGCATCAATGGCGAAATGGTTATACCTCAATCCGGCTACAGCCGTAAACTTGTCGGAAACTTTATACTCATCGTTAATATACACTGCAGCAGAACTCCAGGATGAATTTGGATATCGGGAAGCCCCTATTTCATCCTTACCCGTTGAAATATCGGTAACCTTTCCTACTGATTTCACATCGTTGTAAATGTATTCAGCTCCATAAAAAAGGTTGTGCTTTTCAGTAAGTGCTTTTTTGAAATCAAGATTAACAGAATAGGCTTCTACATTTTCAGTATTTACCGAACGATCATTCTTATTTAAAGCCCTGTCCATTCTGCTTTCTTCAAAAGACTGTAGTGCGAGTCTCAGGGTTACCTCATCGTAAACCACATTGCTGCCTTTGTGATTTATGGACAGGTTATTCATCATCCATTTTTGAGGACCGTAATACCACTCCGCATACCTGAGTGTTCCTTTTTTGTAGCGGTTGTTTCTGTCGTATCTCCCGTAAGGGGATGTTTCAGAATAATGAAACCCATACTGGAAATCCCATTTATTGTTGGGCTTAAACCTGACTTTCTGCATCATATTTATCTGGGAATAAGCAGAGGGTATCTGAAGCAGGGGATCATCCTGGGTTATAATTACATCGGTACTATCCTGCCGTTGAACATGTATTGGTTTAATGTAGTCGTCCGGTCCATGGCTTCCCTGCCTGAGGTTATCGAAATCCCAGGAACTAAAACTGGTGACCAATGCCCACTTTTTCCATCCAACGTTCACATCAAAATGTCCCGTCTTTTCGTTGTTTGCGCTTGAATAGCGGGTAACTGCTTTTCCGGTAACCAACGGCTTGTCTGCCAGGGATAATTGAGGAGTCAGCGTTTGAAAACTCATTACGCCCCCTATGGCATCACTGCCATAAATAACAGTTCCGGGGCCAAACAGTACTTCGGTTTCTTCAATGGCAAACGGATCCAGATTGATTACATTTTGTAGGTTCCCGCCTCTGAAAATAGCCGTGTTCATCCTTACGCCATCCACTGTATATAGCAGCCTGTTCGTAGCAAATCCCCTGATCATGGGGCTTCCGCCGCCTTGCTGGCTTTTTTGAATATATACCTTTCCTGAAACGCTCAACAGGTCGGCAGCAGTTTGTGAATTTTGGAAAGCCACTTCCTTTGCTGAAATAGTGGTAATTTTTGACGGGATATTGCCAGAAGCCTGTTGCCATCTGGTTGCAGAAACTACCACCTGGTCAAGGTTTATATTGGTCTGCTTCAGCCGGATATTATAATCGGACTCCTGAAGTTGATGGTAGCTTTTTGATTCAGTTTTATAACCTAGCAGCCGAATTTCAATTTTTTTAGCACCGGTAAAGGCTGAAACATCAGCCTGTCCTTTTACATTCGTGGTGGTAAAAGCCCTGGGTGATTCTCCTATTAGGGTTACCATCTCCAGGGGATCGCCTGTATCGTGGTCTTTGATGGTTATTATCTGGGCCTGGGTAAAAATCACGACACCAAGCAATAACCACAATGAGATTATTTTTTTCTTCATTGATATTGATTTTAGTTTTATTAAATCGGTATTGCCTTCCTCACTGGCCATGGCAGAGGGACGGACTGAATAGCAACAAATGTAAAGTCTTGATTCAGGCTTTTGGAGGTGGGACAGGAGGGGAGTAAAACCGCGATTGATACAAATCGACCAGGTTTAAATGATCTCTATTTATTTTTTTAAAGGAGGACAGGTCTTGTTTATTGGTAACTGAGAAATAGAGTGACTTGAAAAAAACAGTTAATCGCTTTTGATTTTCCTGTTTTTGGGGATTGCTTTTCATCGCGAATGAAAGGAGCGCAGCCAATTGCTTGTTGAGCTGTGTCTCTTCATGATCCCAGAAACACCAATAATAGGTGGTATCTCCTTTGACTTCGGTTTCTACAATATCGTACATCTCCCCGCTAAATTCAAACTCTCTGGCATGTTTCCAGCGCAGCCGGGTCTGTTTTTCCGTTTCAGTAAATCTCCATAAAACCAGTGTTTTTTTGTCTATTCCGGCAAGCATTTTCCGTTTCACGGTTTTCCTTACCTGTTTTTTTTGAGATTGCAGAAACAGATAAGTGGTCGCCACGGGAGCAACAAAACAGAACAACAGGAATATGCCTAAAAATTTACCTTTCAAGGTGTGAAATTTGATTCATGCCGGCAAACCGGATGTAAAAATAAGAATAATTTGCAATCTTTATGAGCGTGATGATTAGAACAGGTTTTGCACAATAATGTTTTTGTAGAGAAGTAACTGCAGCAATTGAGATTTACATTTTGTGTACGCTTTAAAAGTCGTTGTTCAGATAAAAAAACGTGCTTCCCTTTTTAAGGAAAACACGTATAAGAATTTATCCGGCCACAACCAGGTATGGCGGCGTGAGGTGCTTTAAAGTTTCAAAACGATATCGTAGGTATCCTGAGCAATTACCAGTTCTTCGTTGGTGGGTACCACCATAACTCTGGCTTTGGAAGCCCCGGTAGAAATAATGGCTTCTTTACCGCGCACAGCTTTGTTTTTGTCCTCGTCCACCTCTACGCCCATAAATTGCATGTCGCTCGTTGATCTTGAGCGGGTGGCTGCGTCATTTTCGCCCACGCCTCCGGTAAATACAATGGCATCCACTCCACCCATGGCTGCAGCATAAGCGCCTATGTATTTCTTAATGCGGTAATAATACATTTCCAGGGTCACTTTTGCGCGCTCGTTGCCGCTTTCGGCGGCATGTTCCACATCACGCATATCTGACGAAACGCCGGAAACACCCAACATGCCACTGTGCTTGTTTACCAATGTGTTGGCTACAGAAATATCCAATTCCTCCTTGTTGATGATTTGTAAAAAAGCGCCAATGTCGAGATCGCCGGTTCGGGTACCCATCATCAGTCCTTCAATAGGAGTCATGCCCATAGAAGTATCCAGGGAGCGGCCATTCTTCACGGCAGCTATAGAAGCTCCGTTACCCAGGTGACAGGTAATCATTTTAAGATTGCTTAGCGGGGTGCCAAGCATTTCTGCGGCGCGCTCTGATACATAGCGGTGGCTGGTGCCATGAAAACCATAGCGGCGGATTTTGTACTTTTCGTAGAGGGAATAAGGTATTCCATATAAATATACATAATCGGGCATGGTTTGATGGAAGGCAGTATCGAAAACCCCTACCTGTGGAACCGAGGGCAGCAACTTGGTAATGGAATAAATCCCTTTAAGGTTGGGTGGATTATGCAGCGGAGCCAGTTCAATACACTCTTCCAGGGCAGAAATTACCTCAGCGGAAATGTAAACACTGCCATTAAACATTTCACCGGCATGAACCACCCGGTGCCCAACAGCGTCAATTTCTTCTAATTTTTTGATGCTGCCATATTTTTCGCTGGTAAGCACCCCCAGTAAATATTCTATACCAATCTGGTGATCCAGTATTTCTCCTTCGAGCTTTACTTCTGTATTGTCATTTCGCCAGTGCTTGATCATTGAACCTTTTAATCCGATTTTATCTACCAGCCCTTTGGCCAGTACCTGCTGTGAAGGCAGCTCGAATAACTGATATTTTATAGAAGAACTGCCGCAGTTTAATACAATTATTTTCATTTTTATGCTTTTATTGATCGTGAATGAATGATAGGCTGCTAAATGCGTCCAAGACGAATAACGGAGCCTTGCTTTGGGATGCGGGTGGAACCGCTGTAAAGGTAAAAACCTTCACCAACGCGGCGACCAACCAGATTACTTCTCACCATGCGTTTAAGTATCGGCGAAGGTTTATATTTGCTTTCTCCGAATTCCGCATATAGGTTTTCCATCCATTTCAGTACTTTGTCAACTCCGATTTTGTCGGCCATCTCAAAGGGGCCCAATTGCAATCCGGAGGTCTCTTTCATAATCAGATCGATATCAGCAACAGTAGCTATACCCTCCATGAGTAATTCACAGGCCTCATTAATCAGGGGAACCAGCATCCGGGTACTTACGTTGCCTGCTGATTCATTTACTTCAATAAGTCGCTTTCCGATAAGAAGAGCCAGTTTACTGACTATTGAATAGGTTTCATCGCTGGTATACAATGAACGTACTGCTTCAATTACCTTTATCTTTTCAACCGGTGAAAAGAAATGCAATCCCATGGCCCGTTCAGGAGTTTGCAACACCGAAGCAATTTCAGATATCATCAAAGTGGCGGTATTGGAAGTAATTACGGCTTCCGGCCTGACCACGGCTTCTATTTTTTTGAAAATATCTTGCCTGAGTTCCAGGCTGGTGCCTTTTCTCTTGGTGTTAACGGTTTCAATTACAATGTCACAATCCTTGATGGTTTCATAGTTGGTGGATCCATTGATGCGGGAGAGGATCAGCTTTTTCTCGCTATGGGTAAGCCCCCATTTGCTAATGCGGATATCAAGCTGACGCTCGATGCGTTTCATCACTGACTCAATGCGTTCATCGCTTATATCGATGAAAGCGATCTCAATGCCTGAATGGCTGAGTAAAACGGAAATTTCCTGACCCATGGCGCCGCAACCTATCACGCCTACTTTCTGAATGCTGCCTTTGGGCTGCGTTGTTTTCCCAAGACTAAAATCTTCTAATCGTTCTGACATTTTTGTTTAATTAAAGGAGGAATATATACAATTAATTTTTTGCACATTGATTGGCGGTAATAGCCACCAGATTAACAATATCGCTTACCGAACAACCCCGCGACAAGTCGTTGATGGGTGCGGCCATGCCCTGTAAAATAGGACCAATAGCTTCTGCACCGGCCAAACGCTGTACCAGCTTGTAGGCAATGTTACCCGATTCCAGCCCGGGGAAGACCAATACATTTGCCTTGCCGGCAATAGAACTTCCGGGAGCCTTGTGCATGCCCACCGCTTCAACAATGGCGGCATCGGCCTGCAGCTCTCCGTCAATGGGAAGACCAGGCGCCATTTCACGGGCCAGTTGAGTGGCTTCAATCACTTTGTCGCATAAGTTATGTTTCGCACTGCCCTTGGTGGAAAAGCTTAGCATGGCCACCCTTGGTTCAATGTGTGCTATATGTCGTGCGGTCTGCGCTGTTGAAACCGCTATCTGCGCAAGCTCTGCGGGTGTCGGGTCAGGGTTTACAGCACAATCAGCAAAAACAAGTATATTCTCAGGAGCATAGGGGTTTTCTTTAAAAATCATCAAAAATGCTCCGGATACTACCTGTATTCCCGGCATGGTTCTGACTACCTGAAATGCCGGTTTTAACACATTACCGGTTGAATTTATGGCTCCAGCCACTTCACCATCGGCCTCTCCGCTTTTAATCAGCAGGGTAGCGAGATAAAGCGGATCTTTAGCAAGTGCAGAAGCTTCCTTAAGCGTCATCCCTTTTGATTTGCGTATCTCATACAGCAATTGCGCATGCTTTTGATGATCAGGATTCTGTTCCGGGTCAATGATGCGGGCCCCGGAAATATGAACGAGACCAAACTGTAAACTCATGGCTGAAATTACCTGCTTGTTTCCAAGCAATATAATACGTGCCAGCTTTTCTTTCAGAATAAAATCTGCAGCTTTCAGGGTGCGCTCTTCCGTGCCTTCGGCCAGAATGATACACTTATTGAGTTTCTGAGCATTTTCCCGGATGGATTTAATAAGGGACATGGATGGAATGAATATTGAAGGTTGAAACTGACGAGAGACTTTTGCAAAAGTAGGACTATTTTGTATAAGAATTTAATTAGTTTGTTCATTGGTTGGTGCACAGACGGTTAATTATTAATCGGTTTCATGGTTGTATTTTTTTGGATAAGATTACAGTAGTCAATTGTCCTGAAAAAGCAGATCCCCGTCGCATCTTGCACTAAAAAAACGGCAAACATCGCTACTGCATCGCTAATTGCACTTTTTATTTTACCTTATTCTACCACATCCAACCTCACTTTAACAACAAAAAAAGCTAATTTTGCCCGCGATGACATCAGCCCAAATGCAACCCTCTGCTCAGGCCAATAGCCTGCAAGTGCTTCAGTATGTGGAGCCGGTTTCAGCCATTGATACCATCGGTGATTACTTCTTTTTTCTGGCAGACAGCCTGAACCCTTTTCCTGTCGATTCCACTTTCAGGTTTGAGCTCAAGGAGATTATACTGCCTGATACTACTGTGGCAGACACCCTTCTGATTCACCCCTCGCTGTTGCAAACGCATAGTTCCAAACCGGTTGACATCCGGCCTGTGAAACATCAGGCACCTCAACATGATTTTATCACTGTGGCTTTGATGCTCATCCTGGTTTTGCTGGCCTGGGGCAGACATTTTTATAGCCGGCGGCTCAGACAGATTTTTAAAGCTTTTTACGCCCCTCATCATGTGAACCAATTGGTGCGGGATGGCAATCTCATCCGTGAGCGCATCACTCCCGGACTGGGTATTGTGTATGTTTTGGCAACGGCAACGCTTACATTTGGATTGATAAGCCGTTATTTTTCGTTTCCTATGTCAGACATAGATGGAGTTTGGGTTTTTGCCTTATTGATAGGTGCTATCTCATTAATGTGGATATCGAAAAATATATTTGTCAGTTTTACCGGCAGCTTATTCGGAGTAGATCACTTTGCATCTGAATTTATACTAACCAACGTGATTTTTAATATTGTTACCGGTTTAATTATATTTCCCCTGGTATTTTCCTGGTTTTATACTGGCGAACCCACTTTACTTTACATGGTGGCCGGATTATTTGTCGTTATTTATAGCTACCGTTTTTTACGTTTGTTTTTCGTTGGATTGAAAGTGCAATCGTTTTCGGTTGTGTACTTATTTTTGTATCTTTGCACCCTCGAAATTTTACCGGTTTTAGTACTTGCTAAATTGTTTAACCTATTTGATTAACAATATTTTAAGTAAAAATACCGTTTCTACTCAACCTAGTTTTAATTTTTAATCCTGAAAGATTTTGAAAGTTAGGAACGTACTTATTTCACAACCCCGGCCTGCCGAAATTGAAAAATCGCCCTACGCTGATATTCTTAAAAAATACGGAATCAACATAGATTTTCATAAGTTTTTCCGAATAGAAGGCTTAAGTTCTATTGATTTTCGGAAAGAGAATAAAGTAAGGCTGAGCGAGCATAGTGCCGTAATTTTTACCAGCAAACATGGTGTAGATAACTATTTCAGACTGGCAGGAGAACTCAGGTTCGAAGTGCCTGAGAGTATGAAATATTTTTGTTCGGCTGAAGCCATTGCCTTATATCTTCAAAAATATATTCAGTACCGGAAACGCAAGATATTCTTTAGCAACCAGGAGCTTACTGATTTGGTAGATTCCATTCGTAAACATAAAAATGAGCACTATCTGCTGCCTTGTAACGAGGATCATAATCCCGAACTAAGCGGGCTGCTTGACTTGCAAAAGATAAACTATGACAAAGTGGTGATGTACCGCACCGTTTCAGAAGACATGTCGTTTCTCGAACCGGAAAAATACGATTTGATGGTTTTCTTTAGCCCCGCAGGTATAAAATCATTACTTAAGAATTTTAAAAATTACAAGCAAAAGGATCGGTTGATTGGCGTATTTGGTCCCAACACTGCCCAGGTTGCCCGCGAATCCGGCCTGAAGTTAGCGATTGAAGCACCCAACGAAAAAGCGCCAAGTATGGCCAAAGCTATTGACCATTTCCTGGCCAATAACCTTAAGGGAAAATAAGGTCGCTAAATACGGTCGGTTGCCCGCAATTTATACAATCATGCAAACCTTTCGTAAACAGGAACGTCTTTGTGGTACCATAGCCATTGAATTGCTGTTTACTAAAGGAAGCAGTATATTTAAGCATCCTCTGCGTCTGGTGTGGCGTTTTTCCAACGATACCGCCGGTTACCGGGTGCTCTTTAGTATTCCCAAGCGTAATTTTCATCGTGCGGTTGACCGTAACCGCATCCGCCGGTTGATGAGGGAATGTTACCGAAAAAATAAAAACCTGCTCCATGAACTCAAAGAAGGAGAGGGTTGTGATCTTGCTTTCGTATTTTCGGCCAAAACCATTCCTGAATATAAAAACATGGAACCTATAATAATTTTCCTGCTTCAGCGTTTAAATCAGGAATATGCGAAAACTCTTCACTAAGCTGCTGGTCGGCATCATCCGCGTATATCAGTGGGCTATTTCACCTTATTTGCCCCCTTCATGCCGCTATACACCTACTTGTTCACAGTATGGAATTGAGGCCTTAAAGAAGTACGGGCCCTTAAAAGGAGGATGGTTGGCCATAAAACGGATTGCATCCTGCCATCCCTGGGGAGGTAGCGGATATGATCCGGTACCCTGAAGAGCTTAGGTTTGCAAAGAGTAATGGGATGACAAACAATGGATTAATTAGATTGTAGATTCTAATCAAAACACATAGAATGAAAAAAATAACTTCTTTTCTCCTTTTTGTTGCATTTAGCCTGACTTTTAATGTTGCAGTCAGGGCACAGGTAAACTCCTCCGATTTCGAGATATCGAAAAACCTCGATATTTTTGCAACGATGTATAAAGAGCTCAACAATAGCTATGTGGATGAGCTCAATCATGGAGAGCTCATTACTTATGGCATTGAGGCCATACTCGACCGTCTTGATCCATACACGGTCTTTATTCCTGAAGCTGATATTGAAGATTACGCTTTTATGACCACCGGCCAGTATGGTGGAATCGGAGCACTCATCCATCAACAGGGCGGATATGTGGTGGTTTCTGAACCCTACGAAAATTCCCCAGCCATGAAAGCCGGATTGATACAAGGCGATCGAATACTTAAGGTCAATGATAAGGACGCCAAAGGGAAGTCAGTAAGCGATGTAAGTATGGTACTTAAGGGGCAGCCCGGTACCAAAGTTAAGTTGCTCATTAAACGTGAGGGACTTACTGCCCCGATCGAAAAGGAGGTTACCCGCGAAAATGTAGCCATTCCCAATGTTACTCATTCCCTAATGCTAAACGATAAAACCGGCTATATCAAACTTTCCGGCTTTACCCAAACATCATCCAAAGAGTTTAAAGAAGCTTTTCTGGCATTACGCGAAAAAGGGAAGCTTTCTTCCCTCATCATCGATCTGCGTGATAATGGAGGTGGCCTGATGAACGAAGCCGTAAATATTGCCAACTTCTTTGTCAGGAAGGGGGAGCTTATTGTGAGTACCAGGGGCAAATCACCCGACCGCAACAAATCATACAAAACCATTATGCAGCCTATTGATACTGAAATTCCACTGGTGGTGCTGGTAAATGGTTACAGCGCCTCTGCATCGGAAATTGTGGCGGGTGCCTTACAAGACCTCGACCGGGCTGTAATTATTGGGGAACGCACTTTTGGCAAAGGCCTGGTGCAAAATATTTTACCTTTGAGCTATAAAACGCAGATGAAGGTAACGGTGGCCAAATATTACATACCCAGCGGCCGCTGCATTCAGGCTATTGATTATGGGCATAGAGACAGCCTGGGCTTTTCTGTAAAGATTCCAGATTCACTGGTACACGAATTTAAAACCAAAACCGGGCGTCTGGTGTATGATGGTGGTGGCATTGAACCCGACATCGCAACTGAAGATCCTCAGGTGAGCAACATTGCCATAAGCCTCATCAGTCGCTATCTTATATTTGATTATGCCAATCAGTTTAAACGTGAACACGATACCATCCTGCCCGCCAGGCAGTTTACCATTACAGACCAGATGTATGACGATTTCGTAAAATGGCTTGAGGATAAGGATTATGATTATGTAACCCGCAGCGAAAGGTTATTGGCTCAGTTAAAGCAGACCACTGAAAATGAAAAGTACTACGAAGAGCTGAAAGATGATCTCGCTGATCTGGAAACTAAAATGAAACACAACAAGGATAGCGATTTGATTAAATTTAAGCAGGAGATTAGTTATATGCTGCGTAGTGAAATCGTGGCCCGCTATTATGCCCAAAAGGGTAGAGTAGAAGCCATGGTAACCGAAGATCCTGAAGTAAAAATCGCCATCGAACTGCTTGATAATTCCGGAGAATATTCCGGTATTCTTACCGATACATCTGCCAAACCAAAATCCTGAGTGCACATGTGGCATAAACGGGCTCCCGAAATTAGCGGCCTAAGGCTAAACCTTAGTTTACCTATGCTTTATGCCACCATTTTACTTGCCGTCTCTATTCCACTTTCGGAATTCGGGATGAGTGTGGCTCAGTTTCTGTTACTCATATTCTGGACTTTTGATGGGGCGGATATTACTATTCATTCCGGCAATCAACGGCCAGCATGGAGAAAGACAGTGGTATTCATCATGAATACGGGTCGGAACCTTGGTGAAAAATTCCGGAGTTTTTTTAATAATCCGGCAGCCCTGGTAGTTGTTTCCTTTTACCTGCTCCATGTTGTCGGTCTTATTTATACCACCGATTGGCAATATGCCCTGAAGGACCTTAGGATAAAACTGCCACTTCTGGCACTTCCGGTAATTTTTTCTACCAGCCCGACATTTAATAATAAACAGTTTAAATTAATACTTATTTTCTTTGTAATGGCCGTTTTTGCCGGAACCATGGCCAGTATGTTTGTGCTGTTTACCCGTCACGTCAGCGACCCCCGCGAACTAAGCATATTTATTTCACACATCAGATTTGGTCTAACCATTTGTTTCTCTGTTTTTATACTAATCTACTTTCTGATTGCACATCCGCCCAGATCTCTATGGGTAAAATCAATAATTTATCTGGGTTTAGCCTGGTTCCTGGTCTTTTTGCTTATCCTTGAATCGTTTACGGGCATTATCATTACCCTCCTGCTGGGTCTTGTATTTTTGATTAGGCTGGTAATGAAAATAAGGAGTGTATTTCTGCGTACCCTCATTTTTATTTCTATTATTGTTGGCCTGGTTGCCGGATTGTTTACCCTTAAAACTGCACTTGAAGCCTATACCAACCCCACTTCTGTTGATTTTGCCAAATTGGACAGCCATACTCAATTTGGTGTACCTTATATACACGATACAATTACCTATGGAATTGAGAACGGGCAGTATGTAGGATTGTATTTGTGTGAAACGGAAATGCGCTATACCTGGAATGAGATCAGTAATATCCCTTATGATAGCCTCGATCAGAAAGGTCAACTGCTCAAATATACTTTAATCAGATTTCTAAACTCCAAAGGCTTGCGAAAGGATGCCATGGCATTGCGACAGTTGAGCAAGGAGGAAATTCTGAATATTGAAAATGGTATAGCTAATGCGGAGTATCTAAAAACCTTTAACCTTAAGCCCAGGCTTGAACAAATGGCCATGGGCTACCAGAATTATATCAGGCATGGCGATCCAAATGCCTCTTCGTTGATGCAACGTGTAGAATACTGGAAGACCTCGGCCTGGATTATAAAACAAAACTGGCTTACCGGAGTGGGTACAGGGGACATTAAAAAAGCATTTGATCGGGCATACAATGAAATGGATTCACGCCTCGAACAACCATTCAGGAACAGGGCTCACAATCAGTTCCTGGCCATCTCCATCTCATTTGGATTGTTGGGTTTCATCTGGTTTTTGTTTACACTGATTTATCCGGGCATAAAACTGGGAAAATTCAACGACTACCTTTATCTTGTTTTTTTTGTAATCGTTTTTATGTCGATGCTTACGGAAGATACCCTTGAAACTCAAGCTGGTGCAACATTTTTTGCCTTCTTCAATGCCTTTCTGCTCTTTGGACGTAAAAATCATCCATCGGGATAAACCTTTCGTCAAATCAGTAGTTCACAATAAATATTGTATCTTTATTGGCCAAATCCTGACTTTATGGAGCAAAAATCAATAATATTGCGTTTAAGTTACGCCGACCATTTTAACGAATTGGACGGACCCGATCAGGCCTTGCTTAACAATGCTATAAATGCAGCTTCAAGGGCATATGCACCTTATTCTGGTTTTAAAGTAGGGGCTGCCGTCCAACTGGCCAATGGAAAGGTGGTAACCGGAAATAATCAGGAAAATGCCGCTTATCCTTCAGGCTTATGTGCCGAAAGGGTAGCTGTGTTTGCGGCCATGTCGGAGTTTCCTGATCAGAAAATTGAAGCCATAGCTGTTACCATACAAACCCCCGGAGGTGAAATTGCCGATCCTGTTTCACCATGCGGTGCCTGTCGGCAGGTGCTTATGGAATATGAAAACCTTCAGCAGAAAAATATCCGCGTTATCTTTACCGGCGAAACTGGAAAAGCAATTGTCGTAGAAAGTGTAAGTGATTTGTTGCCCCTTTCGTTTACTGCCGGAAATCTTAAATATCATCCCTGAAATGAAAAAAAACATTTTGTTTTTGCTCACATTTATTGTGTTTGTTGCTATGCGTGGCGATAAACCTGCTTATAAGCTGTTTACTCAAAAAGGAAAGGTCACTGACTTTGGCCAGCTCGTTAAAGCTGCGGCGAAAGCCGATGTGGTGCTTTTTGGTGAGTTACATAATAATCCCATCAGCCATTGGCTTCAGCTTGAACTTACGCGAAGTTTATACGCTGAAAAAAAACAGCAGTTGGTGTTGGGTGCCGAAATGTTTGAAGCTGATAATGGGGTTTTACTGGATGAATACCTTTCGGGAAAGGTGGCTGAGAGAAATTTTGAAGCTGAGGCCAAGCTCTGGCCCAATTATAAAACAGACTATAAGCCACTGCTTGCTTTTGCGCGCGACAGCAGTCTGCGCTTTATTGCCACCAATATTCCAAGGCGCTATGCTTCACTGGTTAACCGGGAAGGCTTTGATGGTCTTACCGCCCTTAGCCCTGAAGCGAAACAATATATTGCGCCACTGCCCATTCCTTACGATGCACAGTTGCCGGGTTATAAAGGCATGATGGAAATGATGGGTGGTGCCGGCGGGCATGTAAATGAAAATCTGCCCCGTGCCCAGGCAATTAAAGATGCTACTATGGCTTATTTTATCCTTAAAAACCTTAAGCCCGGCCAAACGTTTCTGCACTTCCAGGGAACTTACCATTCTGATAATTTTGAAGGAATCAACTGGTATCTGAAACAGGCAGCACCTGAATTAAAAATTGTGACCATAAACAGTTGTGAGCAGGCCGATATTGATACGATTTCAGCTGTAAATAAAAATAAAGCTGATTTCATTCTGGCCATTCCCGAAAGCATGACTAAAACCCATTGATGGGAATAATATATGGGGTCAGTCAGAACAGTGATTATATAAAGGTATAATTCAGGTTAGCAATAAAATTCCAAATGGTGACCACCGCAATGGCAAACAGCTTGGCCAGATAAAAATTGTATTTCCCTCTCGAAACAAGTAACCACAATACAAGTGTATTAATTCCCAGTCCGATAAGGGAGATAAACAGAAAGCGGCCGTATTCTATCGCTATTTCAGGGTTTTGGCTGTGAAAAGTCCACCAGCGATTCAGAAAATAATTGCTGCTTGCTGCCAGGGTAAAACCAATGGCATTGGCAATGTATTTTTGAATTTTAAGCCATTCTTTACTGATATAGGTAAATCCAAAATCAACCAGAACGCCCGAAAACCCGACGATACCAAACTTTATAAATTTCCACGCTACTTCGCGGGTTAGGATGTCAACCACAGTTTAGGCTATTTTATAACTGAACGATTGTTTGTTTCTTCACAGCTTTACATGAAGTACAGTAAATCTCAATGGGAATAGCGGAAATTTTAAAAATTGCATATGCAAAAATAACAAAAGGATGGAAATACATTGCCTTTACTTTGGTTAAAAAAGCCCCGGGCAATGGCCAGGGGCTTTAAAATAAATTACGTTAAACCTTAAAAATTAGTTTAGCTTAAATTCTCCGATGAGTTGTTTTACCCACTTGCCAATCCGCTCTTCGGTAAGTTCCGGTTGGCTGTCTTCGTCAAGGGCAAGCCCAACAAAGTTTCCATCCTTTTCTGCGGAAGAATAATAATATGAGTAGCCTTTAGTGGACCAGAAGCCAACTACATTGTCTTTATATGGCAAACGGCAAAATACGGTCCCCATTCCATCCACAAAACTCTCGGGATACTCAATTTGATCGCCGAGTCCGAAAATAGCAATTTTCTTTTCTTTCAGGTCTGCGTCAACCAATATATCAATAAAGCGCTCCCAGTCCTGATGCATTTCGCCAATACCCCAGGCAGAAGTGCCAAGGATAAGAAAATCATATTTCTCAAGGTCTTCGCGCGTGGCTTTATTCACATTGTATATATCAACTTTTTCTTTCCCGAAGTTTTTACCAATATTATCGGCAACTTTGTGCGTACTGCCTTTAAGGCTACCCCCGTAAAAAATTCCAATTTTTCCCATTTTTTCGTCGTTTATCTGATAGTGCTGTTTTGTTGTTTTAGTATGCAAAGATAAAGTTCATCATTGACTAAAGCAACATAAAATTGAATAATCATTGATAACCAAATTGTTAGATACTTTGCTTCCTGATGCTAAATTTAATTCATTCCGACTTTGCTTCTAACCTTGATTACCTGAATTTGTTCAATGGCAATCAATTAGAGGGTTGAAAGGGTGATTTACTGTTGAGCTGTTGCCTGTCCGCCCGCCTAAGACGAACGGGATTTATTGAGAGGGTGTATAGAAAAGTGTGTAAGGCTTTAAATGAGAATGTTATCCTTTGCCTGTATTAATAGGCTGCTATATGCAGATATGCAGGTCCATAATTGTATCTGTCAGTTCGGATATTTTACATTCTTCCTGTTTAGGTTTCTAAAGTGGAAACAGACTTTTCAATTACTAAGAAAATCATTATTTCCGCTCAGTTGTTCATTAAGCCAAATGCATTTGTATTTTTGCAGACGCTGTTTGCGAAATATTAATTGCAGCCTGTATGCTGATAATCTCCTGCTTTATGAAAAGACTTTTTTTTGTGGTGCTCATGCTGTCAACTTCAATAATTGCCCTGGCTCAGGATGTCAATCATCAGATGATGGATGAAAAAACCGGTAACACCATGCTCGTCGGTGAAGTCAGCCGTAAAGGTATGGAGGGTTTGGGTTCATGGTTCAGCAATGAGTACGATGCCTATCAGCCACAACCTGAAGTGATTGCTGAAATAAAGTCGCTTAATGCTGACTTCCCCCATGTTTTTATTGTAATGGGTACCTGGTGTAGTGATAGCCGGGAGCAGGTGCCCCATTTTTATAAGGTAATGGATGCCATAGGGTACCCAGCCGGGCAGGTATTTGTGGTGGGCGTGAATCGTGAGAAGAAAGCCGACAACTTCTGTCTGGGTGATTTTGCTATTCACCTGGTCCCAACCTTTATCTTTTCCCGCGATGGTGAGGAAACAGGACGCATCGTCGAATCACCTTCGACCACCCTTGAGCACGATCTGCTGAACATACTGCTTGGTCCCGCTTCCATCCACTAACTAAAACTAAATACTAATCTGATAAACATTAATCATGCAGGTATTCAATACCATTGCTGAAACACGTAATTACAGTGAAAAGGCAAGAATCGAAGGAAAATTCATAGGGTTTGTGCCCACCATGGGAGCCTTGCATCCCGGACATATTTCTCTGGTGGAGCGTGCCCGGCAGGAGAACGACATTGTTGTGGTGAGTATTTTTGTGAACCCGATTCAGTTCAACAATCCTCAGGATCTGGAGAAATATCCCCAGAATCTCAACGCAGACCTTGAACTGCTTAAAGCTGCAGGCTGTGATGTGGTTTTCAATCCTTCCGAAGCCGAAATGTATCCTGAAAAGGTAAATAAACACTACGATTTTGGAGATTTGGCAACCGTGATGGAAGGCGCATTTCGCCCCGGGCATTTCGACGGTGTAGCCATTGTAGTGAATAAATTATTTGATATTGTACTTCCGCACCGGGCTTATTTCGGGGAGAAGGATTTTCAGCAACTGCAAATTATCCATGCTCTTGTTGACTTAGAAAAGTTGGATATAAACATCGTGCCCTGTCCGATTAGCCGGGAGGATGATGGCCTGGCGCGAAGCTCACGCAACGAGCGGCTTACTCCCGAGATGCGTAAGGCGGCACCATTTATCTACCAGACGCTTTTGAAAGCCCGGACGATGGCTCAGGATTCAGATTCTGGCAGGATTATTGAATATGTAAAAAATCAGTTCATCGCACACCCCTTACTTAAGCTAGAATACTTTTCTATTGCCGGGGCAAATGATCTGCAACCCATTAAAGGAGAACTTCATCCGGAAAGTTATGGTTTTATTGCCGTATTTGCCGGTGAAATTCGATTGATAGATAACATCAGATTAATTTAGTATTTTTGTCGCTGCTATGACCATAGAAATCCTTAAGTCGAAGATTCACCGGGCTACCATTACTGAGGCCAATCTGCATTATATTGGCAGCATTGGCATTGATGAAGACCTGATGGAAGCTGCCGGCCTGGTTGAGTTTGAAAGGGTTCAGGTGCTGAACATCAATAATGGAGAGCGTCTGGAAACTTACGTTATTAAGGGCTTCCGTGGAAGTGGAATGGTTTCCCTCAATGGAGCAGCCGCACGGAAAGCTCAGCCTGGCGACCTGGTTATTATTGCCGCTTTTGCGCACATGACACCCGAAGAAGCGAAGAATTTTCAACCCGACATCGTGTTTCCCGACGCCAATAACCACATTGTTTAGCCTGCTGTGAAGAAAAAACTGCTTAATGCATTGCGTTTTAGCCTATTCATGGGGATAGGGCTGTTTTTTATCTGGCTATTCATGCGCAACCTCTCTGACCAGCAAAAACAGGAAATTTTTCAATCATTTAAACTGGCCAATTATTCCTGGTTACTTGTTGCTTTTGTTTTAGGAATTCTTAGCCACATGGCCCGGGCGGCGCGCTGGAAAATTTTGATCGAGCCGTTAGGTTATACCCCCCGCGGTATCAATGTTTTTATGGCGGTAATGATTGGCTATCTGGCTAATATGGCCCTGCCCCGTCTGGGTGAGGTAAGTCGGTGTGGCATACTCTCCCGTTACGAGAAAATACCTTTCAATAAGTCGTTTGGAACCGTCATCACCGAAAGAGTGATTGATATGCTCACTTTTGTTTTGCTCTTTTTTATAATGATTTTTACTCAATCCGGTAAAATTCAAATTTATATCAATCAAAAAATTTACGCCCCGATTCAGCGTAAATTCGCGTTTGAACTGGTGGGTAGTGGTTATCTTACCTATTTGCTTATCGGCTTAATCATTGGAGGTTTACTTTCTGTATGGTTGGTCCATCGTCGGTTCAGAAATACAAGACTTTATCAAAAAATTTATCAGCTAATGCTGGGCTTCCTTGAAGGAATGCGCTCGTTGGTACGAATCAGAAAACCGCTGCTATTCATAATATATACACTCATCATCTGGTTATTGTACCTGTTGATGGCCTATGTGGTCTTTTTTAGCCTGAGCGAAACTTCCGGATTGGGACTGGATGCCGGACTTGCAGTGCTGGTGTTTGGCTCTATCGGAATAATGGTTGTGCAGGGCGGCATCGGCATTTATCCTGCCATTGTAGCCGAAACATTGTTTTTATGGAATGTTCCCGAAACCAAAGGGTATGCCCTGGGATGGCTTATCTGGGCCTCACAAACAATCATGATAGTGATTGCAGGAATCTTTTCACTCGTTTTACTACCCATCTATAACCGATCAAATCATGACAAATCCGGAGATCATTCATCGGAAAATATTGTCCCGGTCTCAGATTGACCAAACGCTGGCCTATTGGAGGTTTAAGGACAAACGCATCGTTTTTACCAATGGTTGTTTCGACCTCATTCATTTGGGACACATCGATTATCTGGCTAAAGCCGCCGATTTGGGTGATATTCTGATAATTGGTCTCAATACCGATACTTCAACCCGAAAGCTGAAAGGCCCCGGCCGTCCCATCAACGATGAGCATTCACGTGCCATGATCCTCGCGTCTTTCTTTTTTGTGGATGCAATTATCCTGTTTGATGAAGAAACACCTTATGAACTCATTCAACAAATTCAACCCGACATACTGGTTAAAGGAGCTGATTATGAGCCCGAAGATATTATAGGTTACGACATCATAATGGCCAAAGGAGGTAAGGTGGAAACCATTTCATTTTTGCCGGGATATTCCACAAGCAACATTGAGAAAAGAGTAAGAAATAGTTGAGATATTGTTTCTTATCTGAAGACCGGTTCGCGTGTCATTTCGTTTTTATTTATTTATTTTCTTTCGGAAAACCTTTTTGGAACTGCATCGGTAGCATTAATCACAGCGGACTGATGAGTAGTTCTTCACACTGTTTTTATTCGATTGGCAGAGGCTGATTTTGCCAATCCTGCATGGACAAACCTTTATTGGCTATAAATTTCTCCAACAATTTTTCATACTTTTGTAATTCCCGTTTGTTTAAATGGGTAATTTAGTATTATACTGATCAATTTAAAACCAATCATATGTTTAAACCTGAAATTTACGCCCATCGCCGTCATGCGCTGAGGTATGAAGTTAAAAGTGGCATTATCATATTGCCCGGAAATGTTGAAGCCGCATTCAATTATCCCGCAAATACTTATCATTACAGACAGGACAGCGCCTTTAGCTATTTTTTCGGGATCAATCAACCCGGACTGGCTGGTATTATCAACCTGGATAATGGCAAGGATTATTTGTTTGGTAATGATGTGGACATGGACGACATTATCTGGATGGGCCCCCAGCCAACGATTGCTGATCGCGGTAAACTTGCTGGTATAGATTTAACATCCCCCTTGAGTGATTTCGCCGGAATGATTAAGGATGCGCTTGAAGAAAAGTGTCAGGTTCATTTTTTGCCGCCCTATCGTGCTGAAACTAAAATTATGCTTTCGGAAATACTTGGCATTTCGCCTGCTGAATTGAAAGCTGCTGCTTCCCTTGAATTGATAAAAGGAGTGATAAAGCTCAGATCGATTAAAAAGGATGAAGAGATTACCGAAATAGAAAAAATGGTCGATGTGGCCGGCATCATGCACACCACCGCTATGAAAATGGCTCATCCCGGTATCCGGGAGCAAGAAATTGCCGGTACCATCGAAGGCATTGCGCTGGCCAAAGCCGGTCCGGTTTCCTTTCCGGTAATCCTGAGCATGGACGGGCAAACATTGCACAACCATAATCATGGGAATATTCTTACTGAAGGTCGCATGATGGTAGTCGATGCAGGTTGTGAATCAGAAGAAACGCTTTACGCCAGCGACATTACCCGTACGGTGCCTGTTGGAGGTAAGTTTAATCCCCGTCAGAAAGAGATTTATGAAATTGTTTTGAAGGCCAATGTGGATGCCATTGCCGCGATAAAACCAGGCATTCCTTACCGTGAAATCCATTTACTTGCCGCAAAGGTTATCGCCAATGGGCTGAAACAGGCCGGACTTATGAAAGGGGATGTGGACGAAGCGGTAAAGCAGGGTGCGCATGCATTGTTTTTCCCTCACGGCCTCGGCCATATGATGGGCATGGATGTGCATGATCTGGAAGGTCTGGGCGAAAATTATGTTGGTTACGATGATGAAATTGTTCGTTCTGAACAATTTGGAACTGCCTTTCTGCGCCTGGGACGAAAACTGCAACCGGGATTTGTGCTTACCGTTGAGCCGGGCATATACTTTATTCCAGCACTTATAGATCAGTGGAAAGCCGAAGGGAAATTTACCGAATTCATCAATTACAATAAACTAGAATCGTATAAAGACTTTGGCGGCATTCGGATTGAAGATGATGTGCTGGTAACCGAAACCGGACATCGCGTGCTCGGTAAGCCCATTCCAAAAACAGTGGCTGAAATTGAACAGATAATGGCCCGCTAACCGATCATCATTCAATTATAAAAGCCCTGCAAGTCAGATGCATCAGAAACAATCTGTTTCAGGGCTTATTTTTTTGTCTTAGTAATTAAACCATATGACCATGAATGTAGCCGATACTTTATTCTACAATAATGTACCCATCAATTACCAGGCAACCGGCGATGGACCGGCAGTGGTGCTGATTCATGGATTTCTTGAATCGCTTGAAATCTGGAAAGAGTTTACCGAAATGCTCAGCAGTGAATTTACCGTAGTATCCATTGATTTGCCGGGTCACGGGCGTTCAGGCATTATGGGCGAAACGCACACCATTCCAATGATGGCTGATGCCATAATGGACGTGTGCAATTTTTTGAGCATTGATTCCTTCCTGATATGTGGTCATAGCATGGGAGGATATGTTGCCCTTGAACTGGCTGCACGTTTTCCCCTCAAAGTGAGCGGACTGGTGCTCTTTCATTCTCATGCTGCTCCCGATGATGAAAAAGCCCGCGAGAACCGCGATCGAACCATCAGCATCGTAAAACTCAATCACAGTGGTTTTATCCATCAGTTTGTGGGGGAGCTTTTTGCTGAATCTAATCGCGAAATTCTTGCACCTGCCATTGAAAAATTACGCAATCGGGCAGCCTCTACCTCTCCCAAAGCCATTGTTGCTGCTTTGGAAGGCATGAAGCAACGCAGGGGAGCCATTGAGTTCCTAACCCAAACAAACATTCCGGTATATTTTGTTATAGGCCGTGAAGATTCCCGAATGCCATACAATAAGGTAATGGCTCAGGCCATGCTATGTAAACATGCTGAAACCTTATTGCTTCATGATGTTGGACATATGGGTTTTCTGGAAGCACCTGGAAATATCTTTCCTGCAGTGCGGGATTTTTTCAGAAGGAATAAACCTGTATTCATTTCCGGCAATACAGCGGAACTAAAAGATTAACCTGCTATAGGTAAAATCCCCATTTCTCGATAAGTCGGTAAACTCCGGCTGGCAGAAAATATTTTACTGTTTTCCCTTCCCTGATGGAACGCCGGATAAAGGTGGCTGAGATTTCTATGCGCGGGGCATCTAACAGGGTGATGGATGGATGTTGTAATAGGGGGTGATCATCACTGCCATGCCGCGGAAAGATTAAAAAGCGGTAATCGTCGAGTAATATTTGATAATTCTTCCACTTGTGCAAGGTGGGCAGTATGTCCGTACCTGCAATCAGGATGAATTTACGGTTGGGATATTGCTCACTCAGTCGCGTCAAAGTGTCAATAGTATAAGAGGGTTGGGGAAGATAAAATTCAATGTCATTGGCCTGAAAACGAAGGTCATCTTTTATGGCTTCCTTTACCATATCCAGACGGTTGGCGGCAGAAAGCAGGCTTTGTTTATTTTTTAGCGGATTTTGAGGAGATACCATAAACCACACCTCCGTTAATCCTCCCCAGTTAAGCATGTATTCGGCTATACACAAATGTCCCAGGTGAATGGGATTAAAAGATCCGAAAAACAATCCGGTAGGTTGCATAGTGAAGCTAGGTTCCGGACTGTTCATATTTTTTTAACATTTTGAGCAGCCTGATCATATACAAATATGGACCTTGCAAAATAAGCGTATTGCCATCTACTCTGGCCCTGAATTTACGCATACCCAGAATGAAGAAATTTGAAGGCTGGGGTTTAAAGAGCATGAACCCCCGGGCATGCACCGGATGACGATAGCCGAGTTGAGACATGATGTAAGACAGAATCCGGTCAACTTCTTTTACATCATCAAATACTGCCCGCATCTTTCTTCGGGTATATAGCATGGATATCAATACCGACAGGGGGATCAAAATGAGATAGGGTGCCGGCGTATTCAGCCAGCTACCGAGCAGCTCACTAAAAGTAATCTGCGATCGTTGCGATAGTAATGCGGCTACCATAACAAACAATATTGATAAGGTAAGCATGGCATAGATACCCGTCGATAAAAAAGAAACGCCATTGCCTTTCACATGCTGAATTTCTTTAATCCGGTAATGATAATCTGACTTTAGATGTACGGCAGGCCGTTTAGTTTTAAATTCATCGCGGTAAATGGAAAGTGTTTTATACACATTGTGGCTCCCCGGCAGATTTTCTATTTCCACATCACGATATTCAATTACCTTAATGTCAAGCATTTTACTCATGGAAGCATACATGGGATTCGATAAGCAAATGCTCCCCGGTTCTGCCATGTTCTGAAGCCTGGCTACTACATTCACCTGGTCGCCGGTAACAAGGCCATTCCGCACGTCAGCTTTACCCTTGTGCAGGCCGATGCTAACCAGCAATCGCCTGGGCTTTTGTTTGTCGAGGTTGAATTCTTTGATGCGATGCAGAAAGTCAAGTGCACACAGGTAGGCGTCATTTGGCGAAACGAAAGAAGCAATCAAAGAGTCATCGAGGCGTTTTACCAGATTCCCGTGATATTCACTAATGACCTGTTCCGATATGCTTTGATGGGCATTAAGAATCTCAAGTGCTTCCGATTCGTTGAGCTCAAGCAAACGGGAGTATCCCCGAATATCAGCGTACATAAGTGCCACATCTGATCTTTGCATAGGTCTTACTTTTTCAAAAGAAAGTCTTCAACCCTGGCTTTTGCTTCGGCTTTGGCTTTCTCTAAATCATCATTTATAATGATAACATCAAATTTCTTGGCAAATTCCATCTCCCAACTTGCTTTAGAGAGGCGAAGGGCTATAATTTCTTCCGAATCGGTATTGCGATTACGTAATCGTTGAGCCAATACTTCCAGAGAAGGTGGACGAATGAAAATGGCCAATGCACAATCTTTGTACGTTTTCTTGATGTTTATACCTCCCACAACATCCACGTCAAATATAATGTTTTTTTTAAGGGCAAGCAAACGATCGACCTCATTTTTTAATGTGCCGTAAAAACTTCCGGGATAAACTTCCTGCCATTCAAGTAGTTCGTTCCTGGAAATGTGTTGATTAAATGCATCTGTATTAACAAAATAGTAGTCACGCCCTTCCATTTCGTTTATCCGTTTGGCCCGGTTGGTAACCGAAACTGAAAAACCAAGATTTAGTCCTGACATCAGCAGGTGTTTTACTATGGTGGTTTTGCCGGCACCTGAAGGGGCAGAAACAATCACCAGCATACCTTCAGTTTCAGTTGAATTCATGTATTAAATTATAAAATATTGGCCAATTGTTCCTTTATTTTCTCCAGTTCATCCTTCATTTCTACCACCAGCGTTTGAATAGCAGCATCGTTAGCTTTAGATCCAAGGGTGTTGATCTCCCTGCCGATCTCCTGAACAATGAATGAGAGCTTCCTGCCCGAAGAAAGTGGTTCGGAAAGGGTAGCCATAAAATAATCGCAATGCTTGCGTAATCTCACTTTTTCTTCAGTAATGTCCAGCCGCTCCAGATAATAAATCATTTCCTGCTCAAAACGGTTTTGATCGAGATTGCCTCCTTTTAGGTAATCGTTAAAACTCAGGTTCATTTTTTCACGTATATTCAGTATGCGCTGTTGCTCAAAAGGCCCTACCTCATCCAATAGAACTAATATCTGGCCTATGCGTTGTTCAAAATCCTGCTGCAGCAGCGCACCTTCATGCAGCCGGAAATCATCGAGCTGTTTTAACGCATGGCCAATCGCATTGCGCAATAAGTCCCATTCCTCATCACTCAGTTCGCCATTGCCTTGATTCAACACTTCAGGAAACTGCATTACCACCGAAAGAAGGTTGCTGTCCTTTGCTCCAAGCTGATCGGCCAGCGACTTTAAAGTATTGTAGTAATTAGTTACCAGGGCCGTATTTATGCCATGTGCGGGTTCATCTGCGATGCTTTCCGTACTCAGCATAATATCCGTTTTTCCTCTTTCCACTACCGCAGCAAGCATTGCTCTGATTTCAGATTCCTTTTCACGCAAAAAAGCAGGCATACGAAGGTTAATATCCAACTGTTTGCCGTTTAATGACTTTATTTCGATAGTTACCTTTTTGCTGTTGAGTTGGGCAGTCCCGCGTCCATAGCCGGTCATGGATTTTAGCATGCTCTTTTTTTTAGCAAATCTACAAATTTCAACGTTATACGTTGTTATTCTATTAATCTAAATGAAAGCCAAA
Organism: Lentimicrobium sp.; assembly: GCA_034007585.1. GTDB lineage: Bacteria > Bacteroidota > Bacteroidia > Bacteroidales > Lentimicrobiaceae > Lentimicrobium. The sequence continues at coordinate 7,781 of JAVEQP010000030.1, read as the reverse complement.
AGTAACCTTTAAAAATACATTAGCTCGTTTTAAAGTTGGTCTGGCGGACTTTTCACGGTTTCCGGCGTTTTTTATTTTCAGTTTTTAAGGCTACAGTTCCCTGAAAGTCATCTGTATTAGTGACGGAAGTATTTGCACCAGGAGAAATAATATTTATGGGCAATCAATTTTTTTCTATATTTACAACATGCAAACAGGTATAAGCCGGGCTGTAGATTCCAATTGATTTGCTATGATACGAACTGTAATTGTCGATGATGAGTTTATGTCGAGGGAAACTCTTCGTGATATGATTTCCCTCTATTGTGTTGATATTGAAATTGTTGGCGAAGCACAGGATGTACGTTCCGGAGTTAAAATAATCAAGCAGTTGAAACCTGATTTGGTTTTTCTCGATATCAGAATGCCTGACGGTTCCGGCTTTGAACTGGTGCGCCAGCTTATGCCTGTTTCTTTCAAGGTTATATTCATTACGGCTTATGAAGAATATGCAATCAAGGCATTTAAGTTTAATGCCATTGATTATATAACCAAACCGGTAGATCCGGAAGAACTTCGGGCAGCAGTGGAGAAAGCCGGGCGTGAAATTGAAATCACCAACCTCAATGATAATTTGAGGTCCATGCTCGATGCTTACATGAAACCCCAGGAAACAGAAGCTAAAAAATTTATATTAAGAACATTTGATGCCTTCCATATTCTTGATTATGATGATATTATACGTTGCGAATCCGATCGCAACTATTCTATTTTTATTCTTAAAAGCGGGGAGCGTATTATGATATCAAAGTCACTGAGTGAGTTTGCCGAACAACTTGAAGAAAATGGATTTTTCAGGGTACATCAATCTCATTTCATTAACCTGAAATATCTGAAAAAATTTAAAAAAGATGAATTCATTGCTGTACTGAAAGACGATACAGAAATCACTGTGGCTTATCGAAAACGTGATGAACTCATCCGGGTAATCAGAGATATGTGAGCTGCGGATTTACTTCAAAAGGTGGACGCATGATCATTCGCTGCGGACGTTTGATTGTTCCCGGTTGAAAATGGCGCTTTTGTGTATTACTTTTGAATAAAGTTCAGACTATGGATAAGAGTGAGATGCTGTTGAGGATGATGGGACTTGTGAGGTGTTGTCCGGCAGGTAATCGAATGCCTGATTGGCCCTGCTGTCAGTTGAGTCGCAGGCAAGATCTAAAGTACTGTTATTTTTATTTTTCCGGTATGAGCAAAGAGGATCTTGGCATGCTCTATCAGCAGCATCTGAATTGTTTCAATAAACGCGATAGCTCAGCTTTCCTGCCATACAGCAGAATGAATTCCTCCACGCGGTAATATTCGCATTATTCACTGTTTAATGAGCCACTTTTCATAACTTTGTCCTGATTGAAAAATTTCCCAGGGGTTATGGAACAAGATGCCCGTATTCATTTCAAGCTTTACAGTAATCCGCGGGATTTTCATCCGGCCATGCTTGCTGATATCGCTTCAGCCAGAGAGTACATTTATATGGAATTTTACCGCTTGGGCAATGATCCATTGGGTATGCAATACCTTGATGCAATTGCCGAAAGGGGTAAGGCTGGAGTCAGGGTTAAAGTTCTCCTGGACGACTGGGGTACCGTAATTCCGCAAGCGAATTTTAATCTTTTACGAAGTTACGGGGGGGAGGTCAGGTATTTTAAAAAGATTCGGTTTTTTATAGATTTCTTCACTAAGAATCATCGCCGAAACCATCGTAAATTATTGATTATAGACGATAAGGTAGTCTATCTTGGTTCTCCCAATATTACTGACTACTCGCTCGATTGGCGTGAAAGTCAGCTTAGAATGGAGGGGCCGGTTGTTCCCCTTTTCAGAAGGGTTTTTTTAGCGAGTTTCAAGTTATACAGTCAATATATTTTTAATAAATTCTCCTATAAAAAAGCGATTTATTTTCAGGATTTTGAGATCGTTCAAGACCTTCCGTCTATTTACAGACAACAGGTAAAAAAGCATTTTGAGAAATTTATACAAAAAGCCAAATATGAAGTTGTTATTGAAACCCCTTATTTTTTACCCGGTTATAAGCTGAGGCGGGCGCTGAGCCAGGCAACCAGCAGGGGCGTTAAAGTTAATGTTATGCTTCCCCTACATTCTGACGTGCGGGCAGTTGACCTGATTAGGGCAAAATATATGGGCTATTTTTTTACCAATAATATTCATATTCATTATTATACGCCCACCAATTTGCATTCAAAAATTTTTATGGTTGATGATGAAGTTTTCGGCATTGGAAGCTCTAATTTTGATTACCGCAGTTTCCGGTATCAATTTGAGATAGTATTGTTTGGCCGCCATCCTGAGGTGATTGCACAATTACGAAGCCACATCGAAGAAACCAAAAAAAACTGTGTGCCTTTTAATTATGGGGCCTGGCTAAAGCGACCATTACTTGAAAAAGCCATAGGTTGGCTGCTGTTGCCTTTCAGGCACTTGTTTTAATTGTTGCTGCTTTAAAAAAAAATGCCGCAACATTGATGTGCTGCGGCATTAATACACGTTGTTGCAGGTTATGCAATGCTAATTTCACGCTTTATCAAAACTTCCTGTTTGAAAGGTAATTTTATAGAAAGTACGCCATTGGTATAACCTGCACTTATACCCTCTGCATCTACCTTTTTGGGTAATGCATATTTGCGTTGAAATCCACTGGCCGAAAATTCCTTTCTCAGGTATTTTTCGTCCTTCACTTCTTGTTCTTTAGCTTCAGCTTTAATAACCAAAAGCTGATCTTCTACAGAAATGTTGAAATCCTCGCGCACATATCCGGGTATGGCAAGTTCAAGGTTAAAGGCTAATTCATCGGTAAATATATTGGTCAAAACTGTAGCCTTATCGTTGGTTGAGTAACGATTAAATAATTGACCAAAAGCTTGAGCATGCATAGGCTCCTGAATTTTAACAAAAGTCATATCGTTGTGTTTTTAAGATTTAACCCCTCCTTTTCAAAAGGTGTTCCAATGATAAAGCAGATGCGAAAAAAGTCAATGTGACATAGTATTTTTCTTTTATGTGACACAATGGCATGCTAAGGCAATTTATTAGAAAGTTTAATGTTAAGAAATAAAAACATCTTTTATCTTTGAAGGTTTAGTAATACAAGCAGTCGGAGTATATGTCAAGCACCCAGCGAAAAATCCTTAATATTTTTGCTTTCCGCAGAATAATAATTCCGGTGGCCATCGGCCTGGCTGTTATCATTTATATGATAATACGCGATATTAGTAAGGGCAACCTTTCAGGGCTAAACTGGACCTGGAATGCGGCTTTTTATTTTTTTTGCTCATTGCTAATGCTGGTTCTACGCGATGTAGGCTATATTTATCGCATACGCCTGCTAACCGATAAAGCCCTGAACTGGCGCAAATCCTTTCAGGTAATTATGTTGTGGGAATTTGCTTCCAGCGTAACCCCATCCGTTGTTGGAGGATCTGCTTTTGCTATATTTATCCTCGCCAAAGAAAAACTCGGTGCAGGGCGGAGCACGGCTATTGTTATTGTTACCGCTTTATTGGATGAGCTTTTTTATCTGATTATGCTTCCTCTGGTATTCCTGATTGCAGGTTTTGATCGACTAGCCATTGTAAGTAATAAAATTCATATGTTTGGATATTCTGTTGGAACTATGGGCATATTCTATATGGGCTATGCCTTTATCTCGATACTGGCATTGTTACTTGCCTATGGGGTGTTGATTAATCCCGCAGGCTTTGGCTGGTTACTTGATAAACTTACCAATATTCCATTCCTGAAGCGTTTTAAGCGCGATGCACGCATGATGGGAAATCAGGTGATTGAAACTTCGGTAGAGCTTAAAGATAAACCTGTTAAATACTGGGCCAAAGCCTTCGGTGCAACAGTAATCTCATGGACAGCCCGTTTCTGGCTGGTCAATTTTCTGATTATGGCTTTTGCAGGTACTATGGGATGGGCCGACAATATGCTTGTTTATGCGCGCCAGCTTATGATGTGGGTAATTATGCTCATTAGTCCTACGCCTGGAGGCAGCGGTATTGCCGAATACTTTTTCCCGATTTTCTTACGCGAATTTATCAAAGGCCCTCAGGGTGACCTTTCAACAATCGTTGCACTGTTCTGGCGCCTGATGACTTATTATCCTTACCTGGTGCTTGGTGCGCTGATTTTGCCCTTGTGGTTACGCCGCGTTTACCTTGGCCGCAAGCTTATCCGTTTTCGCAAAACCCGTTAAGTTTTAACCGCAATGAAAATACTGCTCAACCACGTGCATAATTTTATCTTTGCTATCTTTTATCTGTTCCCGAAGGTGTTCATCTTTGTAGCTGCGTAACCGACGGGTAATTCCCTCAACCAGATCCTTAGGGAAAACATTATATTTCATGTAAATACCTGCTTGTTTCTCAAGCATATCTGCAGACTCCCAGCAAGATACGGGTAGTTTATTAAGTTCGGTTAAACGTTTTTTATTTTTTTCATCAAAAATATTTACATCCACGTAAGTCTCTTTGGCCATTTCAAGGGCATTAGCCATTTCCAGACCATGACGTGCAGCAACCGTTAATCCGGCCATAAGAAGATAAATGTCTGCTGAACCGTCAGGACAGCGGAATTCAACCGTTTGTAATTGTGAGAAATCGTCTTCAGTGGGCGTTTCAAGAGGATTGGCGTCGTAAATCATGTTGTGGTTGCCTGCCCATCCCAGAGGTACCCTTACCAATACCGAGCGGTTCCTGTCACCCCAGCATATGGTGGTGGGTGCTTCCTGATGCGGTACCAGCCTGAAATAAGAAGTAGGATTGGTATTCCCAAAAGCAGTAAGTGATGGAGCCAGATCAAGGTAGCCGGCAATGATGCGCCGGGCAGCTTCACTTAGTTTACCATCAGTCAGCATTACATTGTTGCCGTTTTTCATGAGTTTGGTATGAATATGTAGCCCGCTTCCTGCTTTACCTAAGGTAATTTTAGGTGCAAAAGTCACCGTTACTCCATACTTATACGCCAGTACCCTGAGTATCCATTTGGCAATCACCAACTGATCAGCCGCGGCTTCCAGGTGAGTAGGCATGAATTCTATCTCGTTTTGTTCGTACAGTTTGCTATCCAGGGTGAAACTTCCTACTTCCGAATGGCCATATTTGATTAAACAACCCGCTTTAGCCATGGCAGTCATAGCTTCGGTGCGTAATTGTTCCCATTTGGCAAAAGGATACGATTCATGATAACCTTTTTGATCTACCCCCTCAAATAAAGGCACTTCATTGCTGATGATGTAAAACTCCAGTTCACCCATCACATGAAAATCGTAGCCTGTTTTTTCCTTAAGTGCAGCATTTGATTTGCGAAGAATATACTCTGGTGAACTTTCAAGTGGTTCACCATCTTTGTTGTAATAGGAACATAGTATATCGATGGCCGGGATTTCGGAAAATGGATTTAAAAAAGCAGTGCGGTAGCGGGGAACAACATATAAATCGCTGGAGCCCGCCTGAATGAAAGGAAACAGACTCGAACCATCCACCCGCTCACCGGTGGTGAGAATGGATTGAAGATGTTCGCGCGAACTGATAACAAAATTCAGTGTTTTTAATCGTCCATCACCTCCGGTATATCTGAAATTTATCATCTCAATATTGTGGTCTTCAATATATTTGATTAGATCATTGCGGGAAAATAGTTCGGCAGGCTTATTCAGGTATTGTACAAGGGGGTTTGGGTGAAGATCATTTAGGCTGCTCATCATAAAAGCTTTTAAGTTTATTGGCGGTTTGATTGGAAGGGTCAAATGTAGGATATTTTATAGTTTTTAATGCGTTGTATTTTTAATTATTTTTTGTCAATAGTCAGATAAATTCATGCCGTATCGTCTAATCTAACCGCAATTATGAAGTTTTGGGTTGTGCAGATAGGTTTTGTGATGTATAATGTTGATATGAATATAATGAATCGTTCAATATTCAACTAACTTTGCCCCTGTTAAAGCGCCTTTGATGAATCCGCACGAACTGATTTTTTTTTCCATTTTTGTTGTTATTATTGCGGGTATTATTTTACTCGATTTGGGAGTATTTGATCCAAAGGATCATATTGTTCCTTTTCAGGAGGCTTTGTTTTATACCCTGATTTGGATATTTCTCTCTTTTGGTTTTTATGGCCTGCTTTTGTTGCATGGGGAATGGATTCACCTGGGTAATGAAGGCACTATTGAACAACTCCAGCACCTGATTGATAAGTTTGACCATCCCATCAATATTTCAGGGCTCACCTATCCCGAAGCCCTTAAGGTATATAAAAATAATCTGGGGTTGGAGTTTCTTACCGGTTACCTTATAGAGAAGGCGCTTTCAGTTGATAATATTTTTGTGATTGTAATGGTATTCTACGCCTTTGGGGTAGATTCCAGGTATTATCGACGGGTTTTATTTTGGGGAATTCTTGCAGCCATTGTACTTAGGTTCATTTTTATTTTCACTGCTTCAGCACTTATTCAGCAGTTTAACTGGGTGCTTTATCTTTTTGGTGGACTGCTCATTTATACGGCTATTCATATGTTTGTTAGCCGCAATGCCAATGAGCAGATCAATATCGCCACCCATCCCGTGGTTAAGTTTGCTTCCAGACATTTTAGAGTGCATCAGGGTTTTTTGAGAAATCACTTTTTTGTTCGAAAAGAGGGCAAATTATACATCACACCGTTGTTTATTGTTTTAATGGTGATTGAATTTTCAGATGTTGTATTCGCTGTAGATTCTATTCCGGCTATTTTTGCCATAACCAAAGATCCATATATTGTCTTTTTCTCTAATATTTTTGCTATACTTGGGTTGAGGGCCATGTTCTTTATGGTGGTAAATGTTATTGGTATGTTCCGATTTCTCAAGCCCGGACTGGCGCTGCTATTGTTCTTTATAGGAGCTAAGATGTTGTTTCACAGTTGGCTGAAATCGGTTGGATTTACTACCATGCATTCGCTCATTATAATTGTAAGTATTTTGATTGTGAGTATTCTGGCTTCCATGCTGTTTCCGGAGAAGAATAAAGAAGTGTAGTATTACGCATGGGCGTTAATCTAATCAAACTACTTGCCACACAGCCACAACTTCAATTATTTAGAATAATATTCGGAATTTGTTCCGGATACCTATGATTTTTTTTATAAATATTTGGACACGACCATAAAGAGCCATACTTTTACGCTGCATATTTTGAGGAATCCTTGATCAACCCATTAGACAGTGAGTAGATTAGGGATAATTCAGGAATTGTTGGGGCGCTAAAGTAGCCGTACAATCGAAATTTACCCCGTTGGGAATTCCTTTCCATATCCAACGAAGTTGAAAAATACATTGTATTCCCACGGGGTGAATACTCATGTAAGCATGAAAAATTTAAAAAACGTAAAAGATCCACTGGATGAACTTGAAATATAAAAGCCTAAAAGGTGTACATATCCGCAGGTATTTGTCGGATATGAACACAAAAGGTGGGGATATAAGAAGTTACCGCCAATATTTGAAAAGACACTCTCTTAGTGATAGTTACAAAGTCCACGGCGGACTGTCCGCTGATTATTTTTTCGCTCTTTGACTTGATTTTATGATTTTAACAAACGTGATGAGTCGATATCCATACGACAGTCCTTCGTTGACTTTTTATGACTTAGACTAAATGGATTTCTATTCAAACACAGACTTTTACGATTTGAGTAAAAATGCAAATGATTATGACCTATTTTCGTTTGAGCGGATTTCAAATCA
>JAVEQP010000132.1:0-7899 GCA_034007585.1 Lentimicrobium sp. | reverse complement strand
ACGCCGTTCGTGTGGGTATTTATCCTCATGTCGGATACATATTTGATTCATAGGCCATTGGTATTAATTATCATCGCTATATGGTGGTTGTTTGCCTATCAACAAATAATAACCCGGAATTCCCTAAAGCCCGGATAATATTTTGAAGTTATTGGTGATCAGCCCGATTTTGCTTAGGTTTGCATCCGAATTTTAAATCAAGATGAGCACTAAATCCCGGTCCCTTTTCCGTAAATTATTTAAATGGATTCGGTATGCCGTCTTTTTCTTTTTCTTTTCTACCGTACTGGTTACCATCATTTATCGCTTCGTTCCGCCCCCGTTTACACCATTGCAGCTCATTCGTATGGTAGAACAGATCAGGAGTGGTGAAAAAATAAAATCCAGCCGCGACTGGGTCCCGCTTGAAGACATTTCGCCCAATATGGTGAGGGCTGTGGTGGCTTCGGAAGACAACAACTTTATAAAACATTATGGTGTTGATTTTGAAGCCATTAAAAAAGCGCGCAAACTCAACAAAAAGGGGAAACTGATGCGCGGCGCCAGCACCATCAGCCAGCAAACGGCAAAAAACGTTTTTTTGTGGCCCGACCGTTCGTGGTTACGAAAGGGCTTGGAGGTCTATTTTACCGGTCTTATCGAAATCTTCTGGGGCAAACAACGCATTATGGAAGTCTATCTGAACGTGATTGAAATGGGAGATGGTATTTATGGTGTTGAAGAGGCTTCCCGGCTCTATTTTCACAAACCTGCCTTAGACCTCAGCCGGAGTGAAGCGGCACTTATTGCCGCCGTACTGCCCAATCCAAGACGCTGGAACCCAGCCGCCCCAACGTCCTACATTCAGCGCAGGCAGCAAAGCATTCTCCGGGTAATGGGACAGGTTGGGAAGCTGGAGTTTTAAAAAAATATCAAAATTCACGCAAAGACGCGCCTTCACTTTTTTACGTCGGGCAGGGGTGAATACGCAAAGAAATGCTTGGTTTTTTTTCTAATTTTAGAGGATACCTGGTCGAATGTAGTCGGGACCATCCGTAGTAGGATTGCAGATTATTTATTACCCAACAATTCTACATTTTACTGATTGGCAAATTGAACATCTTCAGTCAACCCCTCCCGCCTGAGGCGGACAGGCAACAAATCAACGAATCAACAAATCAACCCTTCCCCCATAGCTCCTTGCTTTTCATCCCATTTCACACTGCCCCATATTCCAAAATTTCAATACGAAATATTTCGTACCTTTGCACCCTTGTTTCAGCAAGCATATTTTGCATGAAATTATAACGAAATATTTATTCATTAAATTATAAAACCTTATCAAAATGGGAAAAGACAAGACCAGAAAAACGGTTTATACCTTCGGGGATAAAAAAGCCGAAGGCGATGCCGGTATGAAGAACCTGTTAGGCGGTAAAGGGGCAAACCTTGCCGAAATGAACCGCATTGGCGTGCCTGTACCTCCGGGATTTACCATCACCACCGAAGTTTCAACCGATTACAATACCCTGGGCAGGGAAAAAGCGATTGAAATGATTCGCCCCGAAGTCGAAGCTGCTGTAAAATATGTGGAAGATATCATGGGGGTTAAATTTGGCGACCACAATGATCCCTTGCTGCTGTCTGTACGTTCAGGCTCCCGCGCTTCAATGCCGGGCATGATGGACACCGTTTTGAACCTGGGTTTGAATGATGATGCCGTTGCAGGAATTGCAAAGAAAACCGGAAACGAACGGTTTGCCTGGGATTCATACCGCCGTTTCGTTCAAATGTTTGGTGACGTAGTTTTAGGCATGAAACCTGCCTCCAAAGAAGACATTGATCCGTTTGAAGAAATTATGGATCACATGAAAGAGGAAAAAGGCATTGAACTGGATACCGATTTCAGCGTGGATGACCTGAAAGAGATGGTAAAACGCTTTAAGAAAGCGGTTAAAAAAGTTACCGGTCACGACTTTCCTACTGATCCCTGGGAGCAGTTATGGGGCTCAATTATGGCCGTATTTGACAGTTGGATGAACGAGCGCGCGGTTTATTATCGCATGCTGAACAATATCCCCCACGAATGGGGCACTGCCGTTAACGTGCAGGCAATGGTATTTGGTAACATGGGCCTGAATTCGGGAACCGGCGTAGCCTTTACCCGCGATGCCGCCACCGGCGAGAACCTTTTTAATGGTGAATACCTAATCAATGCGCAGGGTGAAGATGTGGTTGCCGGTATTCGTACGCCACAGCAAATCACCAAAGAAGGCTCAAAACGCTGGGCTAAACTGGCCAATGTATCCGAAAAAGACCGGGCATCAAAATTCCCTTCCCTGGAAGAAGCCATGCCGGCCATCTACAAAGAACTACTTGAAACTGAGCAAAAACTGGAAGACCACTACCGCGATATGCAGGACCTGGAGTTTACGATTCAGGATGGCAAATTGTGGATGCTGCAAACCCGTAATGGCAAACGTACCGGAGCTGCCATGGTAAAAATTGCCATGGACATGCTTAAACAAGGCATCATCACTGAAGAAGAAGCATTGTTGCGTTGCGAACCCAATAAGCTGGATGAATTATTACATCCTGTTTTTGATGCTGATGCTGTAAAGAAAGCCAAAGTTGTGGCCAAAGGGCTTCCCGCCTCACCGGGTGCCGCTTCCGGGCAAATTGTTTTCTTTGCCGACCATGCAGAAGAGTGGGTAGCCAAAGGACATCAGGTGATACTGGTGCGCATTGAAACCTCTCCCGAAGACCTTAAGGGCATGAATCTGGCCAAGGGTATTCTTACTGCCCGTGGTGGGATGACCTCCCACGCTGCCGTAGTAGCGCGCGGTATGGGCAAATGCTGTGTTTCAGGCGCCGGATCACTGAAGATAGATTACAAAGCACGTAAACTTGTTGTTGATGGTGTTACCCTGAATGAAGGAGACTGGATTTCACTTAATGGATCAACCGGTGAAGTTTACGAAGGCAAAACCAGCACCCGCGAAGCAGAACTCAGCGGCGATTTTGGTGAACTGATGAAGCTGGCCGACAAACACACAACCATGCATGTGCGTACCAATGCAGATACGCCCCGTGATGCGCAGGTTGCCCGTAAATTCGGAGCAATAGGAATTGGCCTTTGCCGCACCGAACATATGTTCTTTGAAGGAGACCGCATCCGCGCCATGCGCGAGATGATTCTGGCCGGCGATGAAACAGGACGACGCAAAGCACTCGAAAAACTGCTGCCAATCCAGCGTGAAGACTTTGAAGGTATCTTCGAAGCCATGCATGATTTGCCGGTAACTGTTCGTCTGCTCGATCCGCCATTGCACGAATTTGTACCTCATGAAGAAGCCAACCAGATTGAACTGGCTGAAGATTTGGGTATTTCCGTTGAAGAAGTTAGGCAAAAAATATCCGATCTTGAAGAAGTAAACCCCATGCTTGGCCACCGTGGTTGCCGTTTGGGAAACACCTACCCCGAAATTACCGAAATGCAGGCCCGCGCCATCATTGAGGCTGCCCTGAACCTGAAAAAGAAAGGCATTAAGACCTTCCCTGAAATCATGGTTCCACTTACAGGTACACTCGAAGAGATGCAACTGCAGGAAAAAATCGTACGCGACACCATCAAAACTGTGTTTGAAGAACGCAAGGACAAAATCGACTTTTTGGTGGGTACCATGCTTGAGATTCCACGTGCAGCCCTTGTTGCCGATGAAATCGCAAAATCAGCCGAATTCTTCTCCTTTGGCACCAACGACCTTACCCAAATGACCTTTGGCTATTCAAGGGACGATGCCGGAAAGTTCCTGCCGGTTTATCTTGAAAAGGGAATCCTGAAACACGATCCATTCCAGGTACTTGACCAGGAAGGCGTTGGACAGTTGGTACGCATGGGAATTAAGCGCGGCCGCTCTACCAACCCCAAACTCAAGGTAGGTATTTGCGGTGAACACGGAGGAGAACCATCATCTGTTGAGTTTTGTTATCGCGTTGGAATGAACTACGTAAGTTGTTCACCCTACCGCGTACCCATCGCAAGACTTGCTTCTGCCCAGGCTTCGGTTAAAGAAGCCACCATGGCTAAAAAAGGCGGTAAAACCACCAAAAAGGCTGAAAAAAAGGCTAACAAAAAAGCAGATAAGAAAGCCAGGAAGGCAGCCAAAAAATAACCTTTCACACATTTATTTTTCAAAAACAGCCATCCTTTTTGATGGCTGTTTTGTTATGTTAATAGATGTATATTTACACCTGACAGAATAAAATTGTTACAATCGGTAGTGTCCGGCTAAAATATTTACTCAGGAATGAGATTTTTCCCCGACAACAATGATTTGAAACATATAAATATTGTTTATTTTTGCAATTACCTGAAACAAATGTGATAGTTACATGTTTCAGAAAAATAAACCTTTATGTCTGTAAACCATTAATTTCAGCCCTTATGGAAAATGAAAAAAAAAGTGTTTTTACCACTAATGGAAAAACCATTGACCTTTCACAATATGGAATTGAAAATGTAAAAGAGCTATTTTATAATCCTTCTTTTAATATACTGTTCGAGCATGAAATGGATCCCTCCCTTGAGGGATTTGAAAAGGGCATACTCACTGACACAGGGGCTGTTTCAGTAGATACGGGGGTATTTACCGGTCGTTCGCCCAAAGATAAATACATAGTTCTTGATGAAGTAAGTAAGGATACCATCTGGTGGTCAACCATTGGTAAAAATGACAATAAGCCACTGGATCCGGCCATCTGGGATCATCTCAAAGGACTGGTTGCCAGCGAATTGTCTGGCAAGAGATTATATATTCTGGATGCTTTTGCCGGAGCCAACCCTGACTCAAGGCTAAGCATTCGGTTTATAGTAGAAGTTGCCTGGCAGGCACATTTCATTAAGAATATGTTCATCCGTCCTACGGAAGATGAACTGGAGAATTTCAAGCCTGATTTTGTAATGTTGAATGGTTCAAAAGCAACCAATCCCAAGTGGAAAGAACAGGGCATGAATTCCGAAAATTTCGTGGTTTTTAACCTGAAAGAGCGCATGCAGGTTATTGGTGGTACCTGGTATGGAGGAGAAATTAAAAAAGGAATTTTTACCATGATGAATTACTACCTTCCGCTCAAAGGCATTGCAGCCATGCACTGCTCTGCCAATATGGGCAAGGAGGGAGATGTTGCCATATTCTTTGGCCTTTCGGGAACAGGCAAAACCACCCTTTCTGCCGATCCAAAACGCGCCCTTATCGGGGACGATGAACATGGATGGGACGATGACGGCGTATTTAACTTTGAAGGAGGATGCTACGCAAAGTGTATTAACCTGAGCGAAGAGAATGAACCGGACATTTACCATGCTATCCGTCGCGATGCCCTGCTCGAAAACCTTGTGGTAAGACCCGATGGAAGCATTGATTTTGCAGATGCCTCCAAGACGGAAAATACCAGGGTATCTTATCCCATTTATCACATTGAAAACATTGTAAAACCAGTATCGAGGGGCGGGCATGCCTCAAAAGTTATTTTCCTTACTGCCGATGCTTTTGGAGTGCTGCCTCCGGTTTCAAAACTTACCGCTGATCAGACAGCCTACCATTTCCTTTCGGGATTTACGGCTAAACTAGCAGGCACAGAGCGTGGAGTTACCTCGCCTCAACCTACTTTCTCAGCCTGTTTTGGGAATGCTTTCCTGGCACTACATCCCACAAAATATGCCATTGAACTGTTGAAACGCAAGAATAATGCCGGTGCCAAAGCTTATCTGGTAAATACCGGATGGAATGGAACCGGAAAACGCATCTCTATTAAAGACACCCGCGCCATTATTGATGCCATTTTGGATGGCTCCATTGATGAGGCACCTACCAAAATGATTCCTTATTTCAACCTTGAAGTGCCCACCGCGCTCAAAGGAGTAAATCCTGCTGTTCTCGATCCGCGCGATACCTACGCCAATGCTGAGGAATGGAACGAAAAAGCCAAAGACCTGGCCAAACGTTTCATTGACAACTTCGAAAAGTATACCGACAGCGATGAAGGTAAACGGCTAGTAGCGGCAGGGCCTAAGCTGTAAGGATTGAGGATTGAGGATTGCGGATTGCGGATGTGATGATGTGGAGATGTGCGGATATGAAGATTTTTAACAACACCTCCCGCTCCGCCTTAGGCGGACGGACACGCGACAAATCAACGAATCAACAAATCACAGATTACAGATCCTGATCACTGATTTCGGATTGCAGATTGCGGATTGCGGATTGCGGATTTGCAGATTTCGAAAAATAGACAAGGGGACAAGGAGAAGAAAACTGGGACAGCTTGTCTCGTGAGAACGAAGTGATAACGAGAAGGGTCGATTAATTCTGCTCGAAAGTCCTGCTTTTTAATGGATGACCAGGGGACCAGCCCGCCTCTCAATGCTCGCCACTCAACGACTCAACGACTCAACAAATCAACAAATCAACTCATCACCGATCACCGATCACCGATCACAGATCACCGATCACCGATCACAGATCACAGATCACTGATTGCGGATTGCAGATTGCGGATTGCGGATTTGACTCCCTAATTACTGATTACAGATTACCGATCACTGATCACTGATTTCGGATTTCGGATTTTTAACAACAAATCATCAAATCAGCAAATCATCAAATCAGCAAATCAACACATCAACAAATCAACACATCAACTCATCAACTCATCACCGATCACCGATCACCGATCACCGATCACAGATCACTGATTGCGGATTGCAGATTGCGGATTGCGGATTTGACTCCCTAATTACTGATTACAGATTACCGATCACTGATCACTGATTTCGGATTTCGGATTTTTAACAACAAATCATCAAATCAGCAAATCATCAAATCAGCAAATCAACACATCAACAAATCAACACATCAACTCATCAACTCATCACCGATCACCGATCACCGATCACCGATCACAGATCACTGATTGCGGATTGCAGATTGCGGATTGCGGATTTGACTCCCTAATTACTGATTACAGATTACCGATCACTGATCACTGATTTCGGATTTCGGATTTCGGATTTTTAACAACAAATCATCAAATCAGCAAATCAACACATCAACAAATCAACACATCAACAAATCAACACATCAAAAATGATTTGCCGTCCACACTGCGCTGCATGCTGCATTTTCCCCTCCATCAGTTCTCCCATTCCGGGAATGCCTGAAGGGAAGCCGGCTATGGTTGCCTGCATCCAACTGGACAGCGAGATGAACTGCAAATTATTCGGGAAACCCGAAAGGCCAAAAGTTTGTGGAGGATTTCAGCCTGAAGAAATAATTTGTGGTCAGGATGCTGCTGAAGCAAGGAAAAACTTTATGTGGTTGCTTGACAAAGAGGAAGAGGCGTAACACTATATCTTAACATCGGTTTTACTGGTTTGGTGAATTAACAGAATCACGCAGCTTGTCTCCCACCCTTTCGGAAAAGAAAAATCCCTAACTTTGCCGTTACCATCATTCCAATAGCCTTACTTTATGGCCGACATCATCAGCAGCCTTCATAATCCAGGTATCAAAAACTTGCTGGCGCTTCAGCAGAAATCGCGCGAACGACGCAAGCAGCACCTGGTGGTGGTGGAAGGCCTGCGGGAAATTGGCATTGCTGTTTCAAACGGGTTTAAGCTAACCCGGCTTTTTGTTTATCCAGAAATTGCTGATCCTGCTTCATACATATCCCTTGCTCACAGTGACAGCACCACTTTTATTAGTCAAGCAGTGTTTGAGAAGCTGGCCTACCGCGAAGGTTCCGATGGATGTATAGCAGTAATTGAACCCAAAGACGTTTCCCTCAATAACTTAAAACTCAGAGAAACGCCCCTGTTGCTCGTTCTTGAGGCTATTGAGAAGCCGGGAAATCTCGGCG
>JAVEQP010000029.1:0-37956 GCA_034007585.1 Lentimicrobium sp. | reverse complement strand
GGTTTTGGGTTTTGGGTTTTGGTTCCTCTTGTCTCCCCGTCGCCCCGTCTCCTTGTCCTTCAAGTCTCCCCATCTCCCTATCTCCCCTTCTCCCATTCACCCCTTCTCCCCGTCCCTTTTTGTCTTTGGTCTTTCTCGTTATCGCTTCGCTCTCCCGAGACAAGTGGCCTTTGGTCTTTAGTCTTTGGCCTTTAGAGTTAGAAATTAGAAATTCTTCTCCCTTTCTCCCTTTCTCCCCTTCATCCGCCCTTATTCCATCATTTCCGGCTTAATCTTAATGCCATCATATTTCTTTTCAATACCATTTTTATAGCTTATGACTAAAAACACCGTTCCATCCGGATTATATTGAATCCAATCGCCGGTTTTAATACCGTTCAGGTACGTACCTTCCTCTTTTTTCTTGCCATCGGGCCAGTACCAGGTATGCCGGCCATTAGGGTTATCGTCAATGTATGAACCTTCATAGGAAAGCGTTCCATCATCATAAAAATACTTCCACTCTCCGTTGCGCATTCCGCCCCGGTAATAACCTTCTTCCCGATGGTCTCCCTGTTGATATTTCCAAAAGCCCTCTTCCAGACCATACACATATTCACCCTGTATGACTACATTTTTGTTTTCATCAAATTCCGTAAAAACGCCTTCAGAAAGCCCGTTGATAAAGTTTTCTTCCCTCAGCAAACTGTTGTCGTCAAAGTACCAGCGCCACACGCCATCGGCATTGCCCTGATTATTATAGCTGCCTTCCTGTTCCAGGTTGCCATTGGGATGATAGAACTTCCATTTTCCAACCCGTTTTCCGGCAACATACAATCCTTCAGCACGCAACTGGCCGTCAGCATAAAATTCTTTCCAGTCGCCATCTCTAACGCCCTCTTCATCAATGACGCCTTCGGCAATAAGCTTCCCGTTGCTGTAAGTATATGCTGCAGTTACCTTTCCCGCTTCTGAAAATTCACGCCGAATACCTTCAGGCACATCGCCTTTATAGCTGGCCACAGTTTTTACTTTTCCTGATGGATAATAATCGGTTTTAACATCCAATTTTGCCAGTTCAGGTACTTCTTCCTGCTTTACATCGTTCACATATTTCGAAATTTCCAAAAGCATGCCTTTGTCATCATAGGTTTTAAAATAGCCGTTTCTCTTATCATCACGAAAAGTTCCTTCCAGTTTAACCTTACCATCGGCATAAAAATACTTCCACTTGCCCTGTCTAAGCCCTTTGCTGTCCTTTCGGTTGATGTTTTCCCGGTCTATCACAAATCCTCTGCGATATTCAATAAGTGTGGTTACTGTTCCGTCTGTTGAATATTCCCGAGCCAGCCCATTTTCGAGGCCATTTTCAAAATTTATGGTTCTTTTAAACTGACCTTCCGGATAATAGTAAATGGTTAGCCCCTGCTTAACGTCATTTGAAAAGCGTTCTTCTATCACTTCGTCTTCGCGGATGGTACGGCGTATGCCCTCTTTTTTTCCATTGAGATAGGCAATCTGAAGCACGGTATCACCGGTGTCACCATAAAAAGTCCAGGTACTGTCGAGTTCAAAATTTTTCCGGTTACCTTCCGATTTTAGCGTTCCGTTTTCATAATAAGTTTTCCAGTAGCCATCCGGTTTGCCATCACGCATGGTTCCTTCGCTCGAAATGCTTCCATCACGAAAGTAAAAAACAGCCTTACCGTCTTTCACTTCCGCTGATTCCTGGGCATACAGATTTGGTATCCCAAACATTAAAATTATGAAAAGGAGGCATTTTCTCATGCGGTAAAGATACCCTTCCCGAGTTAAAAAAACAAGGCTATCTGATAAGATTTCCGGCTTTCGATATTTCGAGCATCCTCAAAATGGGCTTAGCTGCCTGTTGCCGTGTGGCTTCATCGAGAATAATTTCCGGCTTCTCGTTTTTCAGACACAGATAGAGTTTTTCGAGCGTATTCATCTTCATGAACGGGCAATCATTGCAAGAACAGGTTTCATCTGAAGGCACCACGATAAATTCTTTTTCGGGCGAGGCTTTTTGCATTTGGTGGATGATTCCGCCTTCAGTGGCTACGATATATTTTTTTGAATCATCTGTTTGTGAGAATTTCAATAGTGCAGCCGTTGAACCCACAAAATCGGCCAAAGCAAGGATAGGTCCACGGCATTCAGGATGGGCAATCAGTTTTGCATCCGGATTTTCCAGGGTAAGCTGAATAACTTTTTCATCGGTAAGCTGATTGTGTACATGACAACTTCCATCCCACAAAACCATACTGCGACCCGTAACGCTGTTGATATAAGCACCAAGATTTTTATCCGGCGCAAAAATCAGGGGCTGGTCTTCAGGAAATGAATCCACAATCAACTTTGCATTGCTCGAAGTACAAATTACATCCGACATGGTTTTAATCGCTGCAGAGCAATTAATATACGAAACCACCTTATGCCCCGGGTGGGCGTCAACGAATCGCTTAAAATCATCCGGAGGGCAACTGTCAGCCAGAGAACAGCCAGCATTCAGATCAGGAAGCAGCACTTTTTTACGAGGATTTAGTATTTTTGCCGTTTCAGCCATAAAATGAACGCCGGCAAAAACGATAATTGCTGCTTCAGTTTCCGCAGCCTTTTGAGCCAATTGAAGGCTGTCGCCAACAAAATCTGCCAGATCCTGAATTTCGGGCACCTGATAATAATGCGCCAGCAAAATGGCACTCTTCTCTTTGAGTAATTGACGAATCAATACAGGTAATTCAGTACGGGACGGAACTTTATTCAAGAGGATATTTTCCATTTTTGTTTTATTTAATAATAAACTTTTTAAAGATCTATTATTATTATTAAAGGTTGTTCATTGTGTTGGCAACATTTTTCAAATTAATTTGCTTTTCACGATGTTAGTGGTTTATCAGCGACTTATCAACATAGGAAAGTATGGCTTCCATTTGAAGATGAGCTATTTTAAGGGTTATTAACATTGTGTGGGTAACTCCTGTAAACAATGCTTCCTTTCGTAACTCACCCTAAAGTGATGTTAATACTTTCTTGATAATTATTGATAATTCGGCTGCAAAGTTAACATTAAGATGTAAAGCCATGTTGCCTGAAATTTTGTTAAAAGTTAATAACAAAAAGTGGGCCTGATTAACAATCTGTTGTTGATAAATGGTAAGGGTTTTAGAATCAATGGCATGTATTTAGTCACATATTTGGCTCATTCATTGTAAAGGACTAATGCTGAAACGGATGAGTAACGCTTGAGTTAATTGCTTAATTTTGTTGAATAAAATGTTATCAACAATGTGGGATAAATCAAAAATAATTGCTTTAGCCAGCGATCATGCCGGCTTTGAATTGAAATCTTTTATTTTGGAAACACTTGAACCCGAGGGATATAAGTTTAAAGACTTCGGAACCTACAGTAGTGATTCCGTAGATTATCCTGATTTTGCCCATAAAGCGGGAAAGACGGTTAATGATGGAACTTATGAGCGGGGCATTGTTATTTGTGGAAGTGGCAATGGGGTGAACATGACCGTAAACAAGTATGCTAATGTGCGGGGAGCTTTGTGCTGGAACGATGAGCAGGCTCAACTTACCCGAAAACACAACAATGCCAATATGATGGCACTTCCCGGAAGATTTATTTATTTTGAGGAAGCCATAAAAGCCGTGAAATCTTTTTTAAATACTGATTTTGAAGGTGGAAGGCATGAACTACGTACAAAAAAAATTCCTATTCAGTAAATTCTATGTCTGAAATTTATAATAAGTTCATGCAGGATGCGGCAGTAAAAGCTGCTGACACAGAACACCGGACAAAGATTGGTTACAACATCAATCAATATAATCGTGCAGTAGTTGCTGGAAAGCAGCAATTTTCCAATCTTGAACTGGCAAGACAGCGGGCAGGTTACATTAAATATAAAGCCATCAATGAGCTGGAGAAGCAACTCAGTGATTTTGAAACCAATTTTCAGCACAACGGTGGGAAAGTAATTTGGGCTACTGATGCCCAACAGGCCGTGGAAGAAATAGAAAAAATACTGCTAAAAATCAGGCCACCCTTTGTAGTGAAATCAAAATCAATGATTTCAGAGGAAATAGATTTAAATGAAAGTCTGAAAAATTTGCAAATTGAGCCCATTGAAACAGATCTTGGCGAATACATAGTGCAGTTGGCTGATGAAAGACCATATCACATTGTTACCCCGGCCATGCACAAATCTAAAGAGGATGTTGCCAGGCTATTTAATGAAAAATTTCAGCTATCACCCAATAGTTCTCCGACAGAAATAGCTGCTTTTGTGCGTAAGAAGCTGCGTCAGAAATTCTATCAGGCAAAGGTGGGCATTACCGGAGCAAATTTTCTGCTGGCCGATACCGGTTCCGTTTGTATAACGGAAAATGAGGGTAATGGCATGATGAGCATGGCTTTTCCGGATGTTCACATCGTGGTGGCCGGAATTGAACGTATTTTACCCTCCATTCAGCACCTGGAACTCTTTTGGCCCCTGCTTTCTACCTTTGGTACCGGACAAAAAGTTACCGTTTATAATTCCATTGTAAGCGGTCCACGTCAGGAAGGCGAAATTGACGGTCCACGCGAAATGATTGTTATTTTACTTGACAATGGCCGTTCAAAAGTGCTGTCTGCAAAGGAACAACGCAGGGCGCTGAGTTGCATCAAATGTGGTGCGTGCCTCAATGCCTGCCCTGTTTATAAAACCATTGGCGGACATACCTATAACACTCCCTACACGGGACCCATTGGCGCTGTAATTATGCCTTGGATGCGGAATTTCAAAGATTACAAGCATCTGAGTTTTGCGTCCACGTTGTGTGGTGCCTGTACCGAAGTTTGCCCGGTAAATATTAACCTGCATCAGTTGTTGCTGTTTAACCGAAACCACAGCGTTGAGCAGGGAAATTATGGGTTGTCTGAATCTGCCCTTATGTTTGGAATGCGCCATGTTTTGGGTCATAGAAAGTGGATGGATACCGCAAATCCCGGAGTTAAGAACTGGGCGCTGAAAACATTTTTTGCCAAATCGTGGGGCAAAAGCCGACAGCTTCCTGAATTTGCAGAACGTAATTTCAAACAGCTCTGGGAAGAGCGTGTAGAAGGCAAAACAAAATAAATGCTAATTGTAGCTTCTCAATACCGACCTTACGCTGCCGGTATATCCGCTTCCGAAAAGATTTACATGTACCAGCAAAGGATAGAGTTGGTTTAGCTCAATGCGCTGCTGCCATCCTGATTCAAGCGGGAATGTTGAATTATATGCCTCATAAAAAGCGGGTGAAAAGCCGCTAAAGAGCCTTGTCATGGCAATATCTATTTCACGATGGCCATAATAGATGGCAGGATCAATCAGACAGGGTCCTGCTCTGCTGACCATGAAATTACCACTCCACAAATCGCCGTGAAGGAGTGATGGCTTTTCTATAGGTAACAATTGAGGTAGCCTGGAGCACAATTTTTCAAAGGCAGAAAAATCATTGCGATTAAATAATTTTTCATCAAAAGCGTGTTTCATCAAAGGCTCCAGTCGGAAGCTGATCAGAAAATCTATCCAATCCGGCTTTCGGGTATTTACCTGATTAAGAGATCCGATATAGTTGTCATAATCTAACCCAAAACCGGAGGCGCTATGTTGATGAAGCATGGCCAGTTTTTGTCCGGCTTCTTCCCACATAGAGACATTGGGCGTGATACTCTCCATCCATTCCAGCATCAGATAGGAATAATCCTCTGTTTCCTGCTGATCCTCTACTTTAGGAACAGTCAGGGTTTTGGTAGCACCAAGTTGCGTTAACCCTCTTTTTTCGGTACCGAACATACCTGGATATTTTGAACGACTATTGAATTTTACAAAGAAGTCGCCAGGAGTAGTTTTAAGATGTACGGCCTGATTTATACTTCCACCGCCTACTGAATGCATAGATATAATCATTGCTTCAGTTCCATAGCTCTCTTTTAGCCAGGAGGTTAGAGAAACTTTGATTTGATTGGGTAACACGAACTTATAATATTATGGTTTGGTTGCGATTTAAACCTTTTCGCAATATACGTTCAAGCAAAAGAAGTATCCCGACTGAAGCAAAGATAAGTATGGTAACTGAACTCGATTTGAGATAGGACATCATTTCAGTGAGGCTATTAAAAAGATTTATTGATTTGGTGAAAACGGTTCGGATTAAGTCAGTGCTCAGGGTAAGATCAAAATTCAGAAAGGGCCATCTGGCAAATAACATCAAAACCACACCGGCAAAGGCCACCGCCAGGGTTACATAGCCCCACAATAATTGCCGGCGACTCTCCGGGGTATCCGCAATGGGTTGCACGCCCGCACTCAACTGAAGCATGATGCCATTGGTAAAATTATCGGGCGCTTTCTCGTAAGGCATTAGATCAATTAATTGTTCAAGAAAATGATCGTTTGTCATATATTCCATTTTTTCGGGTTTCATTTGCTTCCTCCTTATCTCTTTCAGGTTTTTTTCATGCCGGACTTAACTGAATTCGTTGTTGCATTTCTGCATACATTTTTTTACGTATGCGATGCATTTTAACCTTAATGTTGGATTCGGTTAAACCGGTAATGACACTTATTTCTTCCACTCGCTGTTTGTTGTGATAGAACAATTCAATCAGCATTTGTTCATCCTGAGGCAACTGCTGCAATACCTGATGCATGAGTTTTAGCTTTTCTTCGGTTTCCAGGCTTTCCATCTGCTGTCTTACCTCATCTGTGCTGTAGTTTTCAATCAGTTTATCATCGATAGGTGCGCTGATTATTTTTTTTCGCCTTGTTCTCGAAATGGCGGTATTATACGCTATCCTGAACAACCAGGTGCTGAATTTGGCCTCTTGCTTAAAATTTGCCAGGGCCTGAAATGCCTTGATAAAGGTGTCCTGTGCTACTTCTTCTGCTTCTTCGCGATTCCTTACAATCTTAATTACCAGTGTAAAAATCATATCCTTATAACGATCTACCAATGATGAGTAGGCAGCGAGATTACCATCAAGTACCTGATCAATTATAAGCATATCATCGTGTTGACCCATGATACCTGGTTTGACGTGGAAGATAGTTTCAGGTTACAACATCTGGCTTAGTATTCTGTTTCAAAAATTGTAACCATTGTTCTTAGATGGCGTCAAATGGATTGCAACACCAGAACCGTATTATGATTACACTTTTTTTAAATTGCTAAAGCCATGAACGACTTTTTGATTACAGCAACCGTATTCGCCACCATTTATGGTATTGTTTATCTCTTCATTCGCAAGCGTGAACGCATGGCACTAATCAACCGTGGCCTTGATCCGCGCAGTTTCGAGAAACCTTACAACAGCTTTTCATCCTTAAAGTATGGCTTGTTGTTCACTGCAATCGGAATGGGCCTACTTTTGGCCAATATCTTGATCAATATCAATGTAATGGAGCCGGAAGCTGCTTATTTTTCCCTGGTATCCCTCTTCGGAGGCATCGCGCTCATTGTTGATTACCTAATTGAAGTTAGCCGAAACAAAAAGAAGAAACAATCCACCATTGAAAATACTCACCCGGTCACCGATTAAAAACCAAAGGTTTCAATAATCTTATATTCCGGACCTTCACGGGTTAGCACACTTTCGAAAAGATGAAATTCTTTGATTTCGCTTTTCTGAAACTCAAACTCCCGGAAACCGGCCAGCACTTCCTGAAAGTGATTCTTATCCCTTATTTCCTTTATGCGGCCTACCGTTAAATGGGGTACAAAATTCTGTCGGTCGCTGATAAATCCATTACCTTCCAGAGATTCCCGAATATTGTTATTGAGCTTAAGCAACATAGGAATGGGCTCTATGCCAAACCAGATTACGCGCGGATTATAATAACTGCCAAATATACCGGTTTGACGTATGTTTAATTCAAATGGCTGAATGCCGGTAGTGGAAGCTTGTAAAGCTTCAATTATACCCGGTATTTCCACCTCCGGGGTTTCTCCGAAAAATTTAAGGGTAATGTGGATATTTGCCAGGTCAACCCATTTTATAATGTGGAAACCAAGTATATGCCGCAGATTATTGTAGAGGTCTGCAAAAGCTTCGCCGGCCTGAATATCTATTGCTGCAAATAACCTTTTAATCTCTGGCATAATGCTGTTTTGGGATATTTAATGCAAAAATGGAAAAGATTTTATAAATATGCACGATTTTCATAAAAAAAATCTACTTTTGCAGTCCCTAAAGGGAATATTTACCGGGGGCGTTAGCTCAGTTGGCTAGAGCGTTAGACTGGCAGTCTAAAGGTCAGGGGTTCGACTCCCCTACGCTCCACAAATAAGCCTGTAAATCATTGATTTACAGGCTTATTTCATAATAATCTAAACTTAAAAATAAAGAAGCGGTCCAGGTAAATGCAGGGATGAAATTCCCACCAACAGCTTTATGTGACATAACTATCCGAAAAAGAAAACAGAAGAATCTGTCAATAAAAGCCTTTAACTGGAATCAGAATTCACCAAATAAAATTCCTGAAATATACGTAGAACAGTTGTCTTTATCGGATTATATCCGGATTTCCGATTTCCCTGGTATAAAAAAACCTGCAAACCAAAGGTTGCAGGTTGAGTATATTTTCAAACAGATTGTCTCTAACTTCGGCTTAAAGCTTAGCTTCCGGTTCATTCTTATCTTCCGGTTTTTTAGGCTCATCTGCCATGCCATCCTTAAACTCTTTAATGCCTTTACCCAGCCCTTTCATTAGTTCCGGAATTTTCTTACCTCCAAAGAGCAGCAATACGACAGCCAGAATGGCAACGATCTGCCAGGTTCCAATAACACCGATGATTATTCCTGAAATCATATCTTTTAATTTAAGTTCTTTATGCAAAAATACACATTTAAGCAGGACTGAATCAAGTTTTAAGCAATTTATTTGCCCCGCATAATCCAGTTTTCGGGATTTTGAAGATTTTTACCCTGCCACAACTCAAAGTGCATACGGGTACGACCACTATCATCGGTACTTATTACACCGATTTGCTGTTTGGTAGTAATTTTGTCTCCCTTTTTCACAAATACCTGATCCAGGTTTGAATAAACAGTAAGAAACTCACCATGACGTACAATAACCACGTTGTTGTAGTTTGGAAGGGTCATGGTAGAAGTCACCTGTCCGTCGAATATAGCCCGTGCAACCGACCCCTTTTCGGTAGAGATATCGATACCGTTATTCTTGGTTTTAATGCCTTTAAGTACCGGATGTGAATGTTCCCCAAAGGTTTCTGCAATCACTCCACGTTCAGTGGGCCAGGGTAGGCGGCCTTTATTATCAGAGAAATTTGCCGAAAGTTTAATTTCAGCCGGGGTAAGGCCAAATTTATTCTCGGGTGCCGGTTTGGTTCCGGATTTTTTAGCCGCTGCACTCGCCTTACGGATTTCCTCGGCAATCAAATCCTCAATAGCTTTCTGTAGCTTTTTCGCCGCTTTTTCACTTTCGCGAAGTTTCTTCAGCAATTCTTTTTCTTTCTGAGACAGCTTCTTAACCGTTTTATCCTGGATAGAACGGGCTTGTGTAAGCTTTTGCTGCTCGGATTTCTCCATATTTATCAACGATTGTTTCCTGTTTTTCTGCTCTTCAAGCAGGGCCACCTTCTGGTTTAGAATCACCTGATTTTCTTTGATTATCCTAACCTGGTTTTGACGGTAATTGGTGTATTGCTGCAGATACTTCAGGCGTTGATATGCCTGGTTAAAATCTTTAGCCGAAAAAATAAACATCAACCGGGAATATGAATTCTTGTTTTTACTGGCGTAGAAAATCATGCGTGCATATTCTTCCTTCAGTTTTTTTATGGTTTGTGTAAGTTCCTGAATGGTATCGTTGTTTCGGTTAATCTGTTGATTGAGGTGATTAACTTCAGTGGCAATGGCTTTAATCAGCTCCTCCCGTTTATTTATCTGCTTGTTTAGCAATAACAGGGCATTCAGTGATTCTCGTTTGTCTTTCTTGGTTTCATCAAGCAGCTTATTGGTGTAGTTGATATCAGCTTCAATTTTTGCTTTTTGTTTGGCAAGTTCACTTTTTTTATCCTGAGCCTGAAGCTGCGGAGAAAGCCATAGCAATATCACCAACAGCAACATCAGTGACTTTAGTGGGCATTTTCCCGGAGATATCAACTGCTTAATGGCCATGCGCTACTTAAAATTTATTCACCCGTGAATATTTATCAGGTATTTTGAATGGAAAACTCAACTTATCAGGTGTTTCAAATTTGGTATATTTCAATTCAATGCTATTTTTATTGTCCAGTGTTTCAAGGTTAAAGTTCAGTTCTTTGGGGATTAACCGCTCTCCCTGTGTCTCATAGATGTAAACTCCTTCAAGCTTTCTGCCATTGGGTGTAAGCTCTCTGATCAGTACCCGGTTGATTTTGAAGGTTTCAGGGTTAAGCCAAAGATATTGAACGGGTATGCTTATTTCATTATTGTTGCGTACATATCTTTTTAGTTTACGACGGCCCGTGGTAGTAAGGGTATATTGAAGATTATCAATGCCCGCCTTAAAAGAAGAATTTTCATAAAAAGAGAAATCATTACCGGTCAAAAACGATTGAAGCATATCAAAATCAAGGGTGCTGTTAATTTTGGTATTGATATAATCGAAATCACTGATAAAATAAGTATTATCCAGACGGTTCATGTAAAGGATCGAATCGTTGGTAATCATTATCCTGGCCATTTCAATACCGAGGGCAGGCGATATAGATACCCAGATAATACTGTCTTTATGAATTCTGAGCTGTCCGCTGAATGAAGTGCGGTTTTTGTTTTGATAAAATGAAGCAGAAAATCTGGCTGAGATGTACTCATACTTCAATTCATTTTTTTTAAGGTTTTCAAAAAGGTAGTCGGCCCCTTCTTCTTTGATGGGTTTACGGATGGTGCGTTTGGATACAGAACAGGAAATGCTTATCACTACCAGCAACATCATCAATAAAGCATTAATATATCGATGTTTATTCATATAATAATCCTTCTGCAATTTTTTGTTTCAAAAAGGAGGAGCCTTCTCCGGCTTTGGCAGCATTTTTCCATGCCACAAGGGCGTCTTCAGTACGATTGAGTTGAAAAAGGATATCGCCGTAATGTTCCCAGACGGTATCGCTGACTTCAGCCGAGGCAGTAATGGCTTTTTCAATGTAAATGAGAGACTTGGTATAGTTTTTCTGTTTATACAGCACCCATGCATAGGTATCCAGGTAATATTCGTTTTCCGGTTCAAGTTCAACGGCTTTACCGGCCATGGTGTTCGCTTTCTCCAGTTCACGGGATTCCAGTGCCAGGTTATAGGCATAATTGTTCAAAACGCCTACATTATCGGGTTGCAGGCGCAGGGCTTCAGCGTAAGCCTCATAAGAAGCATCCGTTTGTCCGGCTGAATAGTACACGCTGCCCAGCAGACTATAAAAGTCAACCTTAATGGGATGATTTGAAGCAACCAGCTTAACCCCCTTATTTAAAGAAGCTATGGATGAGTCATACTGTTTGAGTTCCATCATGGACCAACCATTAAAAAAGTAGGGCAAAGGCTGTAAGGGGAATAGTTCAGTTACCTTTTTGCTGTCACTGCCTAATCTTACGAAATCTTCCAGATTATTGCTGGCCAGAAGCAGGTTCTGCCAGGTTTCATACCTTGAAGGGTCCAATTCGCTGCTCCTGGCGAACAGATCGCGGGCTTCAGCAAATTTTTCAAATGACATTAATATTTCACCCCTCAGCGAAAGAGCTTTAGGCTCATTGGGATGCAATTCGGCCAGAATCCCGGTTAATTCAAGCAAATCATCCTCAATACCCGGATAATCTTTAACCTGTGAATAGTAGGAGATGAGAACCTGAATTTTGGTGTCTGAATCCAGGTAAGGATTCCTGAACCCGGCTTTTAGCGCTTCGGTTGCTTTTTTCAGGTCACCTTGTTGGCGATAGAAATCAGCAAGCGAAATGTTGATATAAGCATTCTCAGGATCTATGGTTTTGATCTGCTGGTAAGTATTCAAGGCTTCATTATTTTTTCCCAGATGCAGATAAAATTCGGCCAGGGTGGATAAGATTCGGCTGTCCCAGGCATTCGCTGCGGCCAGCTTTTCCAATTCGGTAAGGGCTTTTTTATCTTTCTTTGTGGCCAGGTACAACTGGTGTTTTCGCATGGAGACTTCTTCTGTTATACCTGCAGATTTTTCATATTCATCATATACCTTTATCGCCTCCTGAGGTTTATTCAGCAAGATATATTGATTTACCAATTGCTGCAGGTATTCCTGATCCAATGGGTTTTCGCGATACAATGCTTCATACATGGGCAATGCCTTTTCCGGCATACCATTTTGGGTATATAATGAAGCCAGGGTCTCACGGTACCATTTGTTTCTGGGTGATAATTGATAGGCCATTTCAGCCTGCGCCACTGATTTGTTTATTTCTCCTTTTAAATAATATAGCCGGGCCAGTTCGTGGTGGGCAGCATCATTTTTAGGATCTTGCTGTGCTACCTGCATATATAATTCAAATGCCTTTTCGGGATTGTCGGCTATCTTAGCTTTGGTAGCATCAAGAAATAAGTTGTCGAGCCTTTGCTGTTCTTTAAATGCCTGTACCTGTTCTTTGGTATAGACAGCTTCACCGCCTTCATCAGGGATTTCCTGGGCATGAACCATAAACGGCAGGGCACACAGTGCGAGGATATATAATATAGGATTTAGGGACATGTTTTTAATTGCTGAATGAATCATTTGTTGGTATCAGTGGGTTCCGGTATGCCCAAAACCTCCGCTTCCGCGGCCGGTACCATTCAGGCTTTGTGCTTCTTCCCATTCTGCTTTTTCGTGCCGGTTTATCACCATCTGGGCAATTCTTTCGCCAGGTTTAATCTTAAAGTGTTCTGAGGAAAGATTTACCATAATCACCTTTATTTCCCCCCTGTAATCAGCATCAATGGTACCTGGTGCATTGAGAATTGTAATACCCGAGCGGGCAGCCAATCCGCTTCTGGGCCTGATCTGAGCCTCATAACCCACAGGAAGTTCGATATATAAGCCTGTGGGAACCAGGGCACGCTCCAGAGGCGCCAGCACTATTGCTGTGGGATTGTTGGCACGCAGGTCCATGCCCGCTGCAGCCTCAGTGGCATATTCCGGCAAGTTATGAGGAGAAGTATTTACGATACGTATTTTCATTCAATGGAATTTTAAGCAGTGGTCATCTTAACACACAGAAAGCGGCCAAAAGATGTGATCAGCCCGCAAAATTAATCATTCTCACAACATCATTTGCGCCCCATGTCTGAGAGCATTGGTTTTATCTCTCTGAAAAGCACCAGCAAAACAAAAATCATGAGCAGTCCGCCATTGGTCAGATAGTAAAATAACCCTGATGCTGGTGCCAGCCAATGTGAAACAGCATACAAACCCAATGCCAAAGCAAAATAACCGAAAGCAGCCTTCAGGGAATAGTTCACCGGGTAATAACGTTGACCCCAGAGATAGGAAATCACCATCATAAATGCATAACATGCAATGGTAGCCCAGGCTGCCCCCATATATCCCATAAAAGGAATTAAAAGTAAATTTAATCCCAGTGTTAACCCTGCTCCTGCAAGGGAAATCAGTGCCCCTTTCCGGGTTTGATCGGTAAGCTTAAACCATACACTCAGGTTGTAAAATACCCCCAGAAAAAGGTTGGCCAAAAGAAGAATGGGAATAACAGGAGCACCTACCCTGTATGCCGGGCCGATAAAAAGCAGCACATCTTTAAGAAAAAGCGTTACGGCTAAAAATATCAGCAGACAAATAATGATGAAATAGTGCATCAGGCGGGCATAGGTTTCCTTTGCATTGGTTTCTTTGGCATGGGCAAAAAAGAAAGGTTCCGCTGCATAACGATAGGTTTGTACGAACAAGGTCATGAGTATGGAAACTTTATAGTTGGCTCCATAAATACCGAGTTGAGCCATTACGTCCATATCTTTTGGCAGCAAATATTTCAGGATGATACGGTCGAATGTCTCGTTAATCGTACCGGCCAGCCCGAAAATTAGCAACGGCCATGCATACACAAGCATCTGTCTCAGCATGGCGGCATCGGGGCGCTTTAGTTGCTTCACCATGTCGGGCAGCAACATACCAAAGGTTACCAGACTTGCTGCCAGATTCGATATAAAAATATAACCCACCCCTATGGATGGATTATAAAAAGTGTGAATCAACTGATAAAAGGTTCCTTCACTATAATGCGCCAAAACATAGGGACAGAATACTATGAAAAACAGATTCAATCCGATGTTGGTGGCTATGTTGGCTATCTTTATAAAAGCAAAGCGGAAAGGTTTGTTTTGCAACCTCAGACTGGCGTATGGAATGGTGGTAATGGCATCTGTGGCGATAATCAATACAAACCAGCGAATGTATTCAGGATGATTCTGATAACCCATCCATCCCGAAATCGGGCCGGCAAAGGTGAAACCGGCCAATGCAAAAATAGCCGAAGTAAAACCCAGTGAGCATAAGGCTGTTCCAAAAACCGAACCTTTTCCCTGTTGCCCACTGGCAAACCTGAAATAAGTGGTTTCCATACCATAGGTAAGCACGATGAACAAAAAGGCAACATAGGCATACATTTCAGTGACAACCCCATATTCAGCCGGTACAAATGCCCGCGTATAAAGGGGAACCAAAAGGTAGTTAAGCAACCGGCCTACGATGGTAGGTAAACCATATATGGCTGTCTGTCCGGCCAGTTTCCTTAGAGGATTCAATGCATTCAGATTTTTAGTTGGTCAGCCACGGGCAGTTCCACATAAAAGCTGGTGCCCTCATTTAAGTGCGATTTAAAAGTGATTTCTCCACCCAGCGAAGTAACAATATTTCGGGCCATAGCCAGTCCCAAACCCATGCCGCCTGATTTGGTGGTAAAATTAGGCGAAAATACCTTTATTTGTTCTTCAGGGGCCATACCACTGCCATTATCGGCAATTTCAACCCTGTAAAATTGATCTACCCTGGTGAGTATTATAGAAATCACCCCATCCCTGCCTGTTGGAATGGCCTGAACGGCGTTTTTTATCAGGTTGACAAACAAGCGGGTAAGCTGCTTTTCGTCTGCCATAATCCATCGTGGTTCTCTATCCTGGTTGAAAACAATTTGAATGGATGGCAGGTCTTTGAAAAGCCGCATCACTTCAAGTAATGTAGCAGTCAAATCAATTTTCTCAATGTGTGCCTGAGGCAATTTGGCAAAATCAGAAAAGGCAGTAGCAATATCTGAGAGCGAATCAATCTGGAATATCAGGGTGCGGGTGGTACTTTCAAGTCGCTTATGCCAATCCGGTGCGTTTTCACGATAGGATTTAAACAAATGCTGAATACTCAGTTTCATAGGGGTAAGCGGATTCTTGATCTCATGGGCAACCTGACGAGCCATTTCGCGCCAGGCACTTTCACGTTCCGAACGGGCCAGTTGCTCGGCACTTTCGGCAAGTTTATCAATCATGAAATTGTACTCTTTAATCAAATCGCCCAATTCATCATTACGATTATATTCAATCTGCTCATTGGGTACCCCGAATTTAATGCTACTGAAGCGATTGCGGATCAATTGTAACGGGCGTGTAAAATAGATACCGACCAGTAGGGCTATTCCTATCGCAAAAACGGTTAGTAATATATAGATGTTTAAGAAAGCCACCAGAAAACTGGAAATTTCCTCCCTCAATTCCTGTTGTCGGGCAAAATAAGGCAGATTGATGTAGGCAATCAATTTGTTATCTGAATTGCGAAAAGGCAGGTAAGCCGACAGGTACTGGTAATGGCCGATGTTCTCATTGGTAAGGTAGCGGGTACGCTTATGGCCACTGAGCTCTATGAAGGCCTGTTGGCTCATTAAAGGTGACTTTATTCCCTGATCAAAAATCTGTGGACGCGATGAAGAAAGCAGAGACCCATCGGGCGCATAAAGATTGATATCGGTGAAAAAGACCAGCGAGAATTTAGTTAGTAACTCGTCCAGATATTCATTTTGCTGATTGGTCAATGAATCTGCATCCGAAAGTTTATGCTCCATCTCAATCAGCACCGAATGTGCTTTTTCGCTAAGCATATCCCGATTCTTTTGTGAATTCAGTTTGGATATGTTCCGGATGGTGTTTAGGCCTATTATTAGCGAGGAAAACAAAATGATACCGACCAGCATAAGTTGCAAGCGTGTTTTTAAATCCAGGTGACGGAAGCCAGTAGAATTTAGCGTTCGCGTGAGTACGGTAATGAGCAGAATTAACAGTATATGAAACGCAAACTGATAGGTAAAAGGCGCAAACAAATCCAGAAATTCATCTTTTGGGCGACTAACGATAATAGATGTCTCCGTGTCAACATTATAGAAAAGATGATTGTATCCGTTTCTGTCAAAATAGGCGCCATCTTTCAAATCACGGGCGTAATTGTCTTCTAACATGCTGTAAGGATATTCACCCAGAGTGCGGACCAGTTCCCCCTTCACATATATGGCATAAGAATAACCGGTGAGATCATTAAATTTTTTAACCGAGCGGTCGAGGAGTAATTCCAGATAACCCATTCCCTGGGATACATTTTTTTCGTTCAGTTCAATAATAACATTGGTTTCAACAGGTAAGCCTTTCCCGGAAGGAATGTTAATTTTAGATATATAGCTACTCGCATTATAGGATTCCCTTATATAAAACAACGTTGAACTGGCCGTAGGTTCACCAAGCATGGAAATGATTCGGTCGAAATAGTCATTACAACTGATTACCATATTCCTGGGTTTAACACTCAGCATCTTTTCCGGGAAGCATAATGTAATTTGAACATTATACCTGAACCAGTATCCGCTAAGGTAAAACTTTTCAATATACTCCTTGCAGGATTCTTCATTATCCGCATTCATATAGGCAGAGGCTATAAGTCGCTTTACCGTCGTATCCGCCATAATGTTGGCGGCAATATCATTATACAGATATTCAGCCATTTTATCCCGGTTTGAAGCCAGGCGTACTGCCAGTAAATGACGTTCGTTCTGTTCTTTATGGGTTTGATTTTTATAATGACTGTAACTGGATAATATTGTGAGTACCACAACCAGCAAGCCAATGGAGCTTACGGAGGGGAAGCTTAACAGATGACGGAATGTTAGCCAGAGTAGCCAGGTGTAAATCAAGAAAAGTGATTGGCTAAAGTAATCGGGAGAAGAGAAGCCGGCTAAATGAAAAACCAGATTGAAAAAGATAAGCAGAACCAGCAAATTGAGTAACAGGAACTTGTTGCCGACACTTTTATATACCAATCGGAGTAAGGGGTATGTAAAGAGAAAAAACGAGAATAATAACCCGGCAATGATAAAAAAGGCAATATAGCTATACACCGAGAATTCAAGGATATTGCTAAAATTCATTTCAAAGGTTGAGTTGATCGTCAGGGAATCTATCAACATTGAAATCAGAAAGAACAACAATATCACCAATGAGAGATAAACCAGAGAAACGAGCTTTTGAAAACGACCTTTAAGTTTAATCCGAAAACCTGTAAAGTAATTAAAGAATAGCCATCCACCAATTAAGCCAAAAAGGGTATTGATCAACAAATCACCCAGAGAGGGAAGGGCCACAGAAGTAGCGTAGGTAAAGGGATTAAAAAGTTCTGTCTGATATATTTTTGAGGGGAATTCAAAATAAAATTGCACCCATCTTAAAATAATTACATCGGCAAGAAATAAGAAGATGTAATACGCTTTTTGTCCGAAAAGGGGGAACTGTCTGTATAAATAATATAGGCTCAGAGTAATCAGTAAAAAAGACAAAAGATAGAATAGAATGTAAGCCGGAGCGTTGATGGGTGCAGCTACATCAGGCTGATTAAGGTAAAACAACACCTCTCCGGACTCATCTTTAATGGCAAAGGATGAAGGCTGTTGACTTATATTTACTGAAGGGGCAAGATTATATACCGGATTAAAACCAGCGCTGAGATAATCATTTTGATAGGGATATTGCTGTTTGATTAAATCACCAATTACGAAGGTGGTATTTCCCGATGAATCGCCGGCTAACTGGTAAAAGCCATTGCCGGTTTTTAATATGCGCGGTAGAGTGCCGGAATAAATGTCAGGAAAATAATCGTTGTCTGACCAATAAACCAGCTGTTCCTGCTCAAATACAAACAAATTATAGTTTTCAGGCAAATCCAGCTTTTCCGGTTCGTTGAACTTTCCTGCTTTAACGAGTGCTTTAACTTCACTGAGTAATTCAGCAGATTTTTTATAGCGTTCATTTAGCGTTGCGCTGAAGTCTGTAGTATTTTGGCTGATCTGTTGTTTTGAAGTTGTATGGTATTGAACAATTTCGGCCAGCGTCGCCAGCAGAAGTGCGAGCAACAATAATAGCCACCAATAATGCTTCCGGGAAAGAGGCTTCATGTAGAAAAATGCTTATAATCCTTTATTCATAAGGGTTTCAGGGTACACCAAATTTCACGCCATTTAACGAACGATTTTCGGTTTCGAGGGTAAAGGTACTAAACTATGCTTACAAATGCGTAAAATGCAGCTTTATGGCCTGTTTTGTTTTTTAAGTACATAAATCAGGCTGGAGTATTCGCCATTGCCTGTTTTCGCTTTTAAATTGGATTTAAATCCCCCAAAAAGGGCTTTTATATAGTTTGGGCTCCCCGTCATATGTTTTTCGCTTAATATCGATACATAATACGAATCAAATTTCATGGGCAAAATGGCGCTCACTTTAAAATCATATTTATTGGCCAACAGCTTTAGCGGCTGTCGCCTAAAATGAAACAGGTGACGGGGCACATCATAGGCTGCC
Organism: Lentimicrobium sp.; assembly: GCA_034007585.1. GTDB lineage: Bacteria > Bacteroidota > Bacteroidia > Bacteroidales > Lentimicrobiaceae > Lentimicrobium. The sequence goes on along the minus strand of JAVEQP010000029.1, from coordinate 19,090 downwards.
CACCATTTTTTATAATGCGCTGCATCCGCAGAAGCGGGATTAGGCAATGCAACAAAACACACCCCATCTTTTTTAAGCAACTTTGACATCAGTTCAAAGCGGGCATTTAAATCTGAAACGTGCTCAAGTACGTGCCACTGTGTAATGATATCAAAACTAACCGGAGTAAGCTTTTTCAATTCTTCGAGACTATATACGTCAAGTCCATATGTCGATCGGGCAAAATCTCCCGACTTTTTATCGGGTTCCGCTCCGGTAACTTTATATCCTGATCGTTTGCATCTTGCGAGAAATTCACCAGTAGCACAGCCCAGGTCCAAAACATTTTTACCAGCGGAAAACCGCTGGAGTAATTTTACCTTCTTACCCAGGGTATAATTTCGAACCCATCGGTAGAGTTTACTGATAAAATCAGACTGTTTATTAGAATGGGAAATGTAATTTTCAGATTGGTAATATTTAGAAAGCTCCTGCTCCAAAGGCTGCGGATAGGTAATGAGTAAACCGCATTCTTTGCACTCAAGTATGGAAAATGGCTCACCGGTAAGGAAATAGTCTTTTAAATCCATGTAATGTTCCAGGCTATTGCTTCCACATACCTGACAATCAGTAGTTTGAATGGTTTGTTTCACGTGGAACGAGATTTTTTATTTGCTCAAATAGATGATTAGTACAGAAATATCGGCAGGCGAAATGCCATTTATCCGTGAGGCCTGACCAATGGTTGCAGGTCTCAATCTTGATAGTTTCTCCCTTGCCTCGAAAGATAATGAAGGCAGTTTGTGGTAATCGAAGTCCGCCTTCAGATGCATATCGTCATACTTAGAAAGCCGGTCTGCCAACTCTTTCTCCTTGTCAATATATCCCTGATATTTAATGAGTATCTCTGCTTCTTCTGCTACTTCGTCTGCAAGTTTTCCATATCCCTCAAAGTGATCCCGCAAAGCAGGAAGTGCATCAATCAATAGATTAATTGAAAGTTGAGGCCTGAGCAAAATGCCGGTTAGCTTTACCTTTTGAGTGATTGGTGCAGTATTGGCCGTTTCCAAATGCGGGTTTATCTCATCAGGAGTTACACTTAGATTATTGATAAATTTAATAGATGCTTCGATGGCTTGTTCTTTTTTTCTGACCCGTTCCAACCGTTCGTTAGAAGCTAAACCCAATGAATGGGCCAGTGGAGTCAGGCGGAGGTCAGCATTGTCCTGTCTCAGCAATATCCGATATTCAGCCCGGGAGGTAAACATACGATAAGGCTCATCTATGCCTTTGGTAATCAAATCATCAATCAATACGCCGATATAGGCTTCCGAACGCTTAAGTACAAAAGGCTCTTGTTCCCGTATCTTTAAGTGTGCGTTGATGCCAGCCATTATCCCCTGGGCACCAGCTTCCTCATAACCGGTTGTACCATTGATTTGTCCTGCAAAAAACAAATTTTGAATCAGCCGGGTTTCAAGGGAATAGTTAAGCTGGTAAGGGGGGAAATAATCATATTCTATGGCATATCCCGGCCTGAAGATACGCGCATTTTCAAACCCGGCCACACTACGTAACGCCTTAAATTGTATGTGTTCGGGCAAGGAGGATGAAAACCCATTAATGTAATATTCCACTGTTTCCCAACCTTCCGGTTCAACAAACAATTGATGATGGTCTTTATCGCTAAATCGGTCTATTTTGTCTTCAATTGATGGGCAATACCTTGGTCCCCGTCCTTCGATACGGCCAGCAAACATGGGCGATTCGTCAAAACCTTCACGCAGAATGTCGTGGGTTTTTTGGGTCGTATAAGTTAAAAAACAGCTTCGTTGCTTCTGAAGTAAGGGGGTGTCGGTAAAAGAAAACCGTTTTGGTTCAGTATCTCCTTTTTGTTCATCCATTCGGCTGAAATCAATACTTCTTCCGTCCACGCGAACCGGGGTACCGGTTTTTAGCCGCGCAGATTCAAAGCCCAGAGCCTTCAGATTCTCGGTAATACCCTGAGAAGCCTTATCGCCCATTCTTCCTCCACCAAATTGCTTGGTGCCCACATGAATGATCCCGTTCAAAAAAGTACCATTGGTCAGGATTACAGTCTTAGAGTAAATGGTATGTCCCATAGCTGTTTTTACTCCATCGATAACATTATCCTTAACACTTAATCCGGTTACTGTATCCTGCCAAAAGTCAACATTGGGAGTGGCTTCCAGCATGAGTCGCCATTTTTCGGAAAAACGCATGCGGTCGCTCTGGGCCCTGGGACTCCACATGGCAGGTCCTTTCGATTTGTTGAGCATGCGGAATTGTATCATGGTATGATCGGTGACTATACCTGAATATCCACCCATAGCATCAATTTCTCTAACTATTTGCCCTTTAGCAATGCCACCCATGGCTGGATTGCATGACATCTGGGCAATGGTGGTCATGTTCATGGTGATGAGTAATACCGATGATCCCATGTTGGCTGCTGCCGCTGCAGCCTCACTTCCGGCGTGGCCGGCACCTACTACAATTACATCGTATTCTTTGAACATTTAATTTGTTTCACGTGGAACAGTGCCATCATCAGCTTGAAAGATAGCATACTACCCTTGTTTTAAGGGGTGCAAAGGTAGTTAAAAAAATAATTTAGTAATCTGAACGCAGGAGTTGCAGGTAAAGATCCTCTTTTTGGCGCATGATTATCGTTTCAGCCTTGCGTTTATCCTTGTATCCACAAAGGTGTAAAAGGCCATGTACCATTACACGATTGAGTTCTTCATTGAAAGAATGGTGAAAGATTTTTGCATTCTCTTTCACCCGGGTAATACTTATATAGATATCCCCTGAAATCATGGGGAATTCGCAATAATCAAAGGTAATTACATCAGTCAGGGTATCGTGAGCAAGATATTGTACATTCATTTGATGTAAATATTCGTCGCTGCAAAAAATATAATTCAATGTCCCTGCAACCTTCCCTTCAGCTTCAATGACCTTCATCATCCATGCCCGCCTTTTTCTGACCTCACGCAATCTGAAATTTATTGATTCACTAAAGAAAAACAGGCTGTTGGGCATACGAAATCAGGGATTAAGCGGTATGGTAATAAAATAGGCATTTACCTTGTCGCGGTAGTAACCTTTGAGCGAAGGCGGAATGGTACGCAGCAGCTCCGTTTCCCGCGAAGGAAGGCCAATGCTATCGAAAAAGGTAGCAGGGTCCGGTTTGGGTATGTCCCTTGCTTCCGTGGATTCCCGCTTTTCTTCTTTTTCACGTTGCATTTCAGCTTTCTCTGATTCGAGTAAACGGGTTAAAATTTCCTGTTGCCGACGCATGGTAGACTCATTCAGCAATTTATTTACAAGATCAGATTCGGTTTGTTCCATTTCTTTTATCATCTTGTTCATGCCCTTATCGTCCAGTATGCCATCTTTAATCAGTTCCTCCCGATATTGTTGTAATTGTCGCCTTAAAGCTTCCTGTTCAGCCGCCATTCTGGCCAATTGTTCACTCATTGACGACTGCCCGCTTTGCCCCTTCTCGCCTTTCTTTCCCTCCTTCATACTCTTTTTCATGGCTTCCATTTGCTCATTTAATTTCTGCTGAAGCTGTTTCATGGTTTTCATTGAAGGCTTTCCGGCACCAGGCATAGGACAGCTTTTCCCGGATTTCCCGGATTTCATCTGGCTCATACTTTGTTGCATCTGATTCAGGGATTCAGCCAGCATTAGTGCAAGGTTGTTGATAGAAGTCATCACAAACTGCTGTTTACCCATTGCTGCCGGAACCGAACGGGAAGTGAGCAATTCAAGTGTAGTAATGATGTTATTATTAATGGCTGAAATTTCCCGGTTTACGAAGGGCTCAATCATCGACTGTCGCTTGCTTAATGCAAACAATGAATCTTCAACTACTTTTAGGTTGTCCTGAATGTTTTTCTGCTTTTCTGCAACCTCAGGATATTTAGGGCTGTTGATGGGCGTATTTGAAAGACGTGAGATTAAAGCTTCCTGATCGAAAGAGGAACGTACCAGATTCTCGAGAATCAGGCGCAGCGCATTGATGTCTTCACCAAGCGCCTCTTCTTCCATTTCCTGCTGCATTTCGAAGAGCTGTTCACTCATTTTTTGCATTCCTTCTGAAGCTTCATTTTGCTTACCTGAGGCCTGTTTCATTTTTCCCTGTTTCAGATTTTCGCCCGATTGCTCGAGGCTCTCTTCTGTCTGTTGCTGCTGCTCTTCAGGGATTTTAAACGATTCATTGGGTTCTTCAAGTGCCTTATTGTCCTTTTCAAGTTCTTTTAGTTTGTCCTTAATTTCATCGAATTCCTTGTTAATCTTCTCCTGTTTTTGAGTTAAAGCTTCTTTTTCTTCTTTCTTTGCACCGGCTGTTTCTTCGGCTAATTTTTTTTGTTCTTCAGCCAGAGCTCGTAACTTTTCAATACTCTCAGTAAGTTTTTTATCAAATTCCAGTTGCTTGAATAGTTCCAGATTCCGGTCAATGGACTTTTCAAGATCTTCGCTACTTAGTTGAATTTTTTCCATTACTTCTGATAGCTTATCCTTGTCCAGATTATCCAGCATCTGCTGCAACTCCTCAAACATTTTTTTCATTTCATCAGACATAAGCTCATTGAAGAGTTTTTCCAATTGTTGTTGCTTCTCAAGCAACTGCTCATTCATTTCTTTATACTGCGATTCCTTTTGATTGGCTTTATCATTCTGCTCCTTTACCTGCTCCATCTGTTGCTGAAGTGCTTTCTGCCTGTCAAGTAATTGCTGAATTTGCTGTTTATCCTGGTAGTTAAGGTTCTTTTTTTCCATCAGGTTCTTACGGATCTCCTGAACATCTTTTTGTATAGCCTTTGCTTCCTGCATTCCTTTTTTGAGTTCAGCTTCAATATTATCCCTGTTTTTTTCCAGCGATTTATTAATTTCATCCAGGGTGGGAAGCTTGTAGCTCATTTTTTGAGATCGGGTTGACTTACTGCCATTGATACCATCGTTGTCCCAAACTTCAAAATAATACACCACTTCATCACCGGGCAAAACCTTCAACGAAGTTAGATCTACATAGTGATAAAATAACTGTCGTGTATTTTGAGTCTCAATATTAACGTTAGAAGAGGTTTCAGGTGTTTCGCCTTCGGAAGTTTTGACACTCATGGTATAATTTAGACGTTTAAATCCATAATCATCTTTGATTAAACCTTTAAAATACAATCTGTTATCGTAAACAGAATCCCGATATTCTTCAACCTGAATAATGGGATATAAGTCTGGTATTATGTTGATGAAGAAGGACATCGAATCGGCACCCTGCATATATTCATTGCCCAGGCTTACCGCATAAGGGGTAGGTTTCATAATGCGGCTTTCATAGCTAAGGCTGTTGGACCTTTCATTTATCTGTAAAATCCTCGTTTCTTCATTTACTGTTAACGAAAGTTCGCGGGTATCCCGGGTGGCAAACTTCCAGGTAACTCTACTCCCTATCGGTATTGTAATGTCACCTGCATTTTTCAACAATTCATTTTCGATGCCTGTATAAGGGGGGTAATCCACCTGAAGGGCAAAATTAAGAATGGTAGGTCGCGGGTGAACAATTAATTCATAATCACTACTAAAGTAGCCCGCTGCCTGAAAGTTGAAGCGCTGACTGCGCTGGATTTTGCTAAAAGTATAAGAATAGCTGGTCATGCTTTCCTTATCCATTTTTATCTCACTTCCATTGGTCATCAGATAAACTTCATTGGGAATTTCAGCACCGTTCAGCTCTATTTGAAGGGTAAAATCCTCATGCTGAACGGCGGTAAGGTTTTCATTTTTGATATTTATTTTGAATGGTAAAGGCTTTTCGAAAACCATGGAATGGTTTAAAAGCCGGGTACCCGGATCTATAATTTTTCCGGGAGCAAACAGCAACAATGCAGCCAATATCAGTAAAGGGGGAAGGGCGTAAACCATATACCTACGGTTCTTTCGTAGGTCTATGGCAGAAACAAAAGGTACGGGTTGTAACAGATTTGCTTTTTGATTAATCCCAGCCAAAATCAGATCCCGATGCTCCGGTTCAGAGACAGATAATTGATTGAGCTGTAATGTGTTAAGTAGTAAGTCTTTCACATTTGAAAAATGCCGGCCAATTATATCAGCCGCCATAATATGAGATATACGTTTACCAAATTTACTTAATTTCGCCAGAGGAATAGCCACAAAACGAACAATAATAATCAACCCGCCCGCCAGATAGGAATAAAATAGCAGGGTGCGAATCATTGGAGAGAACCAGGCCACCGATTCAAGTAAAGTAATAAGCAAAAAGAAGCTTCCAAGCAATGCAATACTATATAATCCCCCTTTTATAAGTTGATTAACATAGTACTTGCGGATAAATGCATCCAGCTTGTCAATGAGTAAATTATAGTTGTTGTTCATTATTTGCATTAAGCAGGTTAAAGGTATAACGCATACTGTTTTCCAATGTTTTGCAGGTAGGTGCAAAATTAGCCATTAAATGCATAGTAAGTCATCTGATAAAGTGAGGTAATTAAAACCGGCAATATCAGGAATGTGAATAAAGGATCATTTGGCATCAAAAACTTCGATCCCACTCCAATCATCAGCTATCCCTTTCTGTTGGAAATTGCGGCACCGGTTAATATAGAAAAGGGCGACCGCATCACTTGAGTTAAGTGCGACTACCTCAGAAAATATTTTTTCTGCCTCTTCAAACTGCTTATTCTTGTATAGTTCTATTCCCTTGCTATACAATGGCATAGATGCAATTTTAAGCGCTTTTATCTCGTCAGGATCACCGTCCAGAAGCTCAAACATATATACGGCCTCCTTTTTGCCCTTTACACGGGCGATATCCAGGAAGCGAAAATTGTAAGCAGCGGGATTCTCCAGCTTGATCAGGGTGTCTTCACTGATGATGATGGAGGAATGGTAAATTTTAGTCAGGCCTTCCAGACGGGCAGCAAGATTAACTGCATCTGAAATCACCGTGCCATCCATACGCCCTTCCCCACCAACCACTCCCAGCATCAGATTACCGGTATGCATTCCTATGCCGGAATCAATGGGGGGTAAATTTTGATCAATGCGGTCTGCATTAAATTGTTTGAGCATTTTGCGCATCTGTATGGCTGCATTCAGTGCATTGTCCGGTTTATCATGAAATAACGCCATAATGGCATCACCGATAAATTTGTCAATAAACCCATTGTTATTCCCGATTATGGGTTCCATGTAGCCAAGATAATGATTGATGAAATCAAAATTTTCTTTAGGCGTCATGGATTCTGACAATTCTGTAAATCCGCGAATGTCTGAAAACATCACGGTCATCTCTTTTTGAACCTGATCACCCAATTGAATATCCACGATATCCTTTTTGTCGAGGAACTCTAGAAACTGCCGTGGAACAAACCTGAAATATGCCTCATTCAGTCGCGAAATATGATTTATGTATTCACTCAACTGTGAGCTCATCACATTGTAGCTTTCTGACATAATTCCCACCTCATCATTGGTACGAACTAAAGTATAATGCCCCATCAGCCCCTCCCCTGTTTTTACCATACTTCTTACCAGATCATTCACAGGCTTTACAATGCCCTGGGTTGACCAGTTTACAAAAAATAAAATATAGATGAATGAAACCAAAATACCGCTGAAGATACCAAAAAACATCACGGTATTGTCGATTGCGGTGATGTAATAAAGACCAGATAATCCATAATATGAGTCATCGCTTACCGGTAAAATTACATCTATAATGCTGCCAAGCATAACACGTGTTTCATTTGGAGTTGGATTTTTTACATCTGAAACGGGTGTCAGACTCAGGATAAGATATAGCATTACAATTGCAAGTGGAAAAAGCGTAGTCATTGCACTCGCAATATAAAGCCGGTTTCTGATTTTGCCTGTACGGCGCCCAAAAATTCTTTTCTGAAGTTCGGAAGGCGTGAAAATATGTTCCAGATAGCGAATGTGCACCAAATGTTTTTGCCAGAAATAGATAAACAATACGCTCAGCATTGAAGCCACTACAGATACAAAGAGAAAATTGGTCAACATGCTCTGTGTAATGGCATCCATACTTTCCCTGGAAAAGATGAGCGTATAAACCATGAGCAGGTGAATTATGGTGAAAGCTATAAATACGATTCCACTATTTAGCAAAGGTGTTCTTAATATATATTTTCGGCAAAATCGGTATAACCGGGGCGAAATGACCTTACCTTTTCGTTTTCGCTTGAAATATCTTTTAAAAGGAATATTTACTGCCACTCCCACCAGGGGTGTGATAAGAACCAGAATATTAAATAAATTGGATAACGATCCGGATAAACCACCCCGGCCGGATGGGGTAGGCTCATATTCAAAAGATAAGTGAATGGCATTGGGATCATCTTCGACAATATTTCCCTTATTGCTAACAGGGGGGGTGGAATCAACTCCGGAGCTGTCAGTAAATGCTGGAATATTATTCTGAGCCGGTTGAAGGGTGTCAGATAATGCTTCCTTAAAACCTGAACGTTTACTCAACTGCGGAAAGCTTTTGATTGCCATAAACCCAAGCAGCGGAAGCACCAGCATGAAATACATAAGTAAAGGCAACAGGTAAATTCTGCCAACTTTATACCTGGGAATTTTTATATTTTTCATGATGATTTAATAAACTTTCTACCTTGAATAAAGAAGAGGTAAAATATTAACAAGGCTAACAAAATTAGCAATTATTTCTTATAAAGTAATTCAGGAAGAAGATGGATTGCGAATCCATAGCTGTTGCTTTAATCCTGTTAAGGCTGATTTAGTATATTTGCAGTGTTTTTAACATTGAATCATGAAAGAAGTTCGTGTAAGATTTGCCCCCAGCCCTACCGGGCCACTGCATATTGGCGGTGTGCGCACCGCTCTGTACAATTACCTTTTTGCCCGCAGGCACAATGGAAAATTTTTGCTTCGCATTGAAGATACCGATCAGGCCCGCTTTGTGCCCGGAGCCGAGGCTTACATTATTGAAGCCCTGAACTGGTGTGGCATTCATTACGATGAAGGCGTGGGTAAGGATGGGCCACATGCCCCCTATCGCCAGAGCGAACGCCAGGAAATGTATAAGCAATATGCCGATCAGTTGATTGCTACTGGAAAAGCCTACTATGCTTTTGATACGCCTGAAGATTTGGAACAGATGCGTGAGCGCCTGAAAGCCAAAGGTGTAGCTACGCCTCAATACGATGCATTTACCCGGGGCGAAATGGTAAATTCGCTTACGCTGGATGCTGCCGAAACGCAGCAAAGGCTGGATTCAGGTGCACCATACGTGATTCGCATTTTGATTCCTGAAAATGAGGATGTGGTGGTCAATGACCTTATCCGCGGAGAAGTTGTTGTGGATTCATCGCGACTTGATGATAAAGTGTTGTTTAAGTCGGATGGCATGCCTACTTACCATCTGGCCAATATTGTGGATGACCATCTGATGGAAATTACGCATGTTATCCGTGGTGAAGAGTGGTTGCCGTCTGCCCCGCTGCACGTGCTGCTATATAAATATTTGGGCTGGGAACCACCTTTGTTTGCCCACCTTCCCCTCTTACTGAAACCCGATGGCAACGGCAAACTAAGCAAACGTGATGGTGACCGCCTCGGATTTCCGGTATTTCCACTGAAGTGGACCGATCCGAAAACCGGTGAAGTCTCTTCGGGCTATCGTGAATCTGGCTATCTGCCCGATGCTTTTGTGAATATGCTGGCGCTGCTGGGCTGGAATCCCGGCACTGAGCAGGAAATATTCAGCATGGATGAACTGGTGGATGCCTTTTCTATGGAAAGGGTGGGCAAATCGGGCTCAAAATTCGATCCCGATAAGGCCAAATGGTTCAACCACCATTACCTTTCGCAATTGCCTGATGCTGAAGTTGGGGAACTGCTAAAAGGTATTTTGACAGAAAAAGGATTATTCTTCGACCAGAATTATCTAATAAATGTTGCCGGTTTGGTAAAGGAGCGCGCGGTACTTATCCCTGATTTATGGGAGCAGTCTTATTTCTTCTTCGTGGCTCCTAAAACCTATGACGAAAAGGTAAAACAGAAATTCTGGAAACCGGAAACCCCGGCCCTGCTTCTGGATTTGATTGCCTTTTTTAAACCACTTACCGATTTTTCCACCGGGAATCTGGATGAATCGCTGAAAGCCTGGATTCAGGGCAAAGGCCTTGGGATGGGACAGGTAATGAATACTTTGCGTCTGGTGTTGGTGGGTGGCAGTTTTGGCCCCGGCGTGGCGGCAATTGCGTCAACGTTGGGGAAGAAGGAAGTAACGGAGCGGATAGGGAGGGCTCTGGAGGGAATTTCTAATTTCTAAAATCTAAATCTAAACCTTAGCCTCAACCTTAATCTCAATTTTCAAATTTTTTAAATCCTTTCATGAACGGCGACCCCCTACTCTACCGTAAACTGGACGAACATGGTATTCTGTTTGAGTATCATGAGCATCCGGCTGCTCCTACCATCGAAATTGCAGTACAATACTGGAAAGACATTGAGGAAACCACTCACTGTAAAAACCTGTTTTTCAGAAACCATAAAGGAAACCGGCATTATCTGGTAATCTTTGACCACCGGCAGAATCTTGCCATTCACGATCTGGAAAAGCGCCTGAAACAGGGAAAGCTTAGCTTTGCTTCGGAGCAACGGATGCAGAAATACCTGGGTTTGTCACCAGGTTCGGTCTCCCCTTTTGGTCTGATTTACGATGAGCAGCATCATGTACATCTATTCTTAGACGAGAACCTAAAAAAGCTGCCCAAAATCAGTTTTCATCCCAATTTGAATACCGCTTCACTGGTGATTGCCTTCAGTGATTTTATAAAATTCCTTGAAGCTATGGGAAATAGCTACGAATTTATTCAACTTTACGACGACCTTTAAGCTGCCGACTGCCCATGCGACCCGGAAAAATTGCCCTGTTTATTTTTACTGTCCTTGGCTTGCTATTGCTTATTTCAGTGTTCAGTACCTCCGATGATGGAAAAAGTAGTGGCATTGAGTTACCCGGGATTAAAGTAAAATATCCGACCACTTCAGGATTTCTTCAGGAGCAAAAGGCAGAAGCCAATCTATTGGCAGACAGTATTGTACATGCCATTGAAGCGGTGTTGCCAACAGAAGAATTCAAGCCGTCTATTCCTGATTTTTCAAAAATGGATACGGCTCGCTTGCTGCGCATTTCCTGGCCGGAAAATCAGGGAACCTTTGTAAGTGAGTTACATGCATATCTGGAAAGTGACCGCTGCCGCATTTTGCATTATGGTGATTCACAATTGGAAGGTGACCGTATTTCGGGTTACCTGCGCAACCGGTTGCAAGGCATTTATGGAGGTACCGGACCTGGATTTTTACCTATAAAACAGGTATATGAGCAACTCGCCGCCGAAATTACTGTTACCGACAACTGGTTGAGGTATGCCGTATTTGATCCCACACAGGCTAAGTTACCGGATATGAATTACGGGGTTTACGCTTCGGTTTCGAGATTCACGCCGATAGAAATTTCGTATGAAGACATTACGCAAACTGAACCCTTGCCAATGTTAACAGCAGGAATTACCATAAGGCCATCGGGCAAATCTTTTTCCCGGCTTAAACAATTCAACCACATTGGCTTACATTATGGAAATGCGCTGGCTCCTGTGGAGGTGGGCGTTTTTGTCAATGGTGAGCTGATAAAAGAAAGTATCCTGATTGCTGATGGTGCTTACCATTGTTTTGAGATTGTTACCGGCAGCACCCCAGACGAAGTACACTTAGAACTGTCAGGTTCGGTAAGTCCTGACTTCTATGGGCTTACGCTGGACGGGGAAAGTGGGATACAGTTGGATAACATTGCCATGCGGGGAGCATCGGGAACTATTTTCAGCAAAATGAACACCTATGGTTTCAACAGAATGGCAGCAATACTTGATCCAAAGATTGTCATTTTACAATATGGCGGCAACACCGTACCTTACCTCAAAGATTCGGTTGGAGTGGAGAATTACACCCGTTACCTTTCCGGTCACATCAAGTGGTTGCACAACCGCCTGCCAGAAGGAGTGTTTTTATTCATTGGTCCGGGCGACATGAGCACCCTGGTAAATGGGAATTATGTCACCTACCCGCTTCTCCCCTATCTTGATCAGCAATTGAAAAAGCATTGTTTAGCGAATAGGGTTGCCTACTGGAGCATGTTTGAGGCTATGGGTGGCGAAAATTCCATGCAATACTGGGTGGAACAGGAATTGGCCGCCAATGATTATACCCATTTTTCACCCAAGGGTTCACGCATCATTTCCGAGCTATTTTTTAATGCTTTATACCTCGAACTTTCCCGATGAAAATAACCGCTTCCCTCCTGCTCTTCTTTTTTACGCTTTCGCTGAATGCTCAGGAATTTGTGCTCGATAGTGTGTTATCCGCCGACAGCAGTTTGATTCATGAAAAATACAATGTGATCACTTATGCGGATTCTTCTCAGGCTTTTATCCGCTTTTTTAATAAGCTGGATAGCGTGTATCAGGGTGAAAACACCAGGGTGCATATCTTTCACATCGGGGGATCGCATATTCAGGCTGATATCTATTCAAACAAGCTGCGTACTTACCTGCAAAATATGAATCCCGGCGCACAGGCTCAGCGGGGCTTTGTATTCCCCTTTCATCTGGCATCGACCAATAATCCCCTGAACTACCGTATTGAAGGCAACAAACAGCGCTGGGAGCGTTTCAGAAGCTCTGTTAAAAGGGAAAACTCACTATGGGGACTTTCAGGCATTACCGTGGCGTTGACCGATACCATTGATACCTTGCGAATCGCTGCCAATTATAAGAACTACACCCTTCAGCCTTATACTTTTGATCGTATTCGGATATTTTATGATGCACCTCACGCAGCGTTCTGCATAAGGGTGCTCGATTCGCTCAACTTTATTGTCAGCGAAAAAAGAGATACGCTGGTCGGATTTGTTGAATATCAACTAGATAAAGAAACGGAAACCCTCGCTCTCGAAATCCAGCGCACCGATTCTACCGGAAATCCGCAATTCAAACTGATGGGCTTTGAGCTGATGAACGATCATTCGGGAGTGGAATTTACCTCCATCGGGCTAAATGGCGCCAGTTTTGAATCCTACAGCCGCTGCACTGCCTTTGAACAACAGCTCTCTGTCTATAAACCCGATCTGTTTATCATTTCCATAGGCACCAACGATGCTTATACCCCTGATTTTGATTCGTTGAAATTCGAAGCGTATTATGAAGCCTTTTTGCAGATGATCTGGCGGGTGAACCCGGATTGTGCGGTTTTGCTAACTGTGCCCAACGATGTGTATTATAAGAAGAAACATCCAAACAAAAACACTCGAATTCAGCAATCCATTATTCATCGCCTGGCCCGGAAGCATGAAATGGCTGTGTGGGATTTTTATGCGGTGATGGGAGGGCTGGGCGCTTCCCAGAAGTGGTACATGAAAAAGTGGATGCCCCGCGACAGAATTCACTTTACATCCATTGGCTACAGCATAAAAGCCGATTTATTATTGGAGGCGCTGCTTATACAGTGGGAAAAATCCTGCGGTTATGAAGCAGGGGAGGTGTTGAACTCAATAACGCGGAAGCATGAATAGGCTAAAGGAAATATTTGCTTTTTCGGAGGCGTTTCCCCTGATTTTTACTCAGGCCAGCTTCTGGATTTTCTTTGCTATTGTTTATCTGGGGTTTGCGCTGGTTTACAGCCGGAAAAACGTGAGAAATGCTTATTTGCTCCTTGTTTCACTTTTTTTTTATTATAAAACCAGTGGTGTTTTTGTTGGATTGCTCGTATTTACTACCCTAAGTAATTACGGGATAGGATGGTGGATTTTTAAAAGTAAGGCCAAATCCCTGAAACTTGCCCTGCTCTCGCTAAGCGTGGCACTTAACCTGCTGATATTGGGCTACTTCAAATACGCTTACTTCATCACCGATTCCATCAACTATATTTTTAATGCCGGTTTTGAGGTAAACCACTGGCTGGCCGAATGGGGCAACAGCCTTAGCCGGAGCACCTATTTTACGGTGGATAAAATTATTCTGCCCGTTGGGATTTCGTTTTTTACCTTTCAAACCATTACCTATTGCGTGGACATTTATCGCGACAAGCTGAAGCCGGTAAATTCGGTGATTGATTTTGGATTTTTCGTAACTTTTTTCCCTCAACTGGTGGCCGGGCCTATTGTGCGGGCAGGGGAGTTTATACCCCAAACGCGGCGCGAAACCCGCATCAGCCGGGCGGAATTCAACATGGGTACCCTGATGATTCTCAAGGGGTTGATTAAGAAGATGATTTTTGCCGATTACATTGCCATGCACTTTCTGGATAAGGTGTTTGATGCCCCTTCCATGTTCTCGGGCTTTACCAACATTATGGCGATGATTGGCTACTCCCTGCAAATTTATGGCGACTTCTCCGGCTATACCGACATTGCCATCGGCCTGGCACTGCTGATGGGTTTCCGTCTGCCCGAAAATTTCAATTCGCCTTACAAAGCTTTGAATTGCGGTGATTTCTGGAAACGCTGGCACATCTCCCTCTCTTCATTTCTTAAGGATTACCTCTACATTCCCTTAGGCGGAAACCGCAAAGGTTCGGTAACTTCGTTTGTGTTCACCGCTATTATTATTGGCGGTATGCTTATCGCCTTTGGCAACCTTACCATCGCGCTGATTGTGGGTGGATTGGTGGTGGTTTCGTCGATGCTGGCGTATTTTATACCATCGGTAAACCGCAACATCGTCACCAATATAAATATAATGCTCACCATGCTGATTGGTGGCCTGTGGCATGGTGCTTCATGGAAGTTTGTAATCTGGGGCGGACTGAACGGCCTGGGTATTGTTTTTTACAAATACTGGCGCCAGATTAGCCCCTGGGAAAAGGTGAACAACCGTCTTTCGGTCATCTGGAAAATTGCACTAACCTTCGCCTTTATTACTTTTACCCGGATTTATTTCCGTGGCGTAAGCATGGAGCACATTGCGCAGTGGTATCGTCAGGTAGCCGGCAATATGGACTGGGCCAATGCCTTGAATGTGCTGATGGCTTATCGCCTGGTTTTTGTGGTGATGTTGCTGGGCTATATCAGCCATTGGCTGCCTTACCGCACCAAAGCCCAAATTGCTGATCTGTATGGTCGCAGCCACATCTCGGTGAAAGTGATTGCCGCGGTGTTAACGGGCGTGTTGTGTTATCAGGCCTATTCGGCAAGCTTTCAGCCATTTATTTATTTTCAGTTTTAGGGGTAAAAAACCACGCAAAGGCGCGGAGACGTAATGAAACGCAAAGATGTGTGGGTTTCCTGACAGGGATACGGTGAAAATCTTCAATCCGGCTGAATTTCCCTGCCCGGGGAACTGCCTGGCGTTGAGGAAATGTTCCCTGACAGGGTTATGGTGAAAATCTACAATCCGATAAAACTTTCTGACTGTGGAACTGCCTGGTGCTGTTGAGATGTTACCCGGACGGATAATACCCGAAGATTTTGCAGGATTGAAAATTTTCAACTTCTCCGGGCTTTAGCCCGGTGCAAAATGCTTTGCCCGCCTTTATTGGCTTTAGCCGAAAATGTTTTTCAATGTTTTAAGAGTTCTGCTATCTCTTGTTTTAATGCAGGCAATTGGTGAACGCGAAAAAACAAATATGAGATTGGACTTTAAACCGTATTCAATGCTATCTCACTTTTCGAAGTTTTCTGACTGAAGATGGTCTTCTGCTGCTGTGAATGATGCCAAGTATGATAATTTCGGAGGCAATAATTTTATAAATGACAAGCCAGCTCATGCATACCGCTTTGCGGTAGATTTTTGATAGAGTGGGGATTTCTTCACATTCGCAGAACGAAAGTGGATTCCGTTCAATACGTTCTATGGTTTCCATGATTTTATCACCCACTCGTACCGCATTTATAGGTTGACGTTTCACGAAAGCAATAAATCCGACAATATCATTATGGTTTTGGAGCGCGTTTTCACTTACTCTGACTGAATAAGTTTTTGGAGCTTTTCCTTTTGTGTTGCCCATCTTTCTTTCGTTTCGGCAAAACTTAATGTTGATGAATCATCGGCAAATTCAACCCATATTTTAAAATCTTCTTCACTTATGGGCGCTCCGGGTAGCGCATAGGAACTCAAATCAGGTTCTTTTACAATCCTTATCAGGTGTTTATCCTCTAGCTCTTTTAGCATGAGATAAGCTTTGTTATCCTTAAGTTCTATTTTCAGGGTTCTCATAGGTTAATCGTATTCAGTCCGAAGTATTTAACACAAAGATAATGTATAAAGTTTTAGGATGGTCGTTCAGAATTATATTTGATGTCTTCGCTTACAGGGGTTATGGGCAAAACCTTCCTGCCGGGGGGGGCTTTCCGTAACCTTCTCCGTTGCTAAGTCCGGTGCCAAATGCCTGGCCTTCTTCTTGGCTTTAGCCGAAAATATCTTTCAATATTTTAAGAGTTCTGCAATCTCTTTTTTTAGCGACGGCAAATGACGAACAATAGTCCCCCAAATAATTTCATTGTCAATCTTATCATATCCATGTATCACGCGATTTCGCATACTTATTATTTGTCTCTTGCTCGAAATGGTAATTTCCGGGTTAAATTTATCTATTCGACTCATTGCTTCTCCTATAATTTCAAACTCGCGTTCAACCGCCCGGCGCAGCATCTTATTTTCCATATAGATTTTGAATTCCCGGGTATCACCAAGGAAACTCTCAATGGAGTTGATAGATTAAAAAATATCAAACAGAAATTTCTTTATCTCACTTTCCATAAATCAACTTTTTTGTTCGGTTAATGGAGTCAATAAAGTATGGATTTGACAGTGATTTATCGGTAACCAGATCTACTTGACGATGAAAGATGCTTTCAAACTTATCGGCTAAAGTAAAATAAGCGTCCGCGTAGTCACCATAGTCCATCGGATTGAACGAAACCAGAAGCTCTACATCACTCTTGTCGTTAAATTCATCGGTACAAATTGAACCAAATGCAAACAAAGACCTGACATTATGCAACTTACATAATGCGCTGATTTTATCTAAGTTATTTGCTAAAAGACTATGCATCTGGCTGTTTTTTATAAAGATACAATAATCATGAAAGCCAATACACTATTCCGTCACCACCGCCATCACCGCGAAGGTCCCTAGCCAGTGCTCGCCGGCATAATCGCCATCGGCTACATTGGGCAGGGTGGGGAATTATTCCAACTGGGACCTCGCCTTAATTAGAGGAGAATGTACCTAATGCATGAAGATTTTGGATGGTCTTTCAGAATTATATTTGAATATTTACTGTTATGTTCCACTTTGTTTTTCTACTTCCTTTAAAATTTTTTCTATTTGCTTTCTGTTTTCGTCAAGGTAGTTAACAGCAACGTCCCAGATAATCTCATAATCCACGCCAAAGTATTCGTGCGATACTTTGTTCCTAAGTAAATACATTTCAGCCCATGGTACTTCAGGATATTTTGATTTGATTTCTTCAGGCAAATTTTTCGATGCTTCTCCGATGATTTCAAAATTACGGATAACAGCATCCACAGTTTTATAATCTTGTTTAAATTGCCTGAAATTAAACCCTTCAATATATTGGCTAATCCGTTCTATACCAGTCAGCATGTCCTGCAGATACATCGTGTATATTCTGTCCTTCTTATCCAAACTACACGTAATTTACTTTATTGAGAATAATTTCACGGATTTGGTCCTTCAATGCCTCCTTGGTTACCAGGTCAATTTTCCGATTAAATATTTTTTCCAGATAGAGTTCTAGCGAAAAGAATTTCCAGCCAATGGGCTTTTCCAATTCCACCAGTATATCAATATCACTTTGCTCTGTCTGGGTATTATCTGCAAACGATCCAAACAAACCAATTTTCTTAACGTTATACTCCTCCAGAAGAATAGGTTTCAACTCCTTCAGCTTAGATAGGATCTCCTCTCGCTTAGTCATAGTTCAAAGATAGCAATTTTTATGGTAACATTGCTTATTGTTATTTTACAAAGATACAATAATCATGAAAGCCAATACACTATTCCGTCACCACCGCCATAACCGCGAAGGTCCCCAGCCAGTGCTCGCCGGCATAATCGCCATCAGCAACATTGGGCAGGGCGGCATCGAGGTGCTTTTGGACGGCGGTAAGTAAAGCCTCGCGGTTCATGCCGGGTTTAGTAGCCAGATGTTTCAAACACCAGGCGCGCGAGAAGTTCAGCCCATCCAGATGCACCAGTTTACCATCGCTGCGGTCGACAACCTTTGCTGTTTCGTTCATTATTCTCAGGGTGCCGGCATTTAATCCGGGAAGGAAAGCATTAATCCATTTCAGGAATTCATCATCGGGCAATACCCTGGCCATCAAATCCGCTTCAATCAAACATGGGGACAGAAAATCAAAGCCACTCGGCTCCCACGATTCGGGGCAATTTTGGTCGGTAAGGTAAAAATCCCTTGCCCGTGAAGTAATCATTATTTCTAGCGCTTTATTTTGCGTGTTTTGGGCATAATCCAGCGCAAAAGATAAGCCAAAGGCGGTGTTGGAGTGTTCTCCCACCCGGATAGGATAAACCAGCTTCGGTAAAAAACCGAGGTAATACTGGCAAATGAGGTCAGTAAGCGGTTGAAGGGCAGCTTCCCACTGCCGGGCATAGTGGTTGTCCCAGGTGTGGAGCTCATCGGCCAGTTTCAGCAGCCAGGCCCAGCCATAAGTGCGCTCAAAGGTTTTATTGCTGCTGTCTTTAAAGAATTGAACTTCCACCAGTAGGTTTTCGGGGGTAAGATTTTGACTAAGGGCTGTTTTTATTTGCGCGGCTTCGGGCATTTCAGGAAATTCTTTCAATAGTTTTACCAACATCCAGTGGCCATGAACGGAAGAGTGCCAGTCGAAACAGCCGTAAAATGCCGGCCGGTATTCCCGCACCGGCTTGATGTCCTTATCGCTGGCCACTACCTCGCCGGGCTTATTGGGATATTCCTGCTGAATACACTTCAATGCCAGTTTTGCAAAATGAGAAGCCTGAGCTTCGG
>JAVEQP010000131.1:0-8131 GCA_034007585.1 Lentimicrobium sp. | reverse complement strand
AAGTGCTACTTATTCTTGCAGAATCTAACCTTATTATATCTACAAACCTCAGTAACCAAGCCGACAATAAGTGCTACTTATTCTTGCAGAATCTAACCTTATTATATCTATAAACCTCAGTAACCAAAATGCCTCGTCCTCCCCTTTTTACCTTATTTTTTTCTTCCTACCTTATTCCGCTGTAGATTCAGGCTGATGGCGTAGTGAACTCATATTCAATTTGTGCACGGTCAACAGTTGAGAACTGCTTTTTTAAAAATGAAACCTTACCTTTGCCCGAAGCAAAGACTCAATACCAGAAATATGAAGGTTGGCCATATCCATTACCAAACCATTTGGTTCGAGGACTCAGCGGTTTACATGATAGATCAAAACCTGCTCCCTTTTACCTTTTCCATAAAGAAGTGTTCTACCTGGAAAGAAACCTGTACCGCCATTCGCACAATGAACGTAAGGGGTGCAGGAGCCATTGGTGCCGCTGCCGGTTTTGCCATGGCCCAGGCTTTTATGACCGGAGATAATCCAGCCTTTGCCAGAGAACAGATTCGCTCGGCACGTCCCACTGCCCGCGACCTTTTTTATGCCGTTGATAAAGTATTTAATGCCGGTATTATTTCAGTCGCTCATGCTTTAGCCACAGCTTTGGAGATTGCCGTTGAAAACCAGGAAGCCGGCCGGAAAATCGGCAGTTTTGGAGAAACGATGCTTAAGGACGGCGCCCGTGTGCTAACCCATTGCAATGCAGGCTGGCTGGCTTTTGTTGATTATGGCAGTGCCCTCTCGCCCATTTATCAGGCTCACCGCAAGGGTAAAAAGATCTTTGTTTACGTCGATGAAACCCGTCCTCGCAGTCAGGGTGCGCGGCTCACTGCCTGGGAACTGATGAACGAAGAGATAGAACACCTGATTGTACCCGATAATGCCGGAGCTTATCTCATGTCGCAGGGGAAAGTAGATATGGTCATCACCGGGGCCGATCGTATTGCAGCCAATGGAGATACCGCCAATAAAATAGGTACCTTTGAAAAGGCCATTGTGGCAAACCATTTCGGCGTTCCGTTTTATGTTGCCGCTCCATGCTCAACGTTTGATTTTGATACCCTTTTGGGGAAAGACATTGAAATAGAACAACGTAATGCCGATGAGGTCAATTACCAGACCGGGCCCGATGTGGAAGGGAAACTTCACACCATACGCGTAAGTAATCCCGGTTCCGATGCACTAAACCCCGCCTTTGATGTTACCCCGGCCGGATTAATCAGCGGATTTATTACTGAAAAAGGTATTGTGGCTCCAGGAAGGATCAGGAAAATCCTGTAATTACGGTTAACTGTTTGGTTCTATAATGTTAGCAAAGCCAATATCGGATAAGCAGGTTTACCTGTTTTCGCTGACGTCAGCCGGATGAAGGAATCGTTCAAAAATGTTAAAACGTGAATCCAACCCGAAGACTTATAGCACCATTATTTTTTTTGGAAACACTCACATAACCACTTTGCCATATATAGAAATCCATTTGCTGAAACTCATAACCTATGCTGAAATATACCTGTGACTCTTCCGGAAGCCTGAAATTTATGCCAAAGTTAGGCCCTATCAACATACCTACATTTTTGAATCCATCTGAAGCATTTAACGAAGTACCAAACTGAACTGAAACGAAGGGGCTGACTTTCCTGTCCATCAGTATTCCCCTGAAATCAATATAAACCGGTACTATGGTCGCTTTCAAATCGGGATACTGCCTGGCGCCCAGTCCGGCCCCCAGAAAAAAGACAGGATAAAACCGATAGCCAAGGGACAAATTTATCATCAGGCGGTCCAGTCCATAATCACCGTTACCCAAATTATACCCTAACGCTCCGTTGCCCTCAAACCCGGATTTTAAAGCTTTTTGCTGCGTAGCACTAAGCATCACTTTTTCCTTGGTAATTTTCTCTATTTCATCCATCTTAATGGTAAATACCTTGCGTTCAGATGTTTCTATCTTCATGGAAACCCCGGGAACCTGTTCCACTATAGTTCCACTTAACACCTCACCACTTTTCAGATAAATCACATCCTGATAAACCTCCTGGGGAAAACCCGTAAGGCCGGTTAGAATTATAGACAAGCAAATCAATAGTCTTTTCACTGAGATAGAAATTTTATAAATCTGGAGGCAACTGTTGCTCTTTTGTTTTAAGCAAATCTATGGAAATATTTTAATTCGCAACGTTTCTAGCATAATTATTCCCTGAAAGTATGTGTTTTTGAAAGTATGAACCCAAAAAGCCGGCATGTTTCAAGGCTTTCCCTGGTTTTCACAAAAAAAATGCAGTAATACCTTGATGCTTTTCAAGGAAATAAGTATATCTACTTTTTGAAAAGGTACAAAACAAAATCCGGGAATATTCTACATGAACTTTCCCGGATTTTACTTCTATAAAATTGACAAATGCCTTAGAGCAACTTCCTGATTTCCATAAGGCTTTGCTCCGGATCAACATTCAGACCCACTTGCTGATAAACCAATTCGCCTTTCGGATTGAGGATATGTATGATGTTGGAATGGTCAAAACCACCACCTTCCAGAGGCTGAATTCTAACGCCCAAAACATTGGCCAGTTCCATAGTGGCAGACTGATCGGAGCGGATTAAATCCCATTTTTTATTCAACTGATGATCAGCCGCATATTTTTTCATCTGTACGGGCGTATCACGCTTAATATCCATAGTAATCAACAAGAACTGAACTTTTTCCCGCTCTTCCGGGCTTAATCCAGCTTCTATATTTTTCATATCAGCAGTAATGCGTGGGCAGGCAGAAGCACAATTACTGAAAAACATGGAGGTCACCACTACCTTTCCATTATAGGATTCAAGTTTTTTTATATCATTCCTTTCGGTTTCCCAATCTGAAGTAAGCAGATAGAGGGAGTGGTCAGATACCGGGAGCGGATCAGCAGCCGATGGTGAATCTGTTTTACAGCAGGAACCTTCCTCTTTCTGCTGTATGCAGGAAAATGCCAGCAATAGTATTGTTGACATCAGGGAAACCATCAAAATTCTTCTTGTCATATATTTACTTTTTGTGCGTTTAAATTCATTCGATAAATCTTATTGAACCCCTGAAGTCTTTTTCACATCGCTGACACACCTGAAGCCCAGGTTTTGGAGAACATGTCCGGCTTTCAGACTCGAGCGCAGCGCATACCTCAGGAAAGCTGCATAGTTTTCCACATCACCGGATTGTGCCCCGCCTCCTCCACAAAACAGATCACTTCCTGATCCGGCATTGCCACGGGATTCACCACTTGAGAGGCTGCTGTTGAAATCGTAGGTCCACTCCCAGATCAATCCATGCATGTCCCAGACTCCGTAGTAATTCCGTTTTGTGGAACCTATATCAGGAATGGGTTTTTGCTGAGGTCTGGAAGTGACTTTAAGTATCCATTGCTGAAAATCCTTCTCTTTACTTCCATCGGCAGACTTAAGCCCTGCGGCGGCTACCCGCTCCCACTCATCGGTGGTTGGCAGTCGCTTGCCCTGACATTCGCAGTACTTTTGAGCTGCAAACCACGAAACATTCACCACAGGACTGTCTTTTAGCCTGTCTTCAAAAGAATTGTCGTCATTCCAATGCTTAAGATATCCCTTATCAGCAAATAAACCTTTTACTGTCAGCTTCCCCCACTCAGAATTCTCCTGAACGAACTGTCTGAACTCCTGATTGGTCACCGGATATCGGTCAATATAAAATGCGGCAGTAGTTTTGAAATTATTGTTTCCGGAATAAAGCGGCAGGTATTTACCCACCGGAATAAATTCCATCGTCTTCAGCTCAGAGCGTTGCTGTGCATTGAGCTGAAGGCTGATAAAAAACAATAAAATCAAACTCCTGAATGAGAAATTCATGTTATTTCCTGAGTTTTTTAACCTGTTCACTCGTAATCTTTACATCTACTCCATCAAAGGTGTTATATACATAGGTCAGCACCGAAACCACCTCGGAATCCGTAAGGGCTTGCTTGGGCATCACGCTGTTATATTTTACCCCATTTACAGTAATTTCGCCGGCAAGACCGTTTACTATTGCATTAATTGCTTTTTCAGGTTTGCCGTGGATGTAATCCGATTTTGCCAGAGGTGGAAAAACAGCCGTTACCCCTTTGCCATCATATAAGTGACATGCGGCACAATTCACATCATACAAAGTTTTCCCGGCAATAAGCATTTCCTCTTTGGTAATGGCCGGATAGCCCCTCTTCTTTTTGTAAAGGTTTATCGCTTCTGCGGAAGGTTGGTAGATACCAGGTTCAGATTTACCAGAGTATATTCGCTTATTTTCCTCCCCATCTACTTCAAGAATACCCAGTGCTCCTTTGTTAAAAGCCCTAAAGATGGAATGATCCACCAGAATAAATTTACCCGGCACTTCAACCTTAAATTCAGTAATGGTAGAACCTCCGGCTGGAATCATCGTGGTTTGAACATCATGATTCATGGAAGATCCCCCTTCAATGTACACATTATCAAACACCTCACCTATCAGGTGAAAACTTGATGCAAGATTTGGCCCTCCGTTGCCAACAAACAGGCGTACCGTTTCTCCCGCCGTGGCTTTTAAACTGCGCTCCCCCGTAAGAGCACCAACGTGTCCGTTAAATACTACATAGTCAGGTTGTTCTTTAATGGCTTTGTTCATATTAAAAGGTTGCAATCCCGATTCGCCATAATCCCCATCGGTATAAAAGTCGCCCTGCATCACATAATATTCTTTGTCAACTTTCGACATTCCCCCCTTAGGTTCAACCAGAATCAGTCCATACATCCCATTGGCAATGTGCATGCCAACAGGTGCAGTTGCACAGTGGTAAACAAATAAGCCGGGATTAATGGCTGTAAAATTGAAAATAGCTTCATATCCGGGAGCCACATAGGTAGCTTCAGCACCGCCGCCCTGTCCAGTAACAGCATGAAGGTCAATGTTATGTGGAAGCTTATTGTCTGGATGATTCTTCAGGTGAAACTCCACATAGTCCCCTTCCCTTATGCGGATAAAAGATCCGGGAACCGTTCCGCCAAAAGTCCAGAAAACATAATTTACTCCATCGGCCAGCTCCATTTCCAGTTCAATAATTTCCAGATCCACAATCACTTTGGTAGCATAATTCCGGGTTATTGGGGGCGGAACAAAAGGAGGATCGGTGAGTTGAGCAAACTCCTCTCCCTTAATTTCTGTAACATTATCCGTTCTACCTATTTTGCCGGATTCCGTTTTTCGTTGCGGACCTCCGCAACTCATTAAAACTGTCAGGGACAATAAGGTAAAGAAATATAAGGCATTGAAACTAGATTTAAACATTTTATTCATGTGTATTAATTTTGAATATTGAACAACAAACATACAGGTAATAAAGTTCTTAATTACCTGTATTACAATTATGATATGAATTATCTGTAAAATTCCCGATTAATCCTGGCTGACAATCTAACGTTAAACTGTTATAACAGACTGTCAAAGGCAGTGAAAATTGTTGAATTCTCCGGGTTAAATCAAATATTAACCATCTATGCAACATTTTTAACTCATTTATGTTGAATGGTTGAAAATAATTCCCTTTAAGAAAGTCCGGTTTTTTTGCTAAAAATCAAAACATCATCTTCCCTCAATGATCTCAGCTCAACCTCAACAACCTACCACAGACAAATCGGTATTAAAATTAATTGCGCCTTACCGTGATCCTTCCATACGAAGCAGTGTATGGCAACTTACAAACACCCTGGTGCCTTATATCATATTATGGATTGCCATGATTTATCTGGTTCCATTTTCATGGTGGTACATCTTGCCACTTATCCTTCTGGCGACGGGATTTACCGTGCGCCTTTTTATCATTTTTCATGATTGCGGACATGGTGCCTTTTTCCGGTCTAAGACCGCAAACGATACTGTAGGAACCGTCTTAGGGATACTAACCTTTACCCCGTATCACCGCTGGCACCATGCGCACCTGATGCATCACCGCACTTCCGGAAATCTCGACAAACGTGGAGAAGGCGACGTTTGGACGCTGACTGTTGATGAATATAAAAACCTTCCCCATAAAAAACGTCTTATTTACCGGATTTATCGTAACCCGTTTGTAATGTTTGGACTGGGTGCTCCCTTAATGTTCCTTGTCTCAAACCGGTTTACGCGGAAAGGGTTTAGCCGGAAAGAGCGTATAAGTGTGTATGTGACCAATGCGGGAATTGCACTTGTCGTATTTGGCCTGAGTTGGTTGATAGGGTTTAAAACTTATCTTATGATTCAAATCCCAATTACCTATATTGCCTCGGTAGTTGGCGTTTTCCTTTTTTATGTGCAGCATCAGTACCCTGAGGTAAACTGGTACCGTGATGAAAATTGGGATTACACATCCGCAGCAATGCATGGCGCTTCCTATTTCAAATTACCCAGGCTGTTGCAATGGTTTTCCGGTAATATTGGGTTTCATAACATTCATCACCTGAGTTCAAAAATTCCCAATTACCGATTACAAAAATGCTATCATGAAAATGAAGCGTTCAGACAAGAAGCTCCGGTAACTCTTCTGAAAAGTTTAAAGACCTTAAAGCTGAGGCTCTGGGACGAGCAAAAAAAACAACTGGTGACCTGGCGTGAAGCCCTCGGGTAATCATAGCTTTTTTTAGTTTTTACCGGATTTACAGGCTATATTTACAGTTTTATATTATAATCACCTGAATATACTTCTATGAAAAAACCAGATTTAACAGGCATCAAAAATATAATCTTTGACTTTGGAAATGTTTTATTGAATATTGATCCGCGTCTCACACAGCAAGCTTTCACCGAATTGGGCATCAGGCCGGGAGTAGATTTCTGGGGAAGCCAAAGCAGTACCGAACTGTTGATAAATTTTGAAAAAGGGAACATATCACCCGATGCATTCAGAAAAGGCGCGCTTGAAATGCTGAGCGAAGGTTTAACATCTGAGCAGGTGGATCAGGCCTGGAATGCATTGTTACTCGATTTTCCATCTGAAAGGGTGGATCTGCTTAAAAAGCTACGACATAATTATCGTTTATTTCTGCTCTCCAATTCAAACGAGATTCACTTTATTCATTACATCAAAGGTTTTGGAGAGAAATTCGGATTTCCGCTTGCCGGCTTATTCGAAAAAATGTGGTTTTCACATCAATTGAGAAGATTAAAGCCCGACCCTCAGATTTTCACTTTTGTGATTGACGATGCCGCACTGCAACCTCAACAAACCCTCTTCATAGATGACACTTTAGCGCATGTGGAAGCCGCCCGCAGTTTAGGAATTAAAGCCTGGCACCTGAAGCCGGGGCAGGATGTGGTTGATTTGTTTGGTGGGTGATGGGTGATCGGTAATCAGTGATCAGTTGAGGTGTTGATTTGTTGCCTGTCCGCCTCAGGCAGGAGGTGTTGTTAAAAAAATTTAGCGTTAATTCGCGGTTAAAATGATGATGGGTGAAGTAACCTAACAGGTTTTCTTCCAACCTGTTAGGTTTTCTTGGGGTAGGGCGACTGATATTTTGATTTGAGGATTTGAGGATTTGTTGATTTGTTGATTTGAGGATTTGAGTCCCGAATCGTCGTTTCTCCTCTCGGGATTTCGCTACGCTTAAGATTTGATGAGGTGTTGAATCGTTGAGAGTAGGCTACCTAACAGGTTTTCTTCTGGTGCCTGAGCTTTTTGTCGAAGGCCAACCTGTTAAGTTTTCTTGGGGTAGGGCGACAGGTATTTTGATTTGAGGATTTGTTGATTTGAGGATTTGAGTCCCGAATCGTCGTTTCTCCTCTCGGAATTTCACTACGCTTAAAATTTGATGAGGTGTTGAATCGTTGAGAGTAGGCTACCTAACAGATTTTCTTCTGGTGCCTGAGCTTTTTGTCGAAGGCCAACCTGTTAAGTTTTCTTGGGGTAGGGCGACAGGTATTTTGATTTGAGGATTTGTTGATTTGAGGATTTGAGTCCCGAATCGTCGTTCCTCCTCTCGGGATTTCGCTACGCTTAAGATTTGATGAGGTGTTGAATCGTTGAGAGTAGGCTACCTAACAGGTTTTCTTCTGGTGCCTGAGCTTTTTGTCGAAGGCCAACCTGTTAAGTTTTCTTGG